>NZ_JAWRWI010000005.1:0-348742 GCF_046535585.1 Bacillus sp. SIMBA_005 | reverse complement strand
TGTTCATCCCCCACAGACTTGTGTTATTACCCTTATTATACAAAAAAGCTTGTAGACTTTGTCTACAAGCTGAAAGCTCCCATTACGGGAGCTTTTTTGCTGGTTTTAGCCATTCAAGCATCGTTTGAATGATCTCCTTTTGCTGTGTGAGGACTTGAATGTCCGCTGGCTGATCACCTTTTTGTTTACCGTACATGCCAAACTGAGCATGGTTCCCGCCTTTTATTTCATGATAAACAGTTTGAGACGGCAGGTTTGTTTTCGACTTCATGATTTTCTCTTGTGTCGCAAGTCCATCCTTTTCACCTGATATAGAGAGGATATTCAAGGACGATGATTCCAGCTCATCTGATGCTGGATAAGATGCAAGGAAAAAAAGACCGTCGAGCTTGCGCTGATTTTTTTCTGCAAACATAGCGGCAGCTGTTCCACCAAGTGAATGTCCGCCAATATACCAGTGTTTGATCGTTTGATGATCTTTCATGATATCTTGTGCTTTATTTGTATGAAAAATTGCAAACGAAAATGGCATGTCAGGGATAAAGACTGAATAGCCTTTTTTCATCAATTCATTCCCGATATAGGCGTACGAAAGTGGTTCTACCTTTGCTCCTGGGTAGAGAATGATGCCTGTATCGCTTTTTGTTGATGCAAATGTATATACGTCGTTTTTATGTTCTACTTGCTCGATGTTTACTTGCTTTTTTAATGCGGCAGATGGTCCGTATGTAAAGCGGCTCCATGTATAGAAAGCACCAAAAGCCAAAATGATCAGTGCAAGTAATGTAATGCCTGTGATCTTCAGTATTTTCTTCATCGCATGTCCCTTCTTTCTCATGTACATATTAAATATACCATCATTTGCTCCTATACCAAACGGCAAGTACGCTGGTCCGTTTGTGTGATAAAGTATTAATCCATTAGCACTGCATTTGGCTGTTATTTACATTCGTAATAGGAGGGCTTAAAATAGGTGTGCATTCAGAAGTAACGGAGGAAGAAAGACATGAAGCAGGGACATTCACAATTATGGATTGAAGCGAAAAATTACTTGTTCATTTTAATTGGATCAGCCATTGTGGCGATTGGATTTAATACGTTATTATTACCGAATCAGATTGCCGCAGGTGGTGTGAGCGGTATTAGTACGATTATGCAGTCATTCGGCTTTGAGGCGGCATATGTGCAGTGGGGGCTCAATATTCCGCTGTTTATCGCTGGTTTTTATTTATTAGGCGGTACATTCGGAGTGAAAACGCTCGTTGGCTCTATTTTCTTACCTTTGATGGTGTTTGTCACAAGACATATTGCACCAGTGACACATGAAGCGCTCTTAGCAGCCATTTTTGGCGGAGTAGTGATTGGGATCGGAATAGGGCTCGTGTTCCTTGGAAATGGGTCAACAGGTGGAACGGCACTCGCTGCCAAAATCATCAATAAATATACAGGCCTCACGCTTGGCACTTGTCTAGCGATGATGGATGGCCTAATTGTACTGGCTGCGATGACTGTTTTCGGGATTGAAGAGGGACTGTACGCTGTCATTGGTGTATTTATTTCAAGTAAAACGATTGATGTCGTACAGGCCGGATTCAGTCATTCGAAAATGGCGATGATCATTACAGGGCATGAGGATGAAGTTAGACAGGCAGTGTTTGATCAAATTGACCGTGGTGTCACAAAAATCTCAGCAGTCGGAGGATATACTGACCATGACCGTCCAATTTTGATGTGTGTCGTTGGGCAGTCACAATTCACAAAGTTGAAACAAGTGGTGAAAGCAATCGATGCATCAGCATTTGTCATCGTAATGGATGCAAAAGAGGTGCTTGGTGAGGGTTTTAAAAGGGCGTAAACAAGGATATAATAGCGTTGACCAAATGATTGTAGGGGAGGGAAATTGATGCAAAAGAGCGGATTAATGATGCTGTTTGCAGCGATGCTTCTTGTTCTTGCGGCTTGTGGAGGAAATTCAAGCAGCAGTGACAGTAAAAAAGAAGGCAGCAAAAGTGCTTCAACTGTGAGCAGTGGTGAGGAAATTTATCAGCAAAACTGTATTGGCTGTCATGGGAAAGACCTATCTGGCGGAGGCGGCCCAAGCCTGAAAGAAGTAGGGAAGAAATATAATGAAAGCCAAATTGCAGATATTGCACAGAATGGTAAAGGCTCTATGCCAAGCGGAATGGTAGATGAGAAGCAAGCAAAAGAAGTAGCAAAGTGGCTTGCAGAGAAAAAATAAAACCTTTGTCTAATCGACAAGGTTTTTTTGTTTTTATATGTAGAAAAAGACTTTTGAATAGTATGAAAACGTATTATATTAAATTTTATTTAAAAAATAAGGGTAAAAAGACATGTTTTTCGGTTTTGAATGTTGTTTTTACCTTTTAACTATAAGTTTTGAAACATAAATGTAATACCATTGCGTCGATTCATGACGTATAATTGGAGTTGTTGAAATTTAGACGATTCAATTTTTTCATCTTTTTGGATGAAAAGGACATAAATTGCTTGTGCGTATCGAAGGGTATGTGCGTGACCATACATAACGTGTTTTGACGATTACTGTCAAAACATCATGATAAGCTGTTAGTCAGAAATAAGAAAAGATTAGGTGATTACATGATTGAAATGAAGGAAGTCTACAAGATCTATCCTAACGGTGTAAAGGCGATCAATGGAATCAATGTCTCTATCCACCCAGGAGAGTTTGTGTATGTTGTTGGTCCCAGTGGTGCTGGTAAATCCACTTTCATCAAAATGATGTATCGTGAAGAGAAGCCAACCAAAGGGAAAATCTTAATTAATAGCAAAGATTTAGGCTCGATTAAGGAAAAAGAAATACCTTACTTAAGAAGAGAAATTGGCGTAGTATTCCAAGATTTCAAACTACTCCCAACTCTCACTGTGTTTGAGAACGTGGCATTTGCTCTCGAAGTCATTGGGGAACAGCCTCAAATCATTAAGAAAAAAGTGCTGGATGTACTTGATTTGGTACAGCTCAAGCACAAAGCGCGACAATTTCCTGACCAGCTGTCTGGCGGTGAGCAGCAGCGTGTATCCATCGCTCGCTCGATCGTGAATAATCCTGAGGTAGTCATTGCAGACGAGCCGACAGGAAACCTTGATCCAGACACATCTTGGGAAATCATGAAGACACTCGAAGAGATTAATAACCGAGGAACAACAGTCGTTATGGCAACACATAACAAAGAGATTGTAAACAGCATGAAGAAACGCGTCATCGCAATCGAAGATGGAATGA
The DNA here is from genome assembly GCF_046535585.1 of Bacillus sp. SIMBA_005. NCBI lineage: Bacteria > Bacillati > Bacillota > Bacilli > Caryophanales > Bacillaceae > Bacillus > Bacillus sp. SIMBA_005. Next base: position 345,480 of record NZ_JAWRWI010000005.1, on the reverse strand, counting down.
TTGTGCGTGACGAAGCAAGAGGGGAGTACGGCATTTATGATTAAAACTCTCTCGCGGCATTTACGTGAGAGCTTCCGTTCACTTGGAAGAAACACGTGGATGACATTTGCATCAATTAGTGCGGTCACTGTCACATTGATTTTAGTTGGGGTTTTTCTTGTGATTATGCTCAACTTGAATAACATGGCATCGAACGCTGAGAAAGAAGTAGAAGTAAAAGTTCTAATCGATTTAACCGCGAATCAAAAGCAGCAGGATGAATTAAAAGCAGAAATTGAGAAGATTCCTGAAATCAGTGATGTGAAATACTCATCCAAGGATGATGAACTAAAAGCACTGATTAAAAGCTTTGGTGAAAATGGACAATCCATGGGACTTGTTGATCAAGAAAACCCATTAAACGATGCGTTTATTGTGAAAACATCAGATCCACACGATACACCAAAAGTTGCGAAGAAATTAGAAAACCTAAAAGGTACGTATAAAGTAACCTATGGTAAAGAAGAAGTCAGCCGACTCTTTAATGTGGTCGGAGTGGCGCGAAATGTAGGGATTGCGCTTATTATTGGGCTTTTATTTACAGCCATGTTCTTGATCTCAAATACGATCAAAATTACGATTTTTGCTAGACGTAAAGAAATCGAGATTATGAAGCTTGTAGGTGCAACGAACTGGTTTATCCGCTGGCCATTCTTTATTGAAGGATTACTGCTTGGTGTATTTGGTTCCATTATACCAATTGCTCTATTACTTGGCACATATCAATATGCAGTGGGCTGGGTGGCACCGAGAGTACAAGGCTCATTTATTTCCATGCTTCCATATAACCCGTTTGTTTATCAAGTGTCACTGGTCCTTCTTTTGATCGGTGCAATCATTGGTGTATGGGGAAGCTTGACGTCCATCCGTAAATTCTTAAAAGTATAAATCTATTTTTGATGGCAGCACTCGAGAATTTGATAGAAGGTGTGACCGGTTGAACCAGTTCATCCGGTCGACTCTTCATGCAGGCAGTTGTCATAGGAGGGGAATATCGTTTTGAAAAGAAAGCTGATGATGGCTGGAATGGCAGCGTTTATTGGAACAACGTGGCTATATATTCCAGGGAATGAGAATCGTGCATTCGCATACGAAGACCTAGATCAAAAGCGTCAACAAATCGAAGAGAAAACATCAAAGACTGAATCAACTTTGAAGAAAAAGAAATCAGAGCTGGCTAAGCTTGAAAAGAAAGAATCAAAGCTCAAAAAAGAAATTGAAAAGATTGATCATAAGGTAAGTGCTGCAACTGAAAAAGTGGCAGAAAAAGAAAAAGAAGTCAAACAAACGAAGCAAGAGATCAAGAAACTAAAAAAGGACATTCAAGTCATCAATGATCGAATTGAAAAAAGAAAAGCTATTTTCAAAGATCGAATTCGTTCGATGCAAAAAAGCGGCGGTACGATCAACTATTTAGATGTGCTGCTGGGTGCTCGCAGCTTTAGTGATTTTGTCGGTCGTGTTGGAGCTGTCACAACCATTGTCGAAGCAGACAAAGACATGATTACAGAACATGAAAATGATTTAAAGCTGGTGGAGCAAAAAGAAGCAGAGCTAAATAATCAGCTAAGTGGACTTGAAACATCTCTGAAAGAGCTAGAAGAGTTGAAAAAGGATTTGTCTAAACAGCAAAAAGAAAAAGAGAAAATCTTAGGGGATGTAACAGATAAAAAGAACCATGCCCATGATGAATTAGGCAAACTCGAAAATGAACAAGAAATTCTAACGAACCAAAAAGCGGCTGTGAAGTCTGAGGAAGCACGCCGACAAAAGGAAGAAGCAAAGAAAGCAGAACAAGCAGCTGCTGAAAAAAGTGCACCTGCACCTCAAAGTGGCGGCTCAGATCAAGTATCTGATACACCAGCAAGCAGCTCAGGTTTTATTAAACCAGCTGCAGGGCGCTTCTCATCTGGCTTTGGCGGGCGTTCTGGCGGAAACCACTTTGGATTAGATATTGCAGCAAAAGGCACAGTATCTGTCGTCGCAGCAGCATCTGGAACAGTCACGAACTCAAGCTACTCATCAAGCTACGGGAACGTGATATTCATTACGCATAATATCAATGGACAGACTTATCAAACGGTATATGCCCACCTATCTACAAGAAGTGTGTCCACAGGGCAGAGAGTCGAGCAAGGACAATTCCTTGGATATATGGGGAATACAGGCCAGTCACATGGTCAGCATCTCCATTTTGAAATTCATAAAGGATTATGGAATGGTGCTAAATCAAATGCAGTCAACCCAGCGCAATATATCCGCTAATCAAAAAGCCGATAACATCATGTTATCGGCTTTTTTTATTCTAAATAAAATTAAAATAACAGCAGTATACCGGCAATAATAGGTGTTAGCAGTACAGCTGATTTTAATAAAAGCTTCGGTGCAAGACGTGTGAATTTTGCGCCAATATAAGCCCCTAATACTGTTCCGATTAAAATTTGAATGAGTAAGATAAAATCAACATAGCCCTCTGTAATATATCCAATTCCACCACCGATGGAAATCGGAATAATGACAAGCATCGTCGTGCCAACTGCCTGCCGAATGGAAAGTCTCAGTAAAATCAAAAGTCCTACTTGGATAAATGGTGCGGACCCGATACCAAACATACCTGACAGCAATCCAGATACAAGTCCTAAAATAATACCCCTTATAAGCAGCTGACGTGAAGAAAGCGGCTGCTGCTCAGCTTCTTCCTTCAGAACAAATAATTTGATCATCATAAACACAGCGGATAAAAAGAGCATTCCGGCTGTTAAATAGTGCAGATTTCCTTCTGGAATAAAAGGAGCAATCTTAGCTCCTGCAAAGGAAGCCACACAAGCCAAAGCTCCGACAATCAAACCAGGTTTCAGCTGAATATTCCCTTCCCTGTAGTGGCTGTATGCACCTGATAACGTCGTAAATGCCATTGCGGCTAAAGACGTCCCAAGTGCGGTATGGATAGGGATATCAAAAATTAACGTAAGCAATGCGATGACAAAACCAGCCCCGCCTGCTCCTACAAATCCTAATAAAATTCCTAATAATAGCATCGTCAATATAATATACATAGCGAAGACTCCTTCTCGATCATAACAAAATAAAAATTACACCTAATAAAATAATTAGTCAAGCCTTCGCGGCAGAATGTCTTTACATGAAATCCCTTCTTCTGGCATATAATAACTCAGGTCATCAGGAAGAGTTGAAGAAGGAGGCCAAATATGAAAAAACAAATCGCATCTATTATGGCAAGTGTCGTTCTATTAATTAGTGCAGGGGTGATGACGCATAAAGAGGGAACTCATGCGGAGTCACCGCAAGCAGCTGCCGCAATGGCTGGACAAGCTCAATCAAGTGATAAGGCGAAAGAGAATGGGATGGAGAAAATTGAGAAAGCCTATGACCTTATTTCGAATGAATATGTAGAGGAAGTGGATCGCCAAAAACTGCTTGAAGGCGCCATTCAAGGAATGCTTTCAACTTTAAATGATCCATATTCAGTATACATGGACAAGCAAACTGCCAAGCAATTTTCTGATTCGCTTGATTCTTCTTTTGAGGGAATTGGGGCAGAAGTGGGGATGGATGAAGGAAAAATCATTATCGTCTCTGCCTTTAAAAAATCCCCTGCAGCAAAAGCAGGATTAAAGCCGAAAGATGAAATCATCAGCATTGATGGTGAGTCGATGAAAGAAAAAAGCTTAAACGATGCTGTACTGAAAATAAGAGGGAAAAAAGGAACATCCGTCGCTCTGAAAATCAGACGAAATGGGATTGAAAAAGAGTTAACCTTCCAAATCAAACGAGAAGAAATCCCGCTTGAAACCGTGACTTCCTCTGTGAAAGAGGTAAATGGACATAAAACAGGCTATATCGCGATCTCAAGCTTTTCAGAAGATACTGCGAAGGATTTCACGTCAAGCCTGAAACAGCTCGAGAAAAAGGGCATAGAAGGCCTTGTGCTTGATGTGAGAGGAAACCCTGGCGGCTATCTGCAAAGTGTAGAAGACATTTTAAAGCACTTTATTACAAAGGATCAGCCATATATTCAAATTGCAGAACGGAACGGCGACAGGAAACGATATTTTTCAAAGCGGAAGGAACAGAAGCCTTACCCAGTTAATGTCTTAATTGATAAAGGCAGTGCCTCCGCTTCTGAAATACTTGCAGGTGCTATGAAAGAAGCCGGAAAATATGAAGTTGTCGGTGATGTCTCCTTTGGCAAAGGCACTGTGCAGCAGGCGGTTCCAATGGGTGACGGCAGTAACATTAAATTAACGTTGTATAAATGGCTCACGCCAAAAGGGAATTGGATTCACAAAAAAGGTGTCGTACCGACCATTGCGATTCATCAGCCAGATTACTTTACTGTAGGTCCGCTTCAGCTGAAAGAACCTCTTCAGCTTGATATGAACAATGAAGAAGTGAGACAAGCACAGACGCTATTAAAGGGCTTGTCATTCGACCCCGGCAGAGTAGACGGCTACTTTGATGAAGAAACGAAAAAGGCGGTATTAGCCTTCCAAAGCACATACAATCTTAATAAATCAGGTGTAATTGATCTGAAGACAGCGAAAATGATGAACAAAATGGTGGATGAAGTGAAATCCTATGAAAAAAATGATCTTCAACTGCAGACTGCACTAAAAGCACTATATCTTAAAAAATAAAGAGGCGAATAAATGCCTCTTTTTTTTGGTTCATAAGTGTCACAAACATGTAATAGTTTCTTCTTAAAAATATATTATATCGAGAAATATGTTCATTTATTTTACAAAAAACATAACATTCCTTCAATTTTACCCGATAACATATTTATATAAGAGACTTTCTGTTGATTTAAACATGTCATGAAAATGAAACTTTTGAAAGTTGTATGTTACATAAATAATTCTTACAATATAAAGTAGCACTCATTTTAAATATTTTATTTTTTGCGGATATTCAGCTTGAGCATTAAGCTGTACCGAGGTTTGCGCTTTTCTTAAAAGAACTAGTAAATGGGGGTACACAATTGAAAAGGGCAAGTATTGTGAGAGAGAAAAAATATTACGAGTTGGTAGAGGAGCTTAAGAGTCGTACGAAAGATGTGACGTTTTCCGCTACAAAGGCATTAAGTCTGCTCATGCTGTTGAGCAGGTACTTGGTCAATTACACAACGGTAGAATCAGTCGACGAAATCGATGAAGACTGTGCTGAGATATACTTCAATTATTTAATGGATAATCATAAGAGACTTGGTATAAACTTAACCGACATCAAGAGGTCGATGCAGCTGCTCGGCGGCATACTAGATGTAGATGTCAATCACTACTTAAAAGATTTTTCACTGTCGAATGTCACACTTTGGATGAATCAGGAGAAATAAACCTGGTGTCAAGCATCGATTTATTTGATAGAATAAGAGAAAATGCTTGACTTGGGCGGTGAACGATAATGAGCTCGGAGTGGATGGGAGCTGGATTAAAAGCGGTCGGTCTGTTTTTAATCCACCCTCTTTTTTATTTCATGATATTAATCAGCCTGTTACATGGCTACATCCGCGTAAAGCGGGAGAGAAAAGCGTTTCAAACAAGAATAGAAGATGTATACGATGAACTTAAATTTACATATTCAAAGGGATGGATTCTAGGAATTTGCTTATCCATTATTTCAGTAGGCTTAGGGATTGCCCTCCCGCCTGGATTCATCGTGCTGATTGCAGCGATGACCATCGTTTGCTCTTTATTCTTTAAGGCGAGTGCGCTTTCGTCTGCATACACACTCGGTTTCAGTTTTATTGCGGCACTTGGACTATTGTATGTCCAAGTGAGCCATTCATGGCTGCCGCAGCTCTCAATGATGAATGCATCAGCCGTTGTCATTCTGCTAGGTCTTTTATTAATGACCGAGGGGATTCTAGCCTATCGAACGGCGCATTTACGAACATCGCCTGCAATGGTGATGAGTGCGAGAGGACTTTTGATTGGCCAGCAGCGGGCAAACCGTCTGTGGCTTTTACCGCTTGTTTTGCTGATGCCGGCAGGTGAATTTACTTCTTCTCTGCCATGGTGGCCGGTGCTTCAAGTACACGATCAAAGCTTTTCTTTTATTTTGATTCCATACATCATCGGTTTCGGGCAGCGGATTCAAGGATCGCTGCCAATTGTGAGCATTCAAATTACAGCTCGGCGTATTCTCATGCTTGGACTTGCTGTTGCTTTACTAGGTGCTGCAAGTATTTGGTTTGAGCCGATTGCATGGGGAGCTGTATTAATAGCGATTGCCGGTAGAGCTTTCCTTTCATGGAAACAGCGAGTCAACGACAATGCGGCTCCATTCTACTTCTCTAAGCGTAATCAAGGGCTAATGGTGCTCGGTATCATTCCGAATACACCAGCAGCTGATTTAAAGCTTGAGATCGGAGAAGTCATTACAAAGGTGAATGGAATCGAAGTCAAAACCGTTTCGGAATTTTACGAAGCCCTTCAAACCAATCGTGCTCTGGCAAAGCTTGAGATCATTGGCTTGAATGGTCAGACAAGGTTTGAGAAACGCGCTTCTTACGAAGGGGAGCATCATCAGCTTGGCATCCTGTTTGTGAAGGATGATCCACAGCAAGAATCAACGGCGATTTCATCATAAAAAAAGCTGCTAAAGATGGCAGCTTTTTTCTTTTGGGCGCACTTCTTTTCCATAGGATTCGCCCCATTCACGCATAGCGAAGATGATAGGCTTTAACGTATCTCCTAGAGAAGTGAGTGAATATTCGACACGAGGAGGGACCTCCTCATAGACTTCTCTGTGAACAATGCCGTCTTGTTCTAGTTCGCGCAATTGCAGCGTAAGAACACGCTGAGAAATTCTTGGCAGAAGCCGGCGTAATTCATTGTATCGTTTTGGACCGCAAGTCAAATGATAAAGGATCACTCCTTTCCATTTTCCTCCTATTACACTCGAGGTGGTTGAAACGGGACAGCCATGATTGACAATACTGACTGGATTGGATGGTGCACTCATCTTTACGCTCCTTTCTAAGACGAAATGGGTGATAAACGAACATGATTGTACCTAACGAACAAAAATGTGCGTACTTGAATCAAAGGAAGCTTTTCTTTTACCATAGAGATATCACATCACACATCGGGTTGTTTGTTTTCTTATCATAACAATTTCTATATGGGAATGGAAAGAAATTGGATTGGTGAAACTTCACACCCTAACCGTTCACTAGAAAGGATGAATACCATGCGAGACAAAGAGCAATTAAAAAAAGAAATCATTGAGGCGTATGAATTCCGTCATGCGACAAAAGAGTTTGACCCGGCGAAAAAGATTCCAGAAGATGATTTTGCGTTCATTTTAGAGACAGGAAGACTTTCCCCAAGCTCTGTCGGATTTGAGCCTTGGAAGTTCCTCGTCGTTCAAAATGAAGCATTTAGAGAGAAATTAAAAGAATATACATGGGGGGCGCAAAAGCAGCTGCCAACTGCCAGCCATTTTGTGATCATTTTGGCAAGAACAGACGCCCGGTATGATTCACCATATGCAGAATACATCAATAAGGAAATCAAAGGAATGACAGACGAAACGTTTGAGATGGTAAAAGAACGCTACAAACAATTCCAAGAGAATGATCTTCATTTGATGGAAACTGACCGTACGCTCTTCGATTGGGCTTCCAAACAAACGTATATTGCCCTTGGAAATATGATGACAGCTGCGGCACAAATCGGCATTGATTCATGCCCTGTTGAGGGATTCAGCTACGATGAAATTCATCGTATGCTTGAGGAAGAAGGATTACTTGAAGATGGTCAGTACGACATCTCTGTCATGGCTGCCTTTGGGTATCGAGTCGTTGAGCCAAAGCGCGGAAAAACGCGTCGTCCAATGGATGAAGTAGCCGTTTGGATTCGTTAAAAGGAAATGTCGGAAAAAGGCTGTTGACAATTGCGTGGTTAGTCAGTATATTTAAAAAATAAAATCTTTGATAAATAGACAAATTGACTATAAACGCTTTGACTTGAGAATAGTAAATGAATATCCGTTTTCTAAGAGAGCTGCGGGTTGGTGCAACGCAGTAAAACGAATCATTGAACTCGCTCAAGGAGCGGTAAGACTGAATGAATAGTAAGTCTTTACGTGTGACCTCCGTTATCGGGTTTCAAGTTGGATTCAGCTATGTCTGAGTCAATAAGAGTGGTAACGCGGTTGAAAGGTCAGTCGTCTCTTCGAGGAGATGACTGGCCTTTTTTATATGCTTTTATCTTATATTTGTCTGAAGATTCAAATTTAAAGGAGCTATAGAAAATGGAAAAGGAACATGTACAGTTAAAACGAACAATGACGTCAAGGCATATCATGATGCTCGCACTTGGGGGAGCCATTGGTGCTGGTCTGTTTAAAGGAAGCAGTTCTGCCATTGATATCGCGGGTCCTGCTGTCATTTTGGCATATATGATTGGTGGTCTTATTTTATTATTTATTATGCAAGGACTTGCCGAAATGACAGTTGCACGACCTGGCGCTAGAACATTCCGTGATTTAATTGAACCTGTGTTAGGCAAATACCCCGCCTATTTCTTAGACTGGATCTATTGGAAAATGTGGGTGTTGAACATTGCAGCAGAAGCGATCGTGTCTGCCATCTTTATTCAGTACTGGTTCCCACAAGTACCGATTTGGACACTTGTGTTAATCATTTCACTTGTTGTGACATTGATCAATGTTTGTTCAGTCAAAATGTTTGCTGAGACAGAGTACTGGTTAGCTTCTATTAAAATTGCTGTCATTCTTTTATTTATTATCATCGGGTTAACGATGCTGTTTGTCTCATTCGGACAGCATGCAGCACCGGGATTATCCAACTTAACCGACCACGGAGGATTTTTCCCAAATGGAACGGGCGGCTTAATTGCGGCAATGCTGGTGGTCGTGTATTCATATGGCGGAACTGAAATGATTGGGGTTACATTAGCAGAAACGAAAAACCCTGAAAAAGTCATCCCAAAAGCCATTCAAAGTACATTTGTACGAATCATCGGTTTTTATGTACTTCCGTTCTTCATCATCGTCAGCTTAATTCCTTGGAATCAAGTAAATAATGAACAAGTGAGCCCATTCGTCACAGTGTTTGCAACGATTGGTGTGCCATATGCAAGTGATATCATGAACGGGATTATTTTATTAGCGATCTTGTCTTCTATGAACTCTGGTCTGTATGCTTCTTCAAGGGTACTATTTACACAGGCAATGGATGGCCGTGTATGGAAAGGATTCTCTAAACTGTCAAAACAACAAGTGCCTGTTCGAGCGATCCTTGTATGTACATCTACCTTGTATGCAGCTGTGTTGATTTCTCTTTTTGTAGGTAGTCAAACGTTTAATTACTTGATGGGCTCTTTAAGTTACACAGTTCTATTCATCTGGTTTATCATTGCCGTTGGTCATTTGAAATCTCGAAGCGTCGCACAGCCAGGCGGATATCGCGTGAAGCTGTATCCTTTCACAACGTGGTTTTCCGTCATTGCGATCATGGCCATTTTTGTCGGCGTTGTTTTAAATACACCCATTGTCCAAACGCTGGTCACAATGTGCATTTATTTAATCATTACACTTTCTTTCTTTATTAATAGAAAACGGTTTGAAACAGCCGTATAAGCTAAAAAGCGTGCAGGACCTTCTGAAGAGGTCTCGCACGCTTTTTTTAATGCTGTTTATATTGCTTGAAATGTACAGGGGATTGAACTGGATGTGGCTTTGCCTGAAGGCCATAGCTATCTCTGACGATATAAAGCGGCCGGTCCTTGGCTTCATCGTAGATTCGGCCAATATACTCTCCGATCATGCCTAACATAAAGAGGATAATCCCGCTAAAGAATAGCTGAATGACAATTAATGAACTCCAGCCGGTGATGGTGCTGTTTGTAAAAAGCTTTAAATATAAAACTAGAAACATCGAAATGAAGCCAATTGCTGAAAGGCCAATACCTGCCACACTGGCTAGTTTTAAAGGTTTGTAAGAAAAAGATGTGATCCCATCCATCGAGAGCTTGAGCATCTTTTTGAGAGGGTACTTTGTTTCTCCTGCCAGCCGCTCATCCCGAATATATTCTACCGCAACCTGTTTGAAGCCGACCCAGCTCACTAACCCGCGGACAAATGGATTTTTCTCACGTATTTTTCTCATTTCATGACATACTTTACGATCTATCAATCTAAAGTCGCCGGTGTCAAGTGGAATATCTACTTCGGTGATTTGACGTAACACTCGGTAGAAAAGGGAAGCGGTATACTTTTTGAAAACTGTTTCGCCTTTTCGCATGGTACGGACTGCGTATACGACCTCATAGCCCTCCTTCCATTTTTCAATCATGTCTAAAATCAATTCAGGTGGATCTTGTAAATCCGCATCAATCACGACGACAGCTTCTCCCTTTGCATAATCCATTCCCGCTGTAATGGCAATTTGATGCCCAAAGTTACGAGAAAAATCAACGAGTCTCACATTCGGATCGTTCTGGCAGTACCCTTTAATCAGTTCAGCTGTTCGGTCCATACTGCCGTCATTGACGAAGAGAAGCTCGTATGCTTCTCCCGTCGAATCCATAACAGTCTTAAGGCGTTGATACGATTCATGGATCACAAGTTCTTCATTATAAACTGGGACTACAACAGAATATTGTATGTTCTTTTCCATCAGTCATCGTTCCTCCCTTTTAATAGATGAATTAATCAACGGATAGTTCATAAAGAGTGCCGCTCTCCATTCCGCCCATTCGTCCATTTGACTGATCATTTTGTTCTGATTGTTGGCTGTCTGAGCTGTCTGTTTGCTGATTTGTTTTGGATGAAGAGCTGTTCTGCCACTTAGAAGTAGATACTTCTTTTCCATTTTTTTGAATCCAAGTGAGAATGTCAGAGCTGCCGCCTCTCATACCAGAAAGATAGAAGTATTTGATTTTGCCGTCTTTGACGAGCTGTTTGAATTCACTAAGCGTGAGAATGTTATCAGATCCACTAAATCCACCTAATGCCATAACAGCTTTTCCTGTTTTAATAATGTAAGGCGAAGCAGTGGTTGCATCTGTTGTCCCAAATAGGAATTCTTCTCCCGTATTGTTTTTCTCAAGATAACTGATCAGCTTTACATTGACTTGTGAACTCATGTTGCCCCTTGAAGTTGCAAGCTGAGGACCAGCCTCTGGAAGCATACTGTTTCCTCCATAAAGAAGAGGTGTGCTTGCCCAGTATAGTGGTGCGATCAGCATGCCAAGGATGGCGATGAGAGACACGAATTGTTTTAGTTTTTCTTTTCCTTTTATCAAAAGTAGAGAAAGGATCGTTCCAATACCAATGATACCGACTGCAATGCTTAGTCCAAGACCGATCGTGCTTGTAAATGTGGATAGGATAAAGATTTCAAATGCGGTTGTGACGAATATCGCAATAGGAAGCAGCCATTTTTTAAAGCCAGTTCCTGTTTGGAACAATTGAGTCATAGAAACCCACCCGGCTCCTGCTAATACAGCAATTGGCGGTGCCAGCATGATTAAATAATAGTGATGGAAAAATCCTGCTATACTGAAAAATGCAGCAACGGGTATAAGCCAAGCTAACCAAAATAGTGTTTCTTTTTGTTTTGTATTGAGACGTCTTCTTTCAAAGACTGTCGAGAAGAAGATACCAATCGCACCGAAGAGCGCAAATGGAAGCAGCCAGCTGATTTGATCGGACAGTTCAGATTGGAACAGGCGTAATGGCCCTTTTGTTCCAGTTCCAAACATGCCAGAACCATTTCCCATCTTTCCGCCCCCGCCATTTGGAGGTCCATCACTATTACCGCCTGAAGGCATATCAGGTGGTGTTGTCCCGTTTGCACTGCGTGATGGTCCTTGTATAGAAGGCTGTTGCTGGTTGAATGATTGGTTTGAATTGTCTGAGTTGTTTTGATTACCATTGGATGGCGGCTGAGTCATGTTGGATGAATCATTGTCATTTTGCTGATCACCCTGCTGTGAAGGTGGCTGCCCCTCACCCTGATTTGTACCGCCTCTCCCGCCAGACTGTTGACCAGTTAACCGCTGAAGACCGTTGTAACCAAAGGCTAATTCTAATGCTGAGTTCGATTGACTTGATCCCATATAAGGACGATTGTCTTTGGAAGTGAGATCAACTGCTATAGACCAAGAAGCAGATACACCTAAAAGAACAATCATTGAAATCAATAGTGAAAACAGCTTTTTCTTCCATGTCGTTCGAAAGGCAATGATGTAAAACAAGACGAGAGCCGGTACAATCATATACGCTTGAAGCATTTTTGTATTAAAACCGACACCGATCATTGCAAAAGAAGCAATCGCCCAAAGCACCTTCTGCTGTTTCACAGCCTTGAACATCATGGCTGTTGCGAGTAAAAGAATAAAAACGAGTAAGCTGTCAATGTTATTTGTACGAGATACAGCAACTGCGATTGGTGTGCACGCCATAATGAGTGCTGACAATCTTGCAGCAGCCTGCCCAAATGTAGGTTTGACTAGGCGGTAAATTAAATAAACAGAACCAATGCCAGCTAAAGCTTGGGGTAAGATCACACTCCAGCCATGCAGACCGAAAATTTTGGCACTGATCGTTTGCAGCCAGAAGGCGAGCGGTGGTTTATCCACCGTGACATAACCTGAGGGATCGAACGAAGCAAAGAAGAAATTATGCCAGCTTTGCATCATACTTGTGACCGCCGCTGTATAATAAGCGTTCACTGTATCGTTGTTCCAAATGTTATAAATGTTTAAAATGGCAGATAAAATCAATATAAAAAATAAATAAAGATCAAATTTTTGAAAGCGTCTAATCAAAAGTTTGTCACTCCTTTTTCTTAACTTGAAAAAAGTGTAACAAGCAAATATGAATAAATTATTAATAAAAAAAGGCCAATTTTTTATTTTTCTGTTGAATAAAAAACAGCTCTAGAAAAGAGCTGTCTTGTTTAAGGTGTATGTTATTTTAAGAGGAGACAGGTGGAATTTCAGTGCTCTCTGCACTTGGTAATTGTATAATAGCGGTCGTACCTATGCCTTGTTCAGATTGAAGAACGAACGTGCCACGATGTTTTTTAATAATTTGATTCACAATGGCTAGTCCAAGACCAGAGCCGCCATCTTTTCTTGTGCGCGCTTTATTCACTCGATAAAAACGCTCAGAAACATGAGGAAGTTCTTCTTTTGGAATTCCGCTACCTTCATCTGTAATACTTAATTCAGCAGTGTTTTTGTGAACGAATAATTTAATTGAAATCGACTTTCCTGATGGCGTGTAATGGATGGCATTGTCCAATAAATTACGAACGACTTGCTCAAGTCGATCGCTATCACCATAAATAATACAATCCTCTTCGAGTGCTCGGTTGAACGAGATTCCCTTTTGACTAGCAATGAATTTCATTTGATCAAGAACGTCATGAATCAGCTGAGCAAAGACGATTGGCTCCATCGTTAGTGGATAAGAATCTCCTTCTAGCTGCGCAAGGTCTAAAAGATCATGCACAAGCCGGCTTAAACGTGCGGCCTCATCCTGGATGATGTGCATTCCTTTTTTTTGATCAATGATCCCTTCTTCAATACCTTCAGCATATCCTTTCATATAACTTAGCGGAGTCCGAAGTTCGTGAGAGACATTCGCAAGAAATTCCCTGCGGTGCTGCTCAACTTTTTCAAGGGTAGAAGACAGTTTGTTAAAAGAGCGGCTCAGTTGGTTTAACTCATCTCCATTTTTGGTCACAGCCATCCGTTTTGAAAAATCACCAGATTCCATTTCCATAGCAATTTCTTTCATCTGATTAATTGTCCGAACGACTTTATTGGAGCTTTTATATCCGATAAAGAAAATCAGGAGCAGGATTAATAAAATAGATATGCCAAGTGTCAATCTGATTTGGACAAAGGGTTCATATACATCCGATAAGGGCATGGATAGAAAAATTGTCCCTGATAGCTCATCTTTGTTTGAGAAAACAGGGATGGCGATGCCAAGAATATCTTGATGAAACTGAGAGAGTTCTCTAATCAACACGACAGTATCCCCTTGAAGGAGCTTTTGGCGTTCCTTGAACGTGATGAGATTATCATTTGTGTTCGTATCAAAAGGAAGACCACTTGAAAGCTCCATTGGATCATCTGTAAAAATAATGTTCGCCTGACTCGAGTCGTTAGCCCATTTTATTCTATCGGTAAAATACGTATCTTTCCCGTGTTTATGATAGATTTGTGCCAGCTTTTTACCTTGTAAACTTAAGGAATCAATCTGTTTATCAACATATAAGTGCTGGTATAAGTAATAGGTGAGGGCAAGAGCTGAGGCAGCAACGATTCCGGTCACTACAAGGATTAAGAAGAGCACCTTCTTTTTAATAGATAAAGGCTTCATTCTTCCTCCTCAAACTTATAGCCGACACCCCAAACGGTTTTTATATGCCGTTCCGCTCCCTTTAATTTCAGTCTCAGCGTTTTGATATGTGTATCGACTGTTCGTAAAGATCCGCTCGTAGAATGTGATTCCCACAGTTTTTGATAGAGCTGTTCTCGTGAAAACACTTGGCCTTGATTGAGTAAAAGAAACATGAGCAAATCGAATTCTCTTCTAGTTAAATTAATGGGCTCCTGATGGATATAGACTTGTCTACCATCCTGATCAATCTCCATGTCATCAAACTGTATGCGGCTGCGCTTTAGCGAAAGACCTCTAATTCGTCTCAAAGTTGTTTCAATTCTTGCTGCAAGCTCACGTAGACTGAAAGGCTTCATGATGTAGTCATCCGCACCAATTTCTAAACCTCTAATTCGATCCTCCTCATAACTTCTAGCTGTTAAGAATAAGATGGGGATTTGAGATGTTTGCCGAATACGCTGGCAGACTTCAAATCCATCCATGTCAGGCATCATGATATCTAGTACTACAAGGTCAACGGGTTCCTTTTCAAGCTGATGTAAGGCATCCATTCCATTATTAGCTGTGATGATGTGAAAGCCTTGTCTTTTTAAGAAGGATCCGATTAACTCAAGCATATCGAACTCATCGTCTACGATTAAAATATGCATTTGTTCTTTCATTTCTTTTCCTCCAAAACGATAGCATAAGGTCCTGATGAGACATTCAGTCGATTTTTCATCATGAATGTCTGTTTATCGATAATTGATACTGAATTGTCATCTAAGTTACTCACATATATTGATGTGGTATCAGCGGTGATATAATTCGGATTTTGACCAGTTTCAACAGAAGCAAGCTGCTTATTCGTCTCTGTATCTACTTTGTATAGCGTATGATCTCCATGACAAAGAACATATAAAGTAGAAGAGTTTTTCTCTGAAAAGAATGCAACAGGCATAACGCCTAGTTTTATTTCTCGCTGCTTTTTACCTGTTTTAGGGTCGTAAGCAAAAATGCTTTTATTTAAGGTGCCTGGTTTACCGTGACCACCGATCCATATGGATTGTCCATCAAAATGAATACCAGAAGGTCGTTCAAGTACAGAGAACGTACGTATATGTTTTTCCTTCTCAATATCTATGACAGAGACAGTATGACTTTCTGCATTTAAAACAAATAAAGTACCTGACGGAGAAAGTGTCATAGAAGAAGGTAACTTTCCGGTCTTTACAGTTGCTTTTATTTTTTTTCGCTGCGTATCAATAAAATAAACGACACTTTTCTGTGAATCCGCTGCAATTAAGGTGTGAGAAGCTGCATCATATGTAAGGGAAGTCAGACCTTTATTCACATCCATATAATCTGTTGCTGTACCTTTTTTTAAATTAATTTCGATCAGCGATTCTCCTTCTTTACTAGTTGCGATGATGACGTCTTTGTTGATTTGGATAAGATCAGTGAGCGGATGTTTTAAATCAACGGAAGAGATCATTTTATTCTTTTGTAAATCAACTATTGAAAAGGAGGCTTTTTTTAATTGAGAGATGACCGCGATCGATTGAGAGCTGCCAGGTGGAGTAAATTGCTGGTCTTTTCCACAGCCTGACAGGAATAACAATAGAGCTGATAAATAGATCAAAACATATTTTACACGTTCCATTCTTCCGCTCCTTTGTGTCCTCTATTTTCAAAAAGCATACCACAAAAATTGTGAAAAAAAATCGAAGTTATCAATACTGAAAGAGATGAAAAACAGATTTTAGGTGGATGAATGAGGACAATTCGATTTAAAGTTCCTTTTTTGTCTAGTCATATGGTTTTTTTTCATCTTTAAAAAAGGATTTTCAATATTTGATTCCTGTGCCTGTTATAGCTTACAGTGATAAAAATAATAAAAACTCCCCCGCTCTAAATCGACATAGAGCGCAGGGAGTCATTAGGCAGAATGCCCAGATGATGGGGAGGTAGATTTCGTTTTGACGCGTTGGGATAAAAGGAAGCCAAGGATTCCTGCGCCCATTAATACAATAAATAAAGATTGGAAACCACTCATGATCCCAATCAATGTCGACGAAATGATACTGCCAAAGTATCGAAAGGTTGAGAAAATACCAGAGGCCGAACCAGATAAACTTTGATCAACAGCTGTTAAAGAAGCCATCTGCATACTTGTCATACCAATCCCTGATGAAATTCCACCTGCGACTAGTGTCACGATAAGCAGAGGTAAGGTTGGGTACTGACTCAGTGCAATTAACATGATGCCTGATAAAGTAAGGCAGAGAAATGAAAAGCGAATCATTTTTTTCGCGCCCTTTTTTGGATGGAGTCTTGCGCCTAATAAACCGCTAAGAGACATACAAAGAGAAAATACCGATAGAATCATACCGCTTTGTGTATGAGAAAGGGCAAGTTGTTGTTCCATAAACAGTGGCATGATGAGAAGGATGGCATACATCACAAAATTACTTAGCATGATCGACAGATTCGCATTTGTAAATGAACTGTTTTTAAATAGGGACAAATCGATGATCGGATTCTTTACTTTCCGTACATGTCTAAAAAATAAAGGAATGACAATCAATGCTAGAATGCCATAAATTAAATATTCATTTAGTAGCTGGCTTTTTGAGCATAGAATGACTGTGGCAATTCCGATGGTTAAATACAATGAACCGATCATATCTACTTTTGCATGTATACGTGTATGCTTTATCTTTGGAATAAGTAAAACACCGGTGACTAGTGTAAGAAATAGGAATGGGATATTCACTAAGAATATGGAATGCCAATCAAAACTCTGAATGAGAATTGATCCAATAAAAGGCCCAAGTGCGGCACCAATACCAGCACCAAATCCAAAGTAACCCATTGTTTTAGATAGCTTTTCTGATGAGACTGTTGCACGAATCAAAGCAATGCTATTCGGTGTTAATATGGCCCCACCAGCTGCTTGAATGGAGCGAAAGATGATGAGAAATGCTAGATTAGGTGCTAAAGCACAGCCAATCGAGCCGATTAAAAAGAGTGTCACTCCGGTTAAATACATACGGCGATGCCCATATATATCTCCCAACTTACCAGCGATAGGCTGGGTGACCGCCATGACAATAAGATAAATCGTGACAACCCAAGTAATGTTTGAAATGGATTGATCATAATAAGTTGATATGGATGATAAAGCGACTGCGATCATCGTTGAGTTGACCGGAACTAGTATAGCTCCTAGTAACAAAGAATAGATGATCAAACTCTCTTTTTGCAATTTCAATGTGTATACCACCTTTTGTAAAAAAGAAGAATTCCACCCTTTAAGCGGGAGAAATTCCTCTCATGAAAATGTGTGTGTATGTCTCAATAAAATCATCTTTTTGTGTTAATACGAGCTGGAAGTCTTGCTCTAGCTGCTGAATAAAAAAACCAAAATACGTACTAATGAAAATGTCTGCATAAATGTCTTCTTTTCCTTTTAAGACATGATGCTGAGCGCTCATCTTTTTGAAGTATTGTATCAGCATTTCTCTTAGTTCTTGAGGATAAACTTTTTCATGACTAGTCAGATCTTTAAACATAGCCGGTTCTCGCATGCTGATATAAATGAATTCTTTTTTTGAAGTTAAATCCTCAAGGAAATAGGAACCGAGAAACTTTAAATCGGTGTATAAATCGCCTTTGAATTCTGCTTCTAAGGTTTTCGTCGGTGTTGATTTCATTTTCATAATGGCAGCAATAACTCCGCGTTTGTTTTTAAAGTTGCGGAAAATTGTTGCTTCACTGACATTCGCTTTTGCGGCTATTTCTTTGGTTGTGGTTTTTTGATAGCCCTTTTCAGTCAATAAATCCATTGTTGCGCGAATGATTCGTTGATTTGTAGTTTTTAACAAGCATACTCACCTCAGGTTATGAATGTGTTTGCAACAAAGTAAGTATACCGATAAAACCTATGACCGCCAATATGATCCAAAACGATAAAGTTAGACACGTGCATGCTGTTTTAATATCTGAATGCGTCCATTGCTCCCATCTACTGTCACAAGGTCACCGGATTGAAGTGTTTCAGTCGCTATTCGGGTTCCTAGGACAGCTGGCATCATATATTCTCTAGCGATAATAGCCGAATGAGACAAAATGCCTCCAGCATCGGTGATGACTGCTTTTGCATCTCTAAATAAGCTCGTCCATAAAGGTGTGGTTGTTTTGCAAACTAAAATATCATCCTTTTGGAATTGTGAGAATTCCTCAGCACATGTAATGACCTTTACTCTTCCAGAAACAATACCGCTAGATGCACCAATTCCATAGATCACATCGCTTGTGTTGTTTTCATTTTCTCTTAATGAACCGAGCATTCTTTCTACTTGCTGCAATTCAGCTTCAGTTGGGGTGCCCATATAAGCTGGTGGTTGGATGGCTTCATTATCTTTCATGTCAATTTTTCTTTGTGCGATGACTGTATTAAATGTTGTAGACGTTGTGAGAGCTGTGTGTACCTCCTCATCGTAGAGGTACCATAGATCTTCTTGATGAGGAATCGCTCCTTTTTGTACAAGAAGTTCACCAATCTTTAATAGGTATACCCTGGCTTTAGCATCTAACATGGCATCAATGTAGAAGTGATGATCATCACGGATATTAGCAGCCTGTAGAGCAAATTGGTAAAGTGTCTCAAATTTCGTTTTAAACGCTTCATCCTTCACTTGGCTCATAAAATGTTCATATGTCTCTTGTCTTTTGATGACGGCTTGTGCAAATTCTTCATCAAAATTACTTTGGTGTTGAATATTGTTTCTAATGATATCTAGTATAAACTCAGGGTTTTCCACCCATGTCTCTTCCGTAAGGTCATGACTTTTAACAGATCTCCAGCCATAGATTTGAAGAAATTCCTCTAGTGTCGAAATGAAGTGTCTGCCTTTTTCCGATTGAGTGAGTGCATCAAGCAGCTCTGGATTCTTTTCATAGTTCATAAATGCTTGATGAAGTTCATTATCTTGAAGGACACTCTTTGCAAAATCAGATAGCTTTTTGTCTGTTTCAAGAGATTTGTTCATCACGCCTATCATCATCTCATGCAGCAGGATCACTTGTGATTGATCACCAGTATATGTCACAAGCATGTCTTCAATCATAGCCGATAAAATGACTTGAGGTATGACAATATCAAAATGATCATCATATGCTTGTATATAAAAAGTCTTTAATTCTTCAAATCCGATGATGGCTTCTTCAATGGTCAGCGGTTCCTTCATTTTATGATCGAGTTTTTCGTAAAAGGGAAAGAAATTTTTCTCTAAAATCTCATACATACGTTCACTTAAATGCGGAAATAACTCAAATATACTCTCATCGAATACTGGTGCAGCTTCTGCACTCGCTTCAGGCAGTGACGGTGATGAATACAGGTGACCTCTATAAAGCTTGATATCTTTAATATTCAGATCAGGCACTTGATATTTTTCACCGTTTTTCTTCATACCGCTTTTTAATGCTGGGATGATCAGACTTGAAAAGAGAGGACTTGTTGGGCCCGGCATATGATCGTCCATTGAGATCCAGAAATCCTGCAGCTCGTCTGGCTGCATTTGAAAAGAAGCACCCGCTGTTTCATCTGCTGCTTTTGAGAGGGCTGCGGTAATCGGTCTGGCTTGGAGTAAATAAAATGTGCCATTTGCTATTCCAAATTCGATATCCACGCTATGGCCATAAAGTGCTTCTACTTGTTTGGTGATTTGCGTGATTTCTACTAATTGGTCATTATTCAGGCAAAACTGACCAGCCATTTCCTCCGTCACTGCTTGTTCAATGACACCTTCTTGATAAGGAATAATTTGCAGCTCTTTCATTCCAAGTGATTTTTCAATAGAAAGTGTCTCTTTGTCTATAACAAATGTGTCTGGTGTCACAAGCCCAGAGACGATTGCTTCTCCTAGTCCGTAGCTTGCTGTCAGCATCATTTCATTGTTTTTTCCTGTTACAGGATTCTCGCTAAAGATGACACCGGAGACGTCAGAATGAATCAACCCTTGAACGACAACAGCCATGAGCGGCATCTCTTCCTCGTTTTCATCCATCTCTTCCTTATATTCTGTCACTCTCGCTCCAAAATAAGAAGACCAGCATTCTTTGACAGCCTGTAAGAATTCCTCATTTGTTTTGATATTTAAATAAGTTTCGTACTGTCCTGCAAATGAGGCGCCTTCGAGATCTTCTGCAACAGAAGAGGACCTGACTGCAACTGAGGGATAAGTCTTCCGCAATGATTGAAAGGACGAAAGGAGTTCTGCTTCCATTTGAGAAGGAAACGATGCTTCTTTGATTTTGTCAGCAAGGTTTTGTTCAGTTGGATGCAGGTTGTGATATGAAAGAAAGCTTGAAAAGCTGTTGGTTTTGATAATAAATCCATCTGGGACTGGTAGGCCGTGATTGTTTAATTTGATTAAATTTAGGCCCTTTGCCCCTGCGAGTGCTGCTGATTCTTCAGCCGCATGAAATAAAACTGAATACATGGGAATGCCCCCTTATCCAAATAGCCAATGGTTTGTCTGTCTCTCTATCGTTTCTAAAATGATAGTGCGCACTATCATTTTAATCATAGGATTTATTGGATGTTACTGTCAAAGACGGAAAGACCTATCTTTTCAAAGGGGACATTCTCACTAATTTCCTTCTATATCTATAACAAAAGTCTCCGAGCAGAAAGAAAAATAGGTGAAATTGAAAACTGTGAATTGTTCAATATGCCAAACTTTACTATAATCAAGGGAGTAGACCATGAAGAGGGAGGGTTTTTGTGATTACAAAAGCCATTTTTGCACTTGTTTTTCCTTTCCTGCTCGTTATTTTATTTTCAAAGGTTACTTATAATCATTATGTGGGCATTGCATTAACAGCAGCGCTTTTATTTGCTTCGTACATGAAGGGCTATACAGAAACCTACTTTATTGTGGGATTAGATATCATTTCTTTAGTAGCTGGTGCATTATATATGGCTAAAAAAGAAATTGAAAAGAGAGAAAAGGCTGAAAAACATCATTGATGTCATCATCAAGAGCGTGTTAGGCCGAAAGATGACGTTTTTTAAGCTGTGCTTACGAATTCTAGTGAGTGCAGCTTTCTTTTTTTTCTCTTTTTCTGCTCATCGAATATCTCTCACCAAAATGTTCCATACTGAAAGGAAGGTTTTCGTAAGAGGGTTATTTGCCATTGAAGAGAGGGTATGACTGTATTGGAAATAAAAATCAAGTAAGAGCCGAACTTTAGTTCGTATTTTTGTGTTCTTTTATGATAATATATTCATTAGATAGATTTCGTAACGAAACGGAGGCTTTGATGTGAGTGACCGCTTTGAATTAGTTTCTAACTATCAGCCCCAAGGAGATCAGCCGAAGGCAATCGAAAAGCTTGTCGAGGGCATCCATCAGGGGAAACAGCATCAAACGCTGTTAGGTGCTACAGGTACGGGAAAGACCTTTACTGTATCCAACCTGATCAAAGAAGTGAACAAACCGACACTTGTCATTGCACATAACAAGACACTTGCAGGCCAGCTATACAGCGAGTTCAAGGAATTTTTTCCGAATAATGCTGTCGAATATTTTGTGAGTTATTATGATTATTACCAACCAGAGGCATATGTGCCTCAGACTGATACATTTATTGAAAAGGATGCCAGCATCAATGATGAGATTGATAAGCTGAGACACTCCGCTACGTCCTCGTTATTTGAGCGGAGAGATGTCATCATCATTGCCAGTGTCTCCTGTATTTATGGCTTAGGTTCGCCAGAGGAATACCGAGAGCTTGTGCTGTCTTTACGTACTGAAATGGAGATTGAACGTAATCAGCTTCTTCGTAAGCTTGTGGACATTCAGTATTCTCGTAATGATATAGATTTTCAGCGTGGAACCTTCCGAGTACGAGGAGACGTCGTTGAAATTTTCCCTGCTTCACGTGATGAGCATTGTATCAGAGTGGAGTTTTTCGGTGATGAAATTGAACGTATTCGTGAAGTGGATGCACTCACTGGAGAAATACTCGGTGATCGTGAACATGTGGCTATTTTCCCAGCATCTCACTTCGTCACAAGAGAAGAAAAAATGGAAAAAGCGATTATTAATATTGAGCAAGAGCTTGAGGAGCAGCTCGAAAAGCTTCGAGATAATGGAAAATTGCTAGAAGCGCAGCGCCTTGAGCAGCGGACAAGATATGACCTTGAGATGATGAGAGAAATGGGCTTTTGTTCAGGAATCGAGAACTACTCAAGGCACCTGACCTTGCGTCCTCCTGGTTCAACACCTTATACATTGCTTGATTATTTCCCGGATGATTTTATGATTGTTGTCGATGAGTCACATGTGACGATCCCGCAAATCCGCGCGATGTACAATGGGGACCAAGCAAGAAAGCAAGTGTTGGTTGATCACGGATTCCGTCTGCCTTCAGCACTTGATAACAGACCGCTCACCTTTGATGAGTTTGAAAAGCATATTAACCATATTGTGCATGTATCTGCCACTCCGGGTCCTTATGAGCTTGAGAAAACCCCAGAGGTTGTGGAACAAATTATTCGTCCAACAGGTTTACTTGATCCGATTATTGAAGTGCGTCCAATTGAAGGTCAAATTGATGACTTAATTGGAGAAATTCATGCGCGGGTTGAGAAAAATGAGCGTGTGCTCGTGACGACGCTGACGAAGAAAATGTCTGAGGATCTCACAGATTATTTAAAAGAGATCGGAATCAAGGTCAATTATCTTCATTCAGAAATTAAGACCCTTGAGCGGATTGAGATTATTCGCGATTTACGTCTCGGAAAATATGATGTGCTTGTGGGAATCAACCTTCTTCGTGAAGGACTGGATATTCCAGAGGTGTCGCTCGTGACGATTTTAGATGCAGATAAAGAAGGCTTTTTGCGCTCTGAAAGATCCCTTATCCAGACGATTGGCCGGGCAGCGAGAAATTCAGAAGGCCGGGTCATTATGTATGCAGATAAAATGACCAAATCAATGGATATTGCGATTCAAGAAACGAAACGAAGACGAGAGCAGCAAGAGGCGTATAATGAGAAATATGGAATTACTCCGCAAACCATCCATAAGAAAATTAGAGATGCCATTAAAGCAACAAAGATACATGAGGAATCGGAAGAATATGAAACAAATGCAGCACCAAAGCTGTCAAAAATGAGCAAAAAAGAGCGAGAAAAAGTGATCGAAAAGGTCGAGATGGAAATGAAAGATGCAGCAAAAGCGCTTGATTTTGAAAAAGCAGCAGAATTAAGAGATCTATTGCTAGAGCTAAAAGCGGAAGGATGATTGCCTGATGGCTATGGAACGAATAGAGGTGAAAGGTGCTAGAGCCCACAACCTTAAAAATATTGATGTGAATATCCCGCGTGACCAGCTAGTGGTCATCACGGGTTTATCTGGTTCAGGAAAATCGTCGCTTGCCTTTGATACCATTTATGCAGAGGGTCAGCGCAGGTACGTTGAATCTCTTTCAGCGTATGCGCGTCAATTTCTCGGTCAAATGGATAAACCGGATGTAGATGCCATTGAAGGTCTGTCTCCGGCGATTAGTATTGATCAGAAGACGACGAGCCGGAACCCTAGATCAACAGTGGGAACCGTTACTGAAATCTATGATTATTTACGACTCTTGTATGCTCGAGTTGGGAAACCGATTTGTCCGATACATGGAATTGAAATTACGTCCCAAACGATTGAGCAGATGACAGATCGTATTTTAGAATATCCAGAAAGAACGAAATTGCAAGTGCTTGCGCCGGTCGTATCTGGCCGCAAAGGGACACATGTCAAAGTACTTGATCAAATTCGAAAGCAAGGCTATGTGCGAGTAAGAGTCGACGGAGAGATGGAAGATCTGTCAGAAGAGATCGAGCTTGAAAAGAACAAGAAGCATTCCATTGAAGTCGTGATCGACCGAATCGTGGTGAAGGAAGGCGTTGCGGCTCGGCTGTCTGACTCCCTTGAAGCGGCGCTGCGACTAGGTGAAGGCCGTGTGATGATTGACGTGATTGGACAAGAAGAGCTGTTATTCAGTGAACATCATGCTTGTCCGCACTGCGGATTTTCTATTGGTGAGCTTGAGCCGAGAATGTTTTCATTTAATAGTCCTTTTGGTGCCTGTCCGAGCTGTGATGGGCTTGGCTCTAAACTAGAAGTTGACCCTGAGCTTGTCATTCCTAATAAGGATTTGACGTTACGACAGCATGCCATTGCCCCTTGGGAACCGCAGAGCTCACAATACTATCCTCAGCTTCTTGAGGCAGTATGTA
The DNA here is from genome assembly GCF_046535585.1 of Bacillus sp. SIMBA_005. Classification (NCBI taxonomy): domain Bacteria; kingdom Bacillati; phylum Bacillota; class Bacilli; order Caryophanales; family Bacillaceae; genus Bacillus; species Bacillus sp. SIMBA_005. Next base: position 320,747 of record NZ_JAWRWI010000005.1, on the reverse strand, counting down.
CCCATTACGGCATTGACATGGACATTCCAGTGAAAGATATACCGTCGCATTTATTCGATAAAATTTTATATGGCAGCGGCTCTGAACGGATTTATTTCAAATATGAAAATGATTTTGGTCAGGTACGTGAAAATGAAATTGAATTTGAAGGTGTTCTTCGTAACATTGAACGACGCTATAAGGAAACCAGCTCTGATTATATTCGTGAGCAAATGGAAAAATATATGGCGAACCAGCCATGTCCGACATGTAAAGGTTATCGTCTGAAAAAAGAGACGCTTGCGGTTCTGATCAATGGCAAACATATTGGGGAAATCACTGATTTGTCTGTTTCTGATGCCCTTGATTTATATGGTGAAATCGAATTGTCTGAGAAAGATTTGCAGATAGCTCAGCTCATTTTACGTGAAATCAATGAGCGCTTGTCCTTCTTAAATAATGTGGGATTAGATTACCTTACATTGAGCCGATCGGCTGGCACACTATCCGGAGGAGAGGCCCAGCGGATTCGTCTGGCGACTCAAATCGGGTCAAGGCTGACAGGTGTTCTTTATATATTAGATGAACCATCTATTGGTCTGCATCAGCGTGATAATGACCGATTGATCGGGACATTGAAAAACATGCGCGACATCGGGAATACCCTCATTGTCGTAGAGCATGATGAAGATACGATGTTAGCCGCTGATTATTTGATTGATATTGGACCTGGAGCAGGAGTTCATGGAGGAGAAGTGATTTCAGCTGGAACGCCGGAAGAAGTCATGAAGGACAAGAAATCTTTAACAGGACAATATTTATCTGGAGAGAAATTTATCCCGCTGCCGATCGAAAGAAGAAAGCCTGACGGCCGCTATATTGAGATCAAAGGTGCAAAAGAAAACAACCTGAAAAACGTCAATGCGAAGTTCCCACTAGGTGTCTTTACAGCTGTGACTGGGGTGTCTGGTTCAGGGAAAAGTACGCTTGTGAATGAAATTCTATTAAAATCACTTGCGCAAAAACTGCACAGAGCAAAAGCGAAGCCAGGACAGCACAAAGAAATCAAAGGAATGGATCAATTAGATAAGGTGATTGATATTGACCAATCTCCAATCGGTCGTACGCCGAGATCTAACCCTGCCACGTATACAGGTGTATTTGACGATGTGCGGGATGTGTTTGCACAAACGAATGAAGCAAAGGTACGAGGGTATAAAAAAGGAAGATTCAGCTTTAACGTCAAAGGTGGCCGCTGTGAGGCGTGTCGCGGAGATGGCATCATTAAAATCGAAATGCACTTTTTACCGGATGTGTATGTGCCTTGTGAGGTATGCCACGGGAAACGGTATAACCGCGAAACACTTGAGGTCACATATAAAGGGAAAAACATTGCTGATGTGCTTGAAATGACCGTGGAGGACGCACTCCAATTTTTCGAGAACATCCCGAAAATTAAGCGGAAGCTTCAAACGATTTTTGATGTTGGACTAGGGTACATTACACTTGGACAGCCTGCGACGACATTGTCTGGAGGAGAGGCACAGCGTGTGAAATTGGCATCTGAGCTTCACCGCCGTTCAAACGGAAGGTCTCTTTATATTTTAGACGAGCCGACAACAGGTTTGCATGTGGATGATATTGCCCGTTTATTAAAAGTACTTCAGCGTTTGGTCGAAAACGGAGATACGGTACTAGTGATTGAGCATAACCTTGATATTATCAAGGCTGCTGATTACCTCGTTGATCTCGGACCAGAGGGCGGTGCAGGCGGCGGAACGATCATTGCCTCTGGAACTCCTGAGCAGATTGCAAAAGAAAAAGCTTCTTACACTGGTCAATACTTAAAGCCTGTTTTAGAGCGTGACCGTAAACGAATGAAACAGTTGGTCAAAGAAACAGAAAGTGTGACTTCATCATAAAAAACCCCCTCTTTTAAGAGGGGGCTTTGTTTTATTGCGCATCTTCCTTTGGCACTAAATGACTGATTTGCGTTAAATCCTTTAAAATATGCGTGCTGCTGCTGTCGAGCAGTACTTTTAAATAACGGATATCACCATACTTTGGATGAGACGGATGAATGGTCTCAAGCTCCCTGATCATATCGCTGTTCATGCTTTTTTGTTTCTGTATAAGGTCTAAAAGCGTTTGAGCCGTGTGGTTAGTATTATGATGATCTGTCAAAATAATTACCCCCTATAATGATAATCACCATCTTTTCAACATATTTTAAAGGGTAATCCGTGAAGAATCTACACTTAGGTGCAAAAAGATGTAATTTGTGTCTAAGGTCATATGTAAATCGAATGATTTTGAAACTTTTGATACGCAATAAACGTATGAGTTAGAAAGGAATTTTCATCATGAAGGAGCGAATATAAATGAATAGAGATCAGTCGATCATTGCATCAATTTGTTATTTTAGTGTCTTTTTTATGCCGTTTATTGTACCGATTGTGGCATATTTTGTAGTCGACCAAAAGGAACCGAAACGGCACGCGTTGCGGGCATTATGGTCACACGTTTTGCCAGTCGCAGCGTGCGTGTTGCTGGTTTTTGGGTCAATCCCATTTTTATTGTCGACACAGGCAAGTGACTCACTCATGCCAGTGATCACGATGCTCATCTTGTCCTTTTTAGTCGCTATTGGATTTTTGATCTCTGTCATTTGGAATATCATTCAAGGTATTAAAGTACTTCAATCCATCAAATCGTAGGAGGGTTTTGTATGAATGAAAAAGAACGCATTTTAAAATTAGTAGAAGACGGGACATTATCGGCAAAAGAAGCGATTACGCTGCTTGAAAAACTGGAGGAAAGTCCGTCTGTTTCATTAGAAAAATCAACGACTGATCACACCTTTCATGAAGAAAAAGCTGGCACAGAGAGCAAAGGAACAGGTACCGAAAATCTTGGTGCAAAGCTGTTTGGCTGGTTAGATTCTGCGGTGAAAAAGGTGAAAGACGTAGATCTTGATTTGAACTTTGGACAGTCGGTCGACGTTGAGCACATTTTTCAGTTCAAAGACGCCTCACTCACTCACTTAGATATTCAATTGGCGAATGGCAGTCTCAATCTGATGCCTTGGGACGATGGGAATCTGATGCCTTGGGACGATGGCGATATTCGAGCAGAATGCCATGCGAAAATCTACCGTGCAGAAGACGGAGAGCAGGCAAGACAGCAATTTCTCAATCAATTGGACTGCGGCCTCGAAGGGGATAAATTTTTTATCCGGACCGAAAAGAAGACAATGAAAGTCAATGTTACTTTATATGTACCGCGTATCCAATACGATAAAATCAAGGTTAAGCTGTTTAATGGTCCGATTCGCGGGGAAAAGCTAAAGACAAAAGAACTTGCTGCGAAAACCACCAACGGTGTTGTCTCTTTTGCCTCTTTACAGGCGGAAAAGGTTGGAATTGAAACAGCAAACGGACAAATTAAACTGGCGGATCACGAGTGTGGTATGATTGAAGTAGAAACCATTAATGGGCTTATTGACCTGCGCGGGAAAAGTGAATCAATTGATGCCCAAAGCTTTAACGGAAATATTGCTGTTCAGCTGTCGGATGAGAAGTGCCGTTCCATCTATGCGAAAACGACAACAGGCAGTGTGGACGTCCAGATCCCGCGTGCGTGTGCAGTGACCGCTGAGCTGAAAAGCAATCTTGGGTCTATTTCTCACGATTTGCTTGATGCAGAGATGATTAAAGAGAAAAATGAGACATTACAAAAAGAGAAAATGATCAAAGCCAATCAACAGGCAGTGAACAGTATATCCATTTTTGCAGAAACAAAAACAGGTTCAATACAAGTGAAGCACCAATCAGACAAGGAGTGATTCTACATGAAGAAGCTTTATCGTTCAGCAACAGATAAAAAAATAGCGGGTGTTGTTGGTGGACTTGCCGAATACTTAAGTGTCGATGCATCCCTGCTTCGCATTTTAACGGTCATCATCGGATTTATGACAGCATTTATGCCAATTTTCCTAGTCTACTTCATCTGGTATTTTGTTGTTCCGGAAGAAGGCACTAACTAAATGTTTAGATGGATCGTCAGTATTTTAGTAAATGCATTACTTTTAATCGTCATTGCTGGATATTTTGATTCAGGCATTCTGCCAGGGCTTGGGAGCGTATATATTGAAGGGTTTGGCGCAGCCATTGTGGCAAGTATCATTTTATCCTTGCTCAATATTTTAGTGAAGCCGTTTTTGATCATTTTAACGCTTCCAGTAACCGTCCTCACACTAGGATTGTTCTTATTTGTGATTAATGCCATCACACTTATGATGACATCAAGTTTTATGGGCGACAGTTTTAACATTGATGGGTTTGGAACGGCCATTTGGATGGCTGTCATATTATCCATTTTCCATCTGTTAATACAAAAAGGAATTGTGGAGCCGTTAGCGAAAAAAAGCTAACGGTTTTTTTTGACCCATTTTGTATCGTTTCTCCGTTTCATCTGACATAAAAACTTCCTTCAGGAGACACAATATCCGAAGGGAGGCGGTGCACGATGGTGAACGTGAGCAGACAAATCATGCTTTTATGTTTTTTTATCATTCTTTTTTGTTTCAATCAGCCTGCTTCAGCAGGGCCTTTTATTCAAACACAAGTCAATATACCGGACAAGCCTTTTTCTCCTTTTATCTTTGATCCCTTTCATGTGGATGTCCGTCCAGTTCTAGGGGAAAAAAGCCGTGATCTCCAGTTTCGTGCGTCTATTACGGATGCGGAACAAATTTTGTCTGCGAACTTGTATTATAAACAAAGTGATGAGCTAGGGTACCGTTTGATCCCAATGGAACGGCTGCCAGGTATGAAGCCAGAATTTACAGCGAAAATTCCGCCAGATCAATTATGGAATTCAACCGTTCGTTACTATACAGAATTTCTTACGCAAAAGTCCGTGATCAAAACGGCAGAACAATCTGTCCACTTAAATGGATTTGAAGAGGATCTTTCACGCATTCCGGACTTAGTCATCACAGAAATTGTGGTCAATTCAAAAAATCGCAAAGGCAAAGATGCATTTGAATTTATTGAAGTATATAACACAACACATGAGCCGATCTCTCTTAAACATTATCAGCTTCGCTATCGCAATCCTGCACAAGGAACCGACATGGATGATGTGTATTCCTTTCACACAAATCCAGTTACTCTTTCGCCTGGAAAACCGTATGTTTTCTGGCTGAGGAAAAAAGGGCAGGAGCATTTAACTATAGCGGACTTCAATGCCATGTACAAAAGTGAATTAAAAGAGGGAGAGGATGTATCTGTCATCGAAAGCAAAGGGCTGTCCAACTCTAAATCTCGTCTTGTTTCCATCACAACAAATATAGGGGAGGAGATTTCTTCAGCAGCATTTCGCTTGAAACCTTCATGGTTTAGTGAGCATAAATCTTTGCTGTTCAAATATCCAATGGACGGTACTTCGCAAATGAAGCTGATCTCGAAAATTGAAGAAGAGCCTACGCCTGGAAAAGTGCTAAAAGCACAAATTCCATCTGAGAAAAAAGAAATGTCGCAGGATATCCATAAACCTGTGATTGAAGATATGACAGTGAAAAAACCAGTGAAACCAACTGAAAGTATAGAGATTAAAGCAGATGTACAGGATGATCAGGTCGTCAAAACCGTCAAGCTTCGCTATCGAACAAATCGGAAAGATGATTTCAAAGAATTACTACTTCAAAAAGATCATAACGACCGGTTATTTCATCATATTATTTACTCACCTGAGTTGATTGGTAAAGAACAATTGGAATATCAGCTAGAAGCGTCAGACGGTGAAAATACAGCAATGACGATGAAAAAAATGATTGATGTGGAGCAAGTTAGCAAAGCTCATGGCCTTCGATTCAACGTAGAAGAAGGAGATACGGTTTCAGGATTATTTCCATTAAAGGCGACGTCTGATCAGAAAAAAAGCATTGAATTATTGATAGATGGAAAGCGGAATCAGCAAGTATTTTCTGCCCTTGAAGCAGATCCATATATTGCATTTGATGTCAAAGGGACAAATTTATATTTTAAAAATGGTGTGTCCATAGGTAAGCACTTACTTTCTATTTTTGATGATTCGACAAAAGTGTATCGTACCTATACAATGCCAATACCAGAAGCAGAGATGAAAAAAGCAGGTCTCCAATCGATCTCCTTCCATGCTGGAACGAAGACTTCTCCAGTAGACCGGCTGCCTGGCGAGAATCACGATGATTTTGAACTAAAAAACGTCCGGATGATTCTGTCGAATGGAACTCAAATTCCTCCAATCAATGCAAGGCCGCAAAAAGAATGGAGAATGGGAGACAGCGGTAACGCCAAAAAGGTCAGAACATTTCAATTTGACATACCAAAAGAAGCTTATGTTTCAACGTATATGAAGTGGGATACAAGAAGGTTGAAAGAGGGACCGCACCTGATTGAGGCCAAAACCTCAGACGAGCATGCATCTTTACATGTGATGGTCGATAATACAGGTCCAAAAATTAAAACCAACGTGCAAACAAAGGATCCATATAAAGGAGCTTTTACGTTAAAAGCAAAGGTAACAGATCGTTGGAGTGACATAGAAGAGATGAAAGCATATGTAGATGGCAAGCCAGTTTCGTTGCCATACCAGACGTCCTCTAGCGAATTAAACCCGGGGGAACACACGTTGATAATTAAAGCAAAAGATGCCGCAGGAAACATGTCAACGTTGAAAAAGGAATTCAAGACGGTACATGAGCACCCTGAGCCACCAGAACGAGTAGCAGATAAGACAAAAATGAAATCGTCTAAGCAAACTGTGCTCACCAAGGATCCAACGAATGATAAGCTGGATTATTCCTTTTACCGTGCCTATCAATATACATCACTCCATCCATCAATGAAGATTTTGAAATATGCAGCGGAGACAGAACCGCCAAAGAGCTTTAACGAAAAGGGAGAAATGATCTTTTCTAATCAAGAAAGGAATCGCATTGCATTTGCTGATGGTAAGTCAGTTGAAACGAAGGATTTACATCGTTTTCCCTATCATCGTTTTCAAATCAAGGTTGATCAAGATGTACGTGAAAAGGATGTCGTCGAGGCGATGTGGAAAGGGAGTTCATTGTCAGGTAGAAAGGTGACCATGTATGCATGGAATCATCAGCAAGAAAAGTGGGATAAAATCACTCATCATTTTGCTAAGGATCAGAAGGAATTTTACCTGAAAGGACTGCTGTCAGTCAGACAGTACATGAAGAATTATACGTTTGATTTGCTTGTACAGGATGAAATCAGTAAAGCGCAAAAGCCATATAAGATGGTTTGGATGTCTGACACACAATATTATGCAAAGAGCTATCCCCATATCTTTAAACAAATGGTCGAGTGGATCAGAGACCAGAGAGAAAAGTTAAACATTCAATATGTGTTCCATACAGGTGACATTGTGGATGATTCAAAAGATAAACAATGGCATCGTGCTGATACCTTTATGCGCGTGTTAGATGAGCAGCAGATTCCTTATGGTGTTTTAGCAGGAAATCATGATGTTCGACATAAGGACGGTTTTTATGCGGAATATGGGAAATATTTCGGTGAGAAACGCTTTGCAAATAAACCGTATTATGGTGAATCCTATCAAAACAATCGAGGTCATTATGATCTCATTTCTGCCGGTGGCAATGATTATATGATGGTATACATGGGCTGGGGGATTAAGCAAGATGAAATTGATTGGTTGAACCGTGTGATTTCTGAGCATCCAGACCGTATTGTCATTTTAAATTTCCATGAGTATTTGTTGGTCAGTGGAAACCGCAGTCCGATTGGTGACCTCATCTTTCATCAGGTGGTGAAGCGCCATCCCAATATAGTGGCGGTATTTAGCGGACACTATCACGGAGCGAGCAGGAAAGTAGATGAGCTTGACGATGACAAGGATGGTAAAGTAGACCGGAAAGTATATCAAATACTCGCTGATTATCAGTCAGGACCTGAAGGGGGACAAGGGTTTATGCGATTGATAACAGCCGATCAAGAAAAAAACCAGCTTCATTTTACGACGTACTCACCTTACATGAATCAAGAGCATTTCTACGATCCTAAAACGTATGGAGATCAAGATGAATTTTCAATCGATGTGGATTTGACACCGAAAATGAAATCTGTCAAAACCAACTATTTTGAACTCAATGTGTACACAAATGTTTTGATAGGAGAGGCGCGTGGCGTAAGAAGCGGCAAAAAAGCAAGCTTTGAGTGGAAAGGCTTAAAGCCAAACGAAGATTATTATTGGTATACCGTAGCAAAAGATCGTTTTCAAGGAAAAGCGATTTCGCCGATATGGAAAATTCATACAAAAGATGATCGTGAAGCAACATTTCTTAGGAAATAAAAACAGTGCTCCTTTATAAGGGCACTGTTTATCTTTCCATTGTATGAATCAGCTTGTAACGATCTCCTCTATAAACGGAAAGGACATATTCAAAGGGAATATCATTCTGAAAATAAGTCGTTCTTGCGATTGAGAGCACGGGATCGCCTATTGAAATAGACAGCACATGTGCTTCTTCATTTGAAGCAACATTCGCTTCAAGCTCTTGTTTTGCATGAGCAATTGTAAGGCCTGTTTGAGTCTCTATATATTCATATATAGAGCCAGTTAAATGTTCCCTTGTTAAATCTCCGGCAAATGCTTCAGGGATATAGCTCGTTTCAATCGCCATCGGTTCATCATTTGCGAGGCGTATCCGTTTGAGTTCAAATATAGCATCGCCATTTGAGAGTTGTAAGACAGGCAGCAAGTGATCTGGACAGACGGTTTTTTTGAAATCAATCAGCTGGCTTGAAGCTTTAAGACCACGCTGACGCATATCCTCTGTAAAGCTTGTTAAACCTTGAAGCGGCTGTTCAAATTTTTTTCGACTCACAAAGGTGCCTTTTCCTTTTTGTCGATACAAATATCCTTCGTTCACAAGGTTCGATAAGGCTTGTCTGACAGTCATTCGACTTATACCAAAGCGTTCGGCATATTCTCTTTCAGAAGGAATGAGTGTATCAGGTGCTAATGTTCCATCCTCAATCTGTTTTTTCAAGTTCTCCATAATCTGATGGTACATCGGAATAGGTGACTGCTTATCAATAAACATGTGAAAATCCTCTCGTGTTTAGCTTTAGCGTAGTGAACCAGCTTCTCGATCAATCAAAATCGTCACATCTTCATGAAGTTTCAGAGCAGATGCTGGGAAGTCTGGATGTATCTCAGTCTGTTCTAAATATTGTATCACTTTCGCTTTTGATTTTCCTGATGCAAGAAGGAGAATCTTTTTACTAGAAAGAATGCTTGCAATGCCCATGGTGAGGGCATGTGTAGGCACTTCATCAATAGAAGAAAAGTATCTTGCATTGGCCTGCCGTGTGTTTTCATCTAGTTGCACGACATGAGTCTTTGAGTTAAATGGGGTACCGGGCTCGTTAAACCCAATATGTCCATTTTGACCGATTCCAAGAAGCTGAAGGTCGATGCCGCCTATATCTTGAATGAGCTGATCATATCTTAAGCATTCTTTTTCTAAATCAGGTGCAGCGCCATTTGGAAGAAAATACTGATCCTGTGGAAGATCAATATGATCAAATAAATGACGTTTCATGTAGGTCATATAACTATTTTCATGATTTGGCTCAAGTCCTGCATATTCATCTAAATTGACTGTTTTTGTTTGTTTGAATGACAATTGTTGCGATTGATGAAGGTGAATTAACTCTTGATACGTATCAAGAGGTGTACCGCCCGTTGCCAGGCTGAGTACGGCATCTGGTTTAGAAGCGATTGTGCGCGCGATCAGGGCTGCTGCTTCTTTTCCTAATTGTTTTTTATCTTCAAATTCAATGATGTTCATTAATGGTTGGCCTCCTTATTCTCAAAGACGATTTGTCCATGACAGATCGTCATCATTAGTTCGCCAGACTCATCCCAGATCACAAGGTCTGCTTGTTTTCCAACTTCGATCGAACCAAGCTGCTGATCCAGTCCTAGCTGAATGGCTGCATTAGTTGAAGTCATCTTTGCGATCTCTGTCCATTCGCAATGTGTGATCTGTTTCATCCGTTTGACGCCATCTTTCATGCGCAGAATCGATCCTGCTAGTGTACCGTCTGCCAGTAAAGCTTTTTCGCCGCTGACTGTGACTGTTTGGCCTCCAAACTCATACGTGCCATTCCCGAGTCCTTTTGCGCGCATCGAGTCAGTGATCATTATTAAACGATCACTTCCTTTTGCTAAATAGGCAAGCTTGATGGAAAGTGGGTGAGAGTGTATCCCATCCGTAATCAGCTCAGTATGAAGATCCTCGTTCGTAAGAGCAGCTCCTACAGCGTTTGGTTCACGATGCTGAAACGAACTCAGTGCATTATAAAGATGTGTGACATGGCGTGCACCATGCTTTGCTGCTAATTCAATCATGTCATGATGGGCATTCGTATGTCCAATAGAAGGAATAATGTTTTTTTCTTGCAACAAAGAAAGAAAAGAAAAGTCAGGGTCCTCCTCAGGTGCGAACGTAACAATTCGAATAAGCTGTTCAGAAGCATCCAGCCATTTTTCAAAAAGAGGGCGATCGGGCTGCTTGATCCATTGAACAGGCTGTGCCCCTGCTTTATCTTTAGAAATAAAAGGACCTTCAAGATGGATACCTAAACATTGTGCCTGAACGCCTGCTTGTTCTTCATTGTATTGTTTCCACTGGGCGACATTTTTAAGTGCTTGCTCTATTTCCTGATGGTTTTGAGTGATAGTTGTGGCTAAAAAACTTGTCGTTCCTTCTGATGGTAAGTTAGCAGCGAGTGTATTCATGGCTTCTGATGTCGCATCCATCATATCTGCTCCATATCCCCCATGGATGTGAATATCAATCATTCCGGGAAGTAAATAAAAGTTTTCCCGGGAAATATATACTTTTTCATAATTTCCTGTCGGTGGTGATGTTGAAATATAGTCAATCTTGCCGTCGCGTAAACCGACAAAACCGTTTGTCATCATTTCAGTCTTTGTCACAATATGAATATTGGAGAGCAATAAAGAGCTGCTCATGATTGTGCCCCCTTTAGTCATTGTCTTTGACTTAGTTTACCCTTTTTAAGTATAGTTGTCTATACCAGTTGATGAACGGAAAACAGGATCAGGATAAAATACTGTTTTGGGATCATCATTGAAAGTGATAAAATAGAGCTGTATTTCTGAATCGCCTGTGATAAAAGGAGGAAGAAGCGTGCCGAAAGTTCGTACGAAGGACATAATGGAACAATTTCATCTTGAACTGGTAAGTGGGGAAGAAGGGATTAATCGTCCCATTACAATCAGTGATCTTTCCAGACCAGGTATTGAAATGGCTGGTTATTTTACATATTACCCAAAAGAAAGAGTTCAACTTTTAGGGAAAACAGAGCTTTCTTTTTTTGAACAGCTCCCAGAACGCGAACGAAAGCAGAGAATGATGTCTCTTTGTACTGATATTACCCCTGCAATTATTTTGTCACGAGATCGTGAAGTGCCGAAGGAATTAATTGCAGCTTCAAATGAAAATGGTGTACCTGTGTTACGTTCAAGCCTAAAAACGACAAGACTTTCGAGTCGTTTGACCAACTTTTTAGAAAGCAAGCTTGCACCTACAACCGCGATTCATGGCGTGCTCGTAGATGTATATGGTGTAGGTGTATTGTTAATTGGAAAAAGCGGAGTAGGAAAAAGTGAAACAGCCTTAGAATTAGTAAAGAGAGGACACAGGCTGGTCGCAGATGATTGCGTGGAAATCCGTCAAGAGGATCAGGATACGTTAGTCGGAAGCGCACCAGAGCTGATTGAACATCTTTTAGAGATCCGTGGATTAGGCATCATTAATGTGATGACCTTATTTGGAGCTGGGGCTGTCAGAAGCTATAAGAGAATTACGATTGTGATGAACCTTGAGCTTTGGGAACAAGGCAAACAGTACGATCGTTTAGGACTTGAAGAAGAGAAGATGCGAATCATCGATACAGATGTACCGAAGCTGACCATTCCTGTCCGCCCTGGTCGAAACTTAGCGGTTATCATTGAGGTGGCTGCGATGAATTTCAGGTTAAAACGCATGGGACATAATGCGGCGGAACAATTTACAAGTAAACTAGCCGATGTCATTGAAGACAATGGCCAAGATGAATAGGAGTTGTCTATATGAACGAAGCGATTCAGCCAATTGATCCGATTGCTTTTCAGCTCGGACCTCTTTCGGTTCATTGGTATGGTGTGATCATTGGGGTCGGAGCCTTACTAGGACTCTGGCTCGCACTAAGAGAATGTGAGAAAAGAGGAATCAATAAAGATACGTTTATTGATTTAATCTTATTTGCCATTCCAATAGCGATTATTTGTGCACGAATTTATTATGTATCCTTCGAATGGGATTACTATCAGCAGCACCCAAATGAAATCATTAAGATTTGGCATGGCGGAATTGCTATTCATGGCGGGCTGATAGGTGCTGTGCTGACAGCGATCGTCTTCACAAAAGTGAAAAAGGTGTCCTTCTGGAAAATAGCCGATGTAGCAGCACCTAGTATTTTACTAGCGCAGGCCATTGGACGATGGGGGAACTTTATTAATCAGGAAGCGCATGGTGAGGCTGTTTCAAGAGCCTTTTTAGAGAATTTACATTTGCCTGAGTTTATCATTAATCAAATGTATATTGATGGGACGTATTATCACCCAACGTTCTTATATGAATCATTATGGAATCTTGCCGGTGTTGTGATCTTGATTTTATTACGTAGAACATCGATGCGCAGAGGCGAAATCTTCTTGTCTTATTTAATTTGGTATTCAATCGGTCGTTTCTTCATAGAAGGTATGAGAACGGACAGTTTGATGCTGACAGAACATCTTCGGATCGCTCAAATGATTTCGATTGCCATTTTTGCAGTGGCTGTTCTGCTGATCATCTTTAGAAGAATAAAAGGTCACGCATCGATTCCGTATAAAGAGAACAACTCATCGAATTAAAGTAGGGGGGATCAGAAGGATGCGGGAGACATGGAAAAATGGCTTAAAAGCAGGGCTATCGACAACTTGGACACTTGGAAAAGTCATCTTTCCGGTTACCATTCTCGTCAGTATCTTGCAGCATACGCCTGTTATGGATTGGATTATTCAATTCATACGGCCATTTATGGGATTGTTTGGTCTTTCAGGAGAAGCAGCCATTCCGCTTGTGTTAGGAAATGTGCTGAACTTGTATGCGGGCATAGCCGCCATTTTGACACTAGATCTTCCTGTGAAGGAAGTGTTCATATTGGCCGTGATGCTGTCCTTTTGTCATAACCTGATCATCGAATCGACAGTGGCAGCAAAGGTTGGACTGAGAGTGTCTGTCATTTTGCTGGTCAGAATCAGTCTTGCTGTTGTTTCGGCTATTGTCATTCATCTCGTTTGGCAGGGAGGCCAGGAGCCGGCACAATATGGACTGCTGACGGCTGCCCAAACGGCTGATGTGCCTTCCAGCTGGTACATGATTGTCCTTATCGCTTTACAAAAAGCCGTACTCGGTGTGCTCCAGCTCGCCTGTATCGTCATCCCTCTCATGATCATCATTCAATTCATGAGAGATTTAGGATAGCTCCATACGTTGTCTAAGTGGCTGTCTCCATTTACGAGAATGCTTGGAATGAAAGAAAATACGTCGATGACGATGGTCGCTGGATTAACCATTGGTCTGGCATACGGAGCTGGCGTGATGATGAAGGCAGTGGAAGAGGACGGCGTGAGTAAAAAGGATTTAACTCTTGCTTTCATTTTCCTCGTTGCCTGCCATGCAGTGGTCGAAGATACGCTGATATTTATTCCACTTGGGATTCCTGTGTGGCCGCTTCTTGTCATCCGTTTGATATCTGCTATTTTATTAACAGCTGCCATTAGCTATATTTGGCGAAAGCGCGATCTCGCAGCTGTTAGAAAGGAAGCCATATGAACGAATCAACTATTAACACCGTGCTATTTGATTTAGATGGCACATTAATCAATACGAATGAATTAATTATTGCTTCATTTCAACATACGCTTGACCATTATTACCCTGGTCAGTACAGCCGTGAAGAGATCCTTCATTACATTGGTCCGTCATTATTTGATACATTCTCTGCGATGGACCCTGATTTAACGGATGACATGATTCAGATGTACCGTACGTTTAATCATGAACAGCATGATCTGCTCGTCACTGAATATGAGACTGTTTTGGATACATTGAAAGTCTTGCAGGATCGAGGGTTTAAGCTTGGAATTGTCACAACAAAGATACGTGACACAGTGTTAATGGGATTGAAGCTGACCGGTTTAGAGCCATTTTTTGAAGTGATTGTGACGCTCGATGATGTCCAAAATGAGAAGCCGCATCCGGAGCCTGTCCAGCTGGCATTATCCAAGCTTGGCAGTGATCCACATGAAGCGGTGATGGTCGGCGATAATTATCACGATATTTTGTCTGGTCAAGCGGCAGGGACAAAAACAGCAGGTGTTGCTTGGTCAATTAAGGGAGAAGAAGCCCTTTTAAAGCATCGCCCTGATTTTATGCTAAAGAAAATGAGTGATCTTCTGGCGATTGTTGGAGCTGATTGAGTTGAGAAAAACAGATCGTTATCCTGTAAAAGGGGTCAATTCGTTAAGACAAGTCTATCGGACAGTCCCTTTTTTCAAAGTGGTGAAAAACTTTATTTTCATTCAAATCGCACGGTACACGCCTTTTATGGGAATGAAAAATTGGATATACCGAACCTTTCTTCGTATGAAGGTCGGCGAAGATACAGCGTTTGCCTTAATGGTCATGGTCGACCTCATGTTTCCTGAGAAAATCACGGTCGGTCGAAATACTGTCATTGGCTATAATACGACCATTTTGTCCCATGAGTATTTGATTAAAGAATACAGACTTGGGGAAGTCTATATTGGTGATGAAGTCTTAATTGGAGCCAATTCCACCATTTTACCTGGTGTGACCATTGGGGATGGAGCGATCGTTTCGGCTGGTACACTTGTACATAAGGATGTTCCAGCAGGCTCATTTGTTGGAGGAAATCCAATGCGCATGATTTATACGAAAGAAGAAATGAAAGCACGTCAATCTAAGTCTGCTGAGTAGCTCGGCAGATTTTTTTGTTGACAATATGTTGTGGTGTAACTATAATGATTACAACAGAGGTGAGAAAACATGAAAATCAGCAGCAGATTTACTGTCGCTGTCCATATTCTGGCCTTGCTATCACTTGAAAAAGGATCATTACAGACATCGGAGGATATCGCAGGAAGTGTGAATACCAACCCAGTGGTCATCCGCCGTATTATGAGTAAATTAAAAAAAGCAGGCCTAATCTCAACGAGTCTTGGCAAAGGCGGTTCTCAGCTGAACCGCAGTGAAGACGATATCACGCTGCTTGATGTGTATAAAGCGGTTGAAGTGGTGGATGAGGGAGAATTGTTTCAAATCCATGAAAGCCCAAATCCTGACTGTCCGATTGGTGCAAATATCCAAGCTGTGCTTGAGTTAATCTTGTGCCGCGCTCAAAGTGCGATGGAGCAAGTGCTTGCTGAGATCAAATTAAGTGAACTAACGCAGGTGTTAATCAAAAAAATTGGATGATCTATTCAATTTTTTTTACCTCTGTTGTAACTGAATTGGTTACACCTTTGTTTATCGAATAACATCATTTTACAGGAGGAATTCATATGAAAATCGGTATTATTGGCGCTACAGGTAAAGCAGGACAGGAAATTGTAAAAGAGGTTCAATCAAGAGGACATGAGGTAACAGCCATCGTTCGAGATGCGAAAAAAGTGACAGATTCATCGGTAGCTGTTATCGAGAAGGATGTGTTTCATTTACAAGCAGAAGACATTAAAGGCTTTGATATCATCGTCAATGCATTTGGCGCACCTGCTGGACAAGAACACCTTCACGTAGAGGCTGGGAAAAAGCTGATTGATATTTTGAAAGAAGTACCCGATACGCGTTTAATCGTTGTTGGCGGAGCGGGCAGTCTTTTTGTTGATGAAGCCAAAACAACAAGACTTGTCGATACACCAGAATTTCCAAAGGAGTATATGGCGACTGCTTCACAGCAAGGTGAAAACCTCAAAGACCTTCAACAAACCGAAGGGTTAAAATGGACTTTCCTCAGCCCTGCTGCATTCTTTGATCCAGCAGGCAAACGCACAGGTTCTTATGTGAAAGGGAAAGACCAGCTGATTGTCAATTCTAAAGGTGACAGCTATGTGAGCTATGCTGACTACGCTATTGCGCTTGTCGATGAAATGGAGCAGGCTGCCCATGTTGGAGAACGTTTTACTGTTGTATCTGAAGCAGAATAAATCAATTCGTTGCCGCTAAAAAACGAGGAGTAAGGAGTTTAACGTATGAATGATCAAGAATTGTCTCTCATTTATGTATGGGATGCGTATTGTGGCTGGTGTTATGGATTTTCCAACAGTATCCGTACTTTGCATGAGAATCATCCTGAAATGTCACTGACGCTAGTATCTGGCGGCTTATTTGTAGGAGAAAGAAGTCTTCCAATAAAGGAAAATCCACATATATCAGAAGCGAATCAGCGGATCAGTCAGCTAACTGGCGTTGAGTTTGGTGAACGTTATCAGAAGCTGCTAGCAAACGGGACATTTGTCTTAGACTCTGAGGCTGCAGCCATTGGTTTTTCAGCATTAAGATCCGTTGCTCCAGATCGTGCATGGTACTTGGCTTCATCGATGCAAAAGGCTTTTTATCAAGACGGAAAAAGCCTGAGCGATGATGAAACGTATCAGGAAATCGCTCTGGCACATCAACTTGATCCTAATATCGTCATTGAACGAATGAAAACAAAAGAAGTCATCAATGATGCGTATGCCGACTTTGCAAAGGTTCATCAGCTTCAAGTGAATGGCTACCCTACCCTTTTATTAAAAAAAGGGGATGAATACTTCAATGTAGGCGGAGGAGCGATGACAGCTGAAAAGCTTGAGGAGCGCCTGAAGGAAATCATAGAAGCATCATCATGAAAAAAACCATCCTCTATTCGGATAGAGGATGGTTTTTCATGTTTTCAAAGAAAAATTGTTCTATGCTTTAATGATAATCGCCTGACTGCCCATTTGTTCCCAAGAATCTTCAAACTGGTCGCGATCGACTTTTTGATTCTTTTCTCCGTATGGGTTATTTAAGTAGACATGTTCCTTGTCATAGCCTGTGATGACCACGCTATGCATATTAAAGCTTACATCTATTTTGCCATTTGGTGTATTCCATGTTTCGATGTTATCTGTTTTGTCAAAGGTGGATGTGGTAATCACCCAAACAGGATACCCTTTTTCAAGTGATTGATAGATGGCCTTTTTGACAGGTTTTCCGCTTAAATCGACGACTTGAGCGCCCGCATATTTTTTCGCAAGCTGATAAATAGGTTCATGGTACACACCAAGACCTGGTCCATTCTCCATATCGCCTACAAATCCGTCATGTGGGTCTCCTTTTAAGCCATTTTCATAATTGAGCGGAACACGTTTAATTTCATTTGCCAAAGCGTCTTTCGTCACTTGCTCGTAGCCGCTGTAATGAAGAAGCATCGCTAAGCTTGTAACTTCGCATCCATTATAAAGCTTTGGGGCATCCATTTGATTGTAAAGGATGACGTCCATGGCTTTTTTGCTTCCTTTTAAGGAAGAATAGGTGGTGTCTGTTTTTTTCGTTGATCGTGTTTCTTCAGCTGCGAGTGCTGTATCGTTTTCTTTTTCATTGGCTGCTTCGTGTGGTGAAGCTGTCTTTTTGACTTGGTCGATTTGTGTCACGTATATAAAGCCGAAATAAACAAGGCATGCGCACAACAAAGTTAAGATTAATGTCTGGATGAACTTCACTGTAATCTCCTGTTTTATTCAATATTTTTATGTATTATAGCACGTTCTTTCATCGAACATATAGAAAAGGGACAGGTGTCACTTGAATGTAATAATTCCACAAATTTTTCATGAAAATAGAGAGAAAATAAAAATGATTGATTTAATCACTTTATTTTGTTAGCATATTATCATATTAGCGAACTAAAGGATTCGGAATTTTTTGTTTTAATGTGTTGGAGGTGCAGAAGAACATGTTTATGTTTGAGAAACCATATGGTATGCGGGATTCATTACCAGGATTGTATGAGACGAAGAAAAAAGCGAGACATTCCTTAACAGAGGTTATGAATGGTTGGGGTTACCGGTTGATGGAGACACCAACGCTTGAATTTTACGATACAGTCGGTGTTCAATCAGCGATTACAGATACACAGCTCTTTAAGCTTTTAGATCAGAACGGGCAAACCCTTGTACTCAGACCTGATATGACGGGACCTATTGCGAGAGTGGCAGCATCAAAGCTTCATGAACAGGCATATCCGCTTCGCGTTGGGTATGCGGCCAATGTGTTCCGGGCGCAGGAAAGAGAAGGCGGAAGGCCATCAGAATTTGAGCAGGTCGGAATTGAGTTGATTGGTGACGGTTCGATTAGTGCAGATGCTGAAGTGATCGCGCTTGTCGTATTCGCATTAAAGAATGCTGGGCTCAAGTCCTTCAAAATCGCGATTGGGCATGTCGCTTTAGCAGAGACGTTATTTGTAGATGTGCTGGGAAATACAGAGCGTGCAAACGTTCTTCGCCGATTCTTATATGAAAAGAATTATGTAGGATACCGTCAGCATGTGAAGCAATTACCACTCTCCTCTATCGATAAAACGAGGCTGTTACAGCTCTTAGAGTTAAGAGGCGGCCAGGAAGTCACAGAGCGGGCAGAGGAAATCGTCGTTTCACAAGAAGGAAAAGAGGTGCTCACGCAGTTAAAGTCGCTTTGGGAGACACTTGAAGATTACGGCTGTACAGAATATATCCGTCTAGATTTAAGCATGGTGAGTCATATGAGCTACTACACGGGTATTTTGTTTGAAGTATTTGCAGATCATGTTGGGTCAGTCATCGGAAGTGGCGGCAGATATGACCAATTGCTTGCTCATTTCGATGCACCTGCACCAGCTACAGGATTCGGACTTCGATTAGACCGTCTGCTTGAAGCACTTGATGCAAAAGAAATCAATGAGTCGCAGGAGGCAGTGATTTTTAGTAAAGAACAACGGCTGGAGGCTTTTGCTTTTGCAGAAAAGGAGCGGTCAAAAGGGAAAAAGATCGTGCTGCAAGACTTAGCAGGGATTGAAAATATTGACGCGATGACCAAGGCATTTGAGCAGGTGACTTATTTTATCGGCGCTAGAAAGGGAGAGCAAAATGGGTAAAGTGTTGACGATGGCGATGCCGAAGGGCCGGATATTTGAAGAAGCCGCAGGGCTGTTAAGGCAGGCGGGATATCAACTGCCAGAGGAATTCGAGGATTCAAGAAAGTTAATCATTGATGTACCGGAAGAAAACCTCCGCTTTATTTTAGCGAAGCCAATGGATGTGACGACTTATGTAGAGCACGGTGTAGCAGATGTTGGCATTGCAGGGAAGGATGTCATGCTCGAAGAAGCTCGTGATGTGTACGAGGTGCTTGATTTAAACATCAGTAAATGCCATTTAGCGGTTGCCGGATTGCCGGGAGCCAGCTGGGGCGGTGTCGCGCCGCGTGTGGCAACAAAGTACCCAAATGTCGCATCTTCCTATTTTAGAGAACAAGGGGAGCAAGTAGAGATCATTAAGCTGAATGGTTCCATTGAATTAGCACCGCTCATCGGACTCGCCGATCGTATTGTTGACATTGTCTCTACAGGTCAAACACTGAAGGAAAACGGCCTTGTTGAAACGGAGCATATTTGTGATATTACGTCACGCTTTATTGTCAATCCTGTGAGCTATCGGATGAAGGATGCGGTGATCGATGAAATGGCGCAGCGCCTTGCAAGAATCATTGAAGGGGAGGAAACATCATGAACATCACCTACATAAAAGAAGGTGAGACAGAGACACTCTCACTCAAGCGGACTTTAGATACAGGCACGGAAGAGCAGCGCCTGGCTGTTCAGCGGATTATACAAGAAGTGAGGAAAAATGGTGATCAAGCGGTACAGTCTTTTACGAAGCAATTTGATGGAGTGCAGCTTGAAGACTCGCTTGTCACAGAGGAAGAAATGACAAAAGCCTTCGAACGCTTGGACCCAGCCATGATTCAGGTGATCCAAACGGCTATCCGTCATATTCGCACATACCATGAGCGTCAGCTGGCATCCTCTTGGTTTTATCACCAGCAAGATGGCTCGATGCTCGGACAAAAGGTGACACCGCTTGATGCAGTTGGTGTGTATGTCCCCGGCGGAACAGCTGCTTATCCATCATCTGTTTTAATGAATGTGATTCCGGCGCTTGTCGCTGGTGTTCAGCGAATTGTCCTTGTGACACCTCCGGGGAAAGACGGCTATCTCTCTGACGCTGTACTCGTTGCTGCGAAGGAGCTCGGTATTACAGAGATGTATAAAATGGGCGGTGCACAGGCGGTCGCGGCACTTGCGTATGGGACAGAAAGTATCCAGCCTGTTGATAAAATCACAGGTCCAGGCAACATATATGTCGCACTGGCAAAGCGGGAAGTATTTGGGCAGGTAGATATTGATATGATTGCCGGTCCAAGTGAAATTGCGGTTCTAGCAGACGACACGGCCATAGCACATGAAGTGGCGGCCGATTTACTTTCTCAGGCAGAGCATGATGCGATGGCATCTAGTATTTTGGTGACTCCGTCTAAGACACTTGCGGAAAACGTGCAAGCTGAGGTGCAAACGCAGCTGAATACCTTGCCAAGAAAATCAATCGCCGCACAATCCATACAACATCATGGCCGTATATACGTGACAGATTCCATGGATCGTGCAGTAGACGTCGTCAATCAGTTAGCGCCAGAGCATTTAGAGGTGCTGACAGCATATCCAGAATCATTTCTTGGTCAAATCAAGCACGCAGGGGCGATTTTTTTAGGACGTTATAGCCCTGAGCCGGTGGGCGATTATTTTGCAGGGCCGAATCACGTGCTGCCAACCAACGGAACAGCTAGATTTTCTAGCCCGCTTGGTGTGACCGATTTTCAAAAGAAAACGAGCATTATTTCATATAGTCAAGAAGCCTTTGAGACACACAGGGATAGCATTGCGGCTTTTGCCAGGTTAGAAGGGCTCGAGGCACATGCAAGGTCGATTGAATCGAGAAAGCGGGAGGAATCGTCATGAGACAGGCGGAAACAGCGAGACAAACAAATGAAACGAATATTTCGTTATCGTTAGAGATTGATGGGGAAGGAAAAGCGGATATACAAACAGATGTCCCTTTTATGACACACATGCTCGATCTATTTACGAAGCATGGACACTTTAATTTGACCGTCAATGCGAAAGGAGATACGGATGTTGATGATCACCACACAACAGAAGATATCGGCATCGTGCTTGGGCAAATGTTTAAGGAAGCGTTAGGTGATAAAAAGGGGATTAAGCGGTATGGCTCCAGCTTTGTTCCTATGGATGAAACGCTTGCTCAGGTTGTGGTCGATTTAAGCAATCGTCCTCATTTGGAAATGAGAGCGGCCTTTCCAAGTCAAAAGGTCGGTACCTTTGATACAGAGCTCGTACATGAGTTTCTTTGGAAGTTTGCGTTAGAAGCTCGTATAAATCTTCATGTAATTGTTCACTATGGAACCAATACGCACCATATGATTGAAGCTATTTTTAAAGCAATGGCACGTGCTTTAGATGAAGCAACAACCATTGATCCACGTGTGAAAGGGATTCCTTCGACAAAGGGGATGCTCTAATGATCGGCGTCATTGATTACGGAATGGGAAATTTGTTCAGCGTATCAAAAGCACTGGAACGAGCAGGCGCCAGTTATATCGTCTCCTCTGATGTGGAGGAGCTCAAAAAGGCAGATGCTTATATTTTGCCTGGGGTTGGTTCGTTTCGTGATGCGATGCAGCTGTTAAAACAGACAGGGCTTGAGGTGTTTATCCACCAAGTAGTGCAGGAAGGAAAGCTGCTCTTTGGCATTTGTCTTGGGATGCAGCTGTTATTTGAAGAGAGTGAAGAGGCAGGGCGTACAAAAGGATTGGGGCTGCTAAAAGGGCGTGTCGTTCTTTTAAAGGATCGTGACCAGGATGGGCAAAGGCTGAAGGTGCCTCATATGGGCTGGAATGAGCTTACATTTCATCAGCCCTCCCCATTGTTTGACGGGGTACCGGAAGGATTTGCGTACTTTGTTCACTCTTATTATGTGAGGGATATGAATGCAGATGAGCAATTAGCAAGCGCAGACTATGGCGTTCAAGTACCAGCAATTGTCGGCAAGGGAAATGTGCTAGGTGCACAGTTTCACCCTGAAAAAAGCAGTACAACGGGCATGGCGCTGCTCAAACAATTTATTCAATTAGCAAACGAACAGAGGGTGAACAGATGAGTGAATTTACATTGTATCCAGCGATTGATATGAGAAATGGCAAATGTGTACGGCTTGTGCAAGGAGATTATGATCAAGAAACCATTTATGGAGATTCGCCGCTCGATATGGCGACGCGATTTGCAAATGAAGGAGCAAAGTGGATTCATCTCGTTGACTTAGATGGTGCGAAAGCGGGGAATCGCGTCAATCATGAGCATGTGCTGGCGATTGCTTCATCCTTAGACGTAAATGTACAAATAGGCGGCGGCATTCGAACAGAAGAAGACGTTGCTTTTTATATAAACAATGGTGTAGCTAGAGTCATCCTTGGCAGCTCGGCTGTTTCTAACCCTGCCTTTGTGAAAAAAATGCTTGCGCAATATGGGGAGAAAATAGCAATTGGCATTGATGCGCGAAATGGATTCGTATCGACTGAGGGGTGGCTTGAAACATCGAAAGTGAAGGCAGAGGATCTCGGCAAAGAGTTGGCAAATGAAGGAGCGGAGGTCTTTATTTTCACAGATATTCAAATGGATGGCATGCTGGCTGGTCCTAATGTGGAAAGTACAGTTCGCTTA
Source organism: Bacillus sp. SIMBA_005 (assembly GCF_046535585.1). Lineage (NCBI taxonomy): Bacteria > Bacillati > Bacillota > Bacilli > Caryophanales > Bacillaceae > Bacillus > Bacillus sp. SIMBA_005. The sequence goes on along the minus strand of NZ_JAWRWI010000005.1, from coordinate 297,738 downwards.
GCAGAAGCTACAGGCAAACAAGTCATTGCTTCAGGCGGTATCAGTTCGGTAGCCGATCTTCAAAAGCTGTCAGCTCAAAAACAGTCAGGCGTTTCTGGTGCGATCATTGGAAAGGCACTTTATACGGAGCGGTTTACTTTAGCTGAAGCAATTGAAGGGCTTGACAGCGTATGATGACAAAACGAATCATCCCATGTCTCGATGTGAAGGAAGGGCGTGTGGTCAAAGGGGTGCAATTCCTCGGCTTAAAGGATGCTGGTGATCCGGTAGAATTAGCGCAGATATATGATGAGGAAGGGGCGGATGAACTCGTCTTTCTTGATATTTCTGCCTCTCATGAAGGCCGGAAAACGATGGTGGATGTGGTCAAGCAAGTAGCGTCAACCCTTGCCATCCCTTTTACGGTAGGCGGCGGAATTAACCACCTTGATGACATGAAGCGCATATTAAGAGCGGGTGCAGACAAAGTATCTGTGAACACAGCGGCAGTTTTAAGACCAAAACTGATTTCAGAAGGTGCCGATTTTTTTGGTTCTCAGTGCATCGTCGTCGCAATAGATGCAAAGTACGATGAAGAGAAAAAAGCGTACATGGTTTATACACACGGAGGGCGCCGTCAAACGGATATAGAGGTTAGCAATTGGGCAAAAGAAGCCGTGCTGAGGGGAGCAGGAGAGATTTTACTGACAAGTATGGATGCTGACGGCGAGAAAAAGGGCTTTGATCATCGATTAACAAAGCTTGTGTCAGAAGCTGTCACCGTACCTGTCATTGCTTCAGGAGGCGCTGGCAATGCTCAGCATATGCTGGAGGCATTTACAAGAGGAGAAGCGGATGCAGCTTTAGCAGCTTCCATTTTTCATTATAAAGAGACTTCAATTCAAGAAGTAAAGACATACTTGAGAGAACACGGGGTGAAGGTCAGATGAAACAGGCAAACGAATTATCCTTTAATGAGGCAGGACTGATACCTGCGATTGTACAGGATGCTCAAAGTAAGGAAGTATTGACATTGGCGTATATGAATCAAGAATCCTATGAAAAAACACTAGAAACAGGAGAAACATGGTTTTACAGCCGGTCAAGAAACGAACTTTGGCACAAAGGCGCCACATCTGGACATACTCAGCGAGTCACATCCATTCGATATGACTGTGACAAAGATGCTCTGCTTGTTCTTGTCACACCAAGTGGACCAGCCTGCCACACTGGCAGCTATAGCTGCTTTTCGGAAGAAGGCGTGAAGCGTCAAACGGAAGAGCAGGATCGTTTTGCCATTTTCAATGAACTTGAACAGGTGATTGCGAAACGTCAGGCAGAAATGCCAGAAGGGGCTTATACAACCTATCTTTTTGAAAAAGGGGTCGATAAAATCCTGAAAAAGGTAGGGGAAGAAGCGTCAGAGGTCATCATTGCCGCGAAAAACAGGGATCAAGAAGAATTGAAATGGGAAACAGCCGATCTTCTGTATCACCTGCTTGTGTTATTACGTGAACAGCAATTGCCGCTTGATGATGTATTAAAAGTATTAAAAAAACGTCATCAAGGTGAGTGAAAAGCCGGAGGCACCTCTGGCTTTTTATTTTCCAAGTGTAAAACAAATCCTTCCTTTTCTTTTGTTCTATGTGACGACTCTTGAAGTATGTTATACTACACACGGTACACTGTTCGAAATGGAGGGTATCAGTGAGTAAATACACTTCTCAAAATAATCACACACAAGTCGTCCAGCTCTTCCAAGATGGGCATTACTTTTTTCATAAAGGTCTAAAAGCTTATAGAGAAAGAAATCTATCTAGAGCAAGTAAGCTCATACAGCGGGCTATCGTACTCGAGCCTGAAAATGTAGAAATGCTGTCACAGCTTGCTATTATTTATACTGAAATGGGTCATTACCAACAATCAAATGAACTGCTTGATTTCATCCTTGAGCATATTGATGAAAATATGTCTGAGTGTCACTATTTTAAAGCCAATAATTATGCGAATTTAGGACTCTTTCAAGAGGCATATAGGTCAGCGACTGCCTATGCTTCATTAGAAGAGAACGGAGAATTTGCAGATGAAAATGATGACCTTCTCGACTTGCTCGATATGAGTGACGAAGAGGACGAAGATTTTCCTTACGATCAGGATGACCTGATTGTGAAGCAGGATCAAGCAAATCACTTACTGGAAAGCGGCAGGCTTGATGAAGCCATTGAGATGCTGGAACAGATGATTGTTGAGTATCCAGAATTTTGGTCAGCGTATAATAATCTCGCATTGGCCTATTTTTATTCTGGTCAAATCCATCAGGCAAAAGAGATGCTGAACCGGGTTTTACATGAAAATCCGGGTAATCTGCATGCCCTTTGCAACCAGCTAGTCTTCTATCATTATGAAAAAGAAGAAGAGAAGGTCAAGACGTTAGCAAAGCAATTAACGCACGTGTATCCAATATTAAGTGAACAGCGTTATAAGCTTGGCGCAACATTTGCCCTAGTTGGAGAATTTGAATGGGCCTTTAAATGGCTTTATTCTTTATACAAAACAGGCTTTCAAGGAGATAGTACATTTTTATACTGGCTTGCAAGCGCAGCTTATTATACAGGTCATAAAACGCTTGCGCAGACGGTTTGGGATAAGATGGTCGAAGAAGATATCGATGCAGATGAAATCAAGCCATGGCAGGATAAACCTGAGGAGACTGAGCCAATGGTCTCCATTGAGGAGCGGCTGACGGCGTACTATGTAAGCAAACAAAAAGGGGAACGTGACGTTCTTCAATCTGTCCTTGACGCACGCGCAGCAAAAACAGCCTTTGAACAGCAATTCATTGAACTGCTCTTATACGAAGATGAAATGAAAGAACGGTCTTTTTCAGAAGATGCGGTTTTCACAAAACAGGCGGCATCCAGCTTGGAAGAAGCTGTTCAGCCTGACAGCCATATGCCTTATTTTTGGTTATTCCATATCATTCAGCAGGCACGTGCTTCTGGCATAGATAAGAAAAATGCGCCTGCATGGGCAGCAGCATCTTATTATTTATGGATGCAGGAGCAAGAAGAATCTATGAGCAAAAAAGAGATTGCATCCTCTTTTCAAATCAGTGTTCAAACACTGTCTAAATATGAACAAGTCATTTGTACATTAATTGATTAAATAGGTAAATAGATTTAGAAGATTGCAGCATGGCCAAAAAGGTCATGCTTTTTTCTTGGATAAAAAGGTGGGATTTGCAAGGATTTGGCGAAGTATGACAATCACGACATGTTTTTGAAACATAAATGTAATAAAAATATTAGCTCATTTTGTCGATGTCTCATGTATAATGAAAATCGTGGATTAAAACAAAGACATATATTTAGATATTTTACTATACATAATGAAACACCTAGTGATAGAAACAATCTGGTCAACATCTGACTGATCAATCAGGAAGAAAGACATAGATAGCACAGATTGGTCGCAGAGAATTTGCTGCTTTCTAATGTCGCTTGGAAATTGTCAAAGGAGGAACTATTCGTGAAAAAGTTTATTACTTTCGGTTTAGCTTCGGTCATCGGAGCGAGCGGTTTATTTATCCCATTTACTCATGAAGCAAACGCACAGAACTTTGAACAAAAGAAACAAGAGCTGGACAGCAAGCAATCTGAGGTCAACAAAAACCTTCAAAAGAAAAAAGATGAGCTTTCAAAGCTTGAAGCAAAACAAGAGGCACTTGCACTAAAGCTAAAGGAAATTGACGAGAAAGCTTTAAAAACAAGTGATCAAATCGAAGAAAAACAAAAAGAAAATGAACAAACGAAAAAAGAAATCAATGCACTGAAAAAAGACATTGCTGATACTGAAAAACGTATTGAAGATCGAAACAAATTCTTGAAAAAGCGTGTACGTGCGCTTCAAGAAAGCGGCGGTTCTACGAAATACATAGATGTGTTACTAGGAGCGAAAAGCTTTAGCGATTTCATCAGCCGTGCAGGTGCAGTATCTACACTCATCAACGCAGACAGCGAAATCATTAAAGAGCAAGAAAAAGACAAAGCTGAGCTTCAAAAGTCTGAAAACGAATTAAACACAAAGCTTGAAGATGTTCAAAAGACACTTGCAAAGCTTGAAACACTTCAAACTGACTTGAATAAACAGCTTGATGAAAAAGACAAGCTATTCAAGCAAGTGAAAAAGCAAAAAGGAAGTGCTTCTTCTCAAATCAGCGAATTAAACAGTGAGGCTAACAGCATTGCATCTGAAAAAGACGCAACAATCGCTGCTCAAAAACAAGCTGAAAAAGAAGCAAGAGAAGCAGCTCAAAAAGCAAAGGAAGAAAAAGTACAAAGACAACAGCAGCGTCAAGCTAGTGTTCAAGCAGAAGACAACAGCTCAACTAACGACAGCAGCCCGTCTTCAAATAACAGTAACAGTGGATCTTCAAACAACAACGATAATAATAACAACAACAGCAGTTCACCAAGCAAGAAGCCATCTACTGGCGGTGGATCACCTGTCAGCAGTAACGTAGGCGGAATCGAAGGTGCGATCAGCACAGGTTCTTCCATTGTTGGACAATCTCCATATAAATGGGCTGGCGGCAGATCACAAGCTGATATTAACGCACGTCGTTTTGACTGTTCTTCATTCGTTCGCTGGGCATTTGCATCAGCAGGGATCAACCTTGGACCAGTTGGCGGTACAACAACAGATACGCTTGTAGGTAAAGGAAGAGCTGTAAGTGCATCTGACATGAAACGCGGAGACCTTGTGTTCTTTGATACGTATAAAGTAAATGGACACGTTGGTATTTACTTAGGAAACGGTACATTCTTGAACGATAACAGCTCTCGCGGTGTTTCAGTTGACTCTATGAGCAATGTTTATTGGAAAAAAGCATTCAATGGCGTTGTAAGAAGAGTCGTTGAATAAATCATTATTTACTATATAACCGTAAACAGGCTTCCTTAAACAGCAGTTTAAGGAAGCTTTTTCTTTTTTTGAAGATATGAGCAAATGATTCGCTTATTATCCGCAGATTTAATAGGATATGGGTAAGGAATAAAAGTAAGAGTGGAATTGATGCTTTCTGTCATGAATGGAAGCATCACCCAAGGGCATTCTAATAAGAAATGCTAGCAGCAATTGAAGAGGGAGTGACAGTTGTGTCAGAAGAAAAAATCTACGATACGATCATCATTGGAGCGGGACCTGCCGGAATGACAGCCGCTGTTTATACATCACGTGGAAATCTTTCAACATTGATGATTGAAAGAGGGATTCCAGGCGGTCAAATGGCTAATACAGAAGATGTCGAGAACTATCCTGGCTTTGAAAGCATTTTAGGGCCAGAACTTTCAAATAAAATGTTTGACCATGCGAAGAAATTCGGTGCTGAGTATGCATATGGCGATATCAAAGAAATCGTTGACGGTGAAGAGTACAAAATCGTCAAAGCCGGTTCAAAAGAATACAAAGGACGCTCTGTCATTATTTCAGCAGGTGCGGAATACAAAAAAATCGGTGCACCAGGTGAAAAAGAACTTGGCGGCCGAGGCGTCTCTTACTGTGCAGTATGTGACGGTGCTTTCTTTAAAAACAAAGAGCTCGTCGTCATTGGTGGAGGAGACTCTGCGGTAGAAGAGGGCGTATACCTTACACGCTTTGCGTCAAAAGTAACAATCGTTCATAGACGCGATAAACTTCGTGCCCAAAGCATTTTACAAGCGCGTGCTTTTGATAATGAAAAAATCGACTTCATGTGGAACAAAACCGTTAAACAAATCAATGAAGAAAACGGTAAAGTCGGCAGTGTAACCCTGATTGATACGGTGACTGGTGAAGAAGAAGATTTTAAAACAGACGGCGTCTTTATCTATATCGGGATGCTCCCACTATCTAAACCATTCGAAAATCTCGGCATTACAAATGAAGAAGGATATATCGAGACAAACGAAAGAATGGAAACAAGAGTGGAAGGCATTTTCGCCGCTGGTGACATTCGTGAAAAAACACTCCGCCAAATTGTGACAGCAACAGGTGACGGAAGTATTGCCGCACAAAGCGCACAGCATTATGTAGAAGAACTTGCTGAAAAGCTGAAAGCAGCGAAATAAAAGGCTGTCGTAAATCCTTAATATAGCGTCATGGGCTTTTAACTGGAATGTAACACGGGTGAAACAATTTTCCGTTATGATAAAACTAGTAATTGACCCCCTTTTATAAGGAATACATGTTTGGCACGGATGAGAATCCGTGTCTTTTTTTTGCTTAAAATCAGAAATTCATGAGATGTTCACAAATGACGCATGGAGAACCATTAGATGCTGTAAAATAAAGAGTAGAGAAATTGCCCGCCACTCCTTTCAGACGAAATTCGGTCTGATTTCGGTGAAGAAGGGGCATGTTCATTGTGGGAGTCAGGATGAACCTGTATAATAAGTTAAAGACATAAAAGAGTAGGTGACAGCTGATGCAACGAGTAACCAATTGTGTGCTGCATCACGAAGATCAAGTTCTCTTGCTGCAAAAGCCAAGACGGGGCTGGTGGGTAGCGCCGGGCGGCAAAATGGAAAGCGGAGAATCGGTTAAGGATTCAGTCGTTCGAGAATATAGGGAAGAAACAGGAATTTATATTTTAAATCCACAGTTAAAAGGTGTTTTTACCTTTATCATAAAAGAAGGCGATCAAATCGTTCAAGAGTGGATGATGTTTACCTTTATGGCAGATTCATTTACTGGAAAAAACGTGACAGAGTCAGAGGAAGGCATTTTAAAGTGGCATGAAGTAAAGGATGTGCCGCATTTACCGATGGCACCAGGAGATTCTCATATTCTTGATTTCATGCTAAAGGGAAAAGGACTTCTGCACGGTACTTTTACGTATACACCTGATTTTGAATTGATTGCTTATCGGTTAGATCCTCAAGGAGACTAATATATGAACCGTTTTTATAAAGAAGGAGAGGAAGCAGGCATGAATACGCACAAACAAGAAGATATTCAGCTTGTGATTATTACAGGAATGTCAGGTGCGGGGAAAACCGTTGCCATTCAAAGCTTTGAAGATTTAGGTTACTTCTGTGTAGATAACTTGCCGCCATCACTTTTACCAAAGTTTCTAGAACTCATGAAAGAATCGAATTCTAAGATGAGCAAGGTTGCCCTTGTGATGGATTTGCGCGGACGAGAATTCTTTGACAGCTTAATTGCAGCCTTAGATGAAATGAGTGATCTTGGCTGGATCACACCAAGAATATTATTTCTAGATGCAAACGATAAGGTACTTGTCTCAAGATACAAAGAAACGAGACGTTCGCATCCTCTTGCGACTACAGGTTTGCCGCTCGAAGGAATCGAGATGGAACGCGATCTGTTAGAAGAGTTAAAAGGCCGGGCTCAAATGATTTTTGATACATCGGATTTAAAACCCAAACAGCTTCGAGAAAAAATTGTCGCACACTTTGCCACGAGCCAAGGGCAGGTGTTTACAGTGAATGTGATGTCCTTCGGTTTTAAATACGGTCTGCCGATTGATGCTGATCTTGTATTTGATGTGAGATTTCTGCCGAATCCTTACTATATTGAGAGCATGCGTCCACAGACTGGAAACGATGAAGAAGTGCGCTCCTATGTAATGAAATGGAGCGAGACACAAAAATTCACAGAGAAATTAATTGACCTTCTCAGCTTTATGCTTCCGGCCTATAAACGAGAAGGGAAAAGTCAGCTTGTGATCGCTATTGGCTGTACAGGCGGACAGCACCGATCAGTGACGCTAGCGAACTACTTATCGGAGTATTTTAAAAATGACTACTATACTCATGTCACTCACCGGGACATTGAAAAGAGAAGCAGAAAATAGATGACGACACTTCCAAAGGTGGTCATTCTTGGCGGGGGCACTGGCTTATCTGTTTTGCTCAGAGGGCTAAAAACAAAGCCAGTGGATATTACCGCTATTGTAACGGTTGCTGATGACGGAGGAAGCTCAGGCAGACTGCGGCATGATTTGAATATTCCGCCTCCAGGCGATATTCGGAATGTCCTTGCGGCTCTTTCTGATGTTGAACCGCTTGTAGAAGACTTATTTCAGCACCGTTTTAACAAAGGGAATGACTTAACAGGCCACTCTCTTGGCAACCTCATTCTTGCGGCCATGACAAATATAACCGGTGATTTTTTTCATGCCGTCACAGAAATGAGCAAGGTCTTAAATGTGAGAGGAAAAGTCTTACCAGCAGCGAATTCAAGTGTTGTTCTTCATGCTGAATTAGAAAATGGGCAAGTGGTAACAGGAGAATCAAAAATCCCAACCTATGGTGAGCGAATTAAACGAGTGTTCCTCACACCCGATACGATTGAGCCGCTCCCAGAATCGATTCAAGTCATTCGTGAAGCCGACTTGATCGTCCTTGGACCTGGCAGCTTGTATACAAGTATCTTGCCAAACTTGCTTGTACCGCATATTGGCGAAGAAGTGATTCGTTCTAAGGCGAAAAAAGTGTATATTTGCAATGTCATGACGCAGCCAGGGGAAACGCTCTCCTACAGTGCAGCTGATCATGTGCAGGCATTAAACGATCATATGGATCGTCCATTTATTGATACCATTTTTGTGAATAACAAAGAAATTCCAGAAGAGATCAAAGCAAAATATGCAGAAGAACAGGCACAGCCTGTACAGTTCGACACAGATGTACTCAAGGCAATGGGACTGGAAGTCATTCCTGGAGAAATCATTACATACGACCAGCATGTGATTCGTCACGACACGCTGAAAGTAGCTGCGCTGCTTGTCGACCTGCTGCATAAGAAAAAATAGGAATGGGGGTGGCAAGGATGTCATTTGCATCCGAAACAAAAAAAGAGCTGACTAATCTGGACGTGAAGGACTGCTGCACAAAAGCAGAGCTTTCTGCCCTCATCCGTATGAACGGTTCATTATCTTTCTCTAATCGAAAATTAATTTTAGATATACAAACAGAGAACGCAGCTATCGCAAGACGGATTTATACGCTGCTGAAAAAGAAATATGATGTCACAGTCGAGCTGCTCGTTCGTAAGAAAATGAGATTAAAAAAGAATAATGTGTATATTGTCAGACTGGTAGAACGAGCGAAAACCATTTTAGAGGATTTGAAAATATTAGGTGAGCAATTTGTATTTGAGCGCAATATTTCAGAAGAGCTTGTAAAGAAAAGATGCTGTAAGCGCTCCTATATGAGAGGTGCTTTTTTAGCAGGCGGTTCTGTAAATAATCCAGAAACGTCTTCCTATCACCTTGAGATTTTTTCACTATATAAAGAACACAATGATGCCCTTTGTGAGCTGATGAACCAATTCCATCTCAACAGTAAAACACTTGAGCGTAAAAAAGGCTACATCACATATATGAAAGAAGCCGAAAAAATTACCGAATTCTTAAGTGTTGTAGGTGCACATAATTCACTTCTTCGCTTCGAAGACGTTCGGATCGTCCGTGATATGCGGAATTCCGTGAACCGGCTCGTCAATTGTGAAACAGCCAACTTGAATAAAACGATTGGTGCATCGCTGCGCCAGGTCGAGAACATTCAATTCATTGATGAAAAAATTGGACTTGATGCCCTGCCAGATAAGCTGCGTGAAATTGCAAAACTGAGAGTCGACTATCAAGAGGTCACGCTAAAGGAACTGGGAGAAATGGTGGAAAGCGGCAAGATCAGCAAATCAGGCATTAATCACCGCTTAAGAAAGCTAGATCAAATTGCAGAACAATTACGAAACGGACAAGCTGTTACACTCAAATAGGAGAATGAAAAAGGGAGGCAGATCATATGGTGGAAAAAACGGTCACCATCCAGTTGAAAACAGGCTTGCAGGCACGTCCCGCTGCTTTGTTCGTACAGGAAGCGAATCGCTTTGGGGCTGAAATTTTTCTAGAGAAGGACGGAAAAAGAGTCAATGCGAAGAGCATTATGGGTCTCATGAGCCTTGCGATCAGCTCTGGGGTCACTGTCAAACTGATAGCAGATGGTGCGGATGAACAAGAAGCTATTGATGCGTTAACGGATTTTATCAATCAAGAAAACTGAGTCTCTTCACAGACTCAGTTTTTTTAGAAGGGAATGAACATGATGCAATCAGCATTTTTGCAGAAGATCGGATATGAAGGACAGTCCATCACCTTTGATGACCTGCCTGCATTATTAAAAAAGATGGCCTACACCTTTCCATTTGAAAATAGATCTGTGCTGAACAAACAATCCTATGCCTTGAATCAAGAAGGGTTGAAGCAGCATCTTCTTGAAGGCAGCAGAGGAGGTCTTTGTTACGATCTCAATCCTCTTTTATATTATGTGTTAAAAGAGGCAGGACTCGCTGTACAGCTCGTTCAAGGGACCGTGTATAACAAGGAGGCGGGTGCATGGGCAATTGATGGTACGCACGTAGCCATGACGTTGAATCATCACAGCGAACGGTATCTGATTGATGCGGGTTTTGGTGTGAATTTACCTCTCCAGCCTGTACCCTTTACTGAGGAATGGGTGGAAGGAGCATCTATTCGGTTTCGAGTCAAAGAAGAGAAAACCGAAAAAGGTACGCATCTTCTCCAATTAGATAGAGGAGAAGGCGCTGAAACAGGCTATGCATTCATATTAGAAGAGGTGAGTGAGCCTACATTGGTCCAAATGAGAAAGCAGATTTATGAAAATGAAGCTTCTCCTTTTAACAAAAGACCACTTGCATCAAAACTCACACCAACAGGGCGTGTAATCGTCACCGAGGATCATGTCACCACACATGAACACGAAGAAGTGTCGAAAAAACCGCTGCCTCTTCCTTTTGAGGAATATGTGAAAACGCTGCTTCCATAAGCAGCATCAAAAAACAGCCCTTTATCAAATGGGGCTGTTTTTTGATTGATCAACGAATACGCGTGAATGTCGCGTAATGGTCTGTTGTTTTATAAATGAGCCAGTCGCTTGAATACACGAGGCGGTCAGCATTGCGGAAGCCTGAGACGTAGTTGATATCGGCCTCGCGCCATGTTCTGCCGCTTGCTGAAGGAAGACGTCCCTCCCGGTTAGAAAATACATCTCCACCGATGCTTTTGCCTGGGGCAACCTCTGCTAGATTTCCCTTTGATGCCACCCATCCAAGCGCACTTGCTTGTGATTTTGTGATGTAGTTATCGGGAAGTCGTTTGTAGCGAATCAAATAATCTGCTACACCATCAAACGTATTAATGACGGCAAGGGTATGAACATCTGATGTCAGTTGAATAGAAGCTGTTTCATTTGTGGCGGTCGGTGTAAGTGGTGTTTCAGCATAGGCTTGCTGCGGAATAAAACCAGAAAACAGAATAGCAGCGATCAGAGCAAACATAGTAAAAACCGAACTGATTTTTTTCATCTTCATCCTCCTATTAAGGAAATCGGAAGCTGTCCTCTTGATGCTTGTCTACCTCATATTATAGCACCCGAACATGAAGGAAATGTAAAGAAACAGGATCTTTGCTAAAATGAGGCTTTTCTCCTGATACCCTTCTGATGAAATAAATAAAAAGACGCAGCTCTGAATCCTGCGTCTTTGCCGATTAAGATGAAGCAAGCTCTTTTACAATATCTACAGGAGCTTTGCCATCAATTCCATGAATCACATTATGAATGGCTCGTTTCAGCATAAGATCCCGCGTTGTTTCAGTAGCGGAACCGATGTGAGGAACAAGGGTGACATTGTTCATTTCTTTGAAAGGATGATTCTCCTGAAGCGGTTCCTGTTCAAATACATCAAGACCTGCGCCTTTGATCCATCCCTCTTGAAGCGCTTGAATGAGGCTTTTTTCGTCCACTGTTTTCCCGCGGGAGATGTTTACGAATAAAGCCGATTGCTTCATTAACTTCAATTCTCGTTCACCAATCATATGATACGTTTCATCGGTCAGCGGTGTAATCAACACAATGATATCAGCTTGCTTTAGCAGGTCATCAAGTGTGCAATATAAAGCGCCATATGCTGATTCAGCCTTTTCATTCCGGCTGCGGTTATGGTACAGGACATTCATATCAAAACCATGTGAAGCTCGTTTGGCGACTTGCTCTCCGATTCGCCCCATGCCAATAATGCCAAGTGTTTGATGATGGACATCGATGCCAAAGATATCCTCTTCCTGTACAAATTTCGTCCATTTCCCCTCACGGATAAAACGATCAAGCTCGGCAATTCTTCGCGCAGAGGAAAGAATGAGTGAAAATGCAAGGTCAGCCACAGTATGGTCGAGTGTATGAGGCGTGTGTGTTCCAATTACGCCTCTTTGCCTCATCACTTCTATATCGAAGTTGTCATAGCCAACGGAGTTGTTGCTCACTACTTTGAGTTTTGGTGCATGATCTAATAGCTCTTGATCGATTTTCGTCCCAGACGTTAAAAGACCATCAGCATGCTGCAGTTTTTGAAATAAAATATCTTTTGGAATGGGGTCTTTTGATTGCCACACCTCGTATGTACAATGTTCCTTTAGTATTTCCTCAAATGAGGCAGGTAATGGTTTGGCGACAAAAATGTGTGGTTTCACTGTCAACTCGCTCCTCTCACATGATCATCTTGCTCCTTTTATTATAAAGCAACCATTTAGGCTAAACACGTCTGAAGGTTATCTGCTCAATATTTAATATACTAAAATAACGGAAAAGAGAGACATTTTCTTAGTGAACAAGGTTATTCATATGCCATCTGATGCATTTTTTACTTAGATGGAAATCAGCTAATGGGAGATGTGACATATGAAAAAGCCGGTTTTTCTGAGAGATTATCTGACAAACTGGAAAAAAGATCGAGATTTTTTGATAGAAAAATGATTATATTTGAAACATATTAATCGGGAAGGTCATTTTCTACTAAACCATTTCATCGTCTTTTGCCGAGCAGAGAACGATAGATTGAAAGGAAGACCGCGTCCCCCTTGCGATGAAGCGTAAATGAGAGAAAATGATCACATTTCTTCTCATCGTTTTCTCATTTTTTTCTTTTTTTTCTATCATCTTTCATCTTTATGCTTGAGAACACACGAAAGAAAAGGAGGACGGGCAGTAGCTTACGTGATTTATAAAAAGATGGGAGATGGCAAGATGGGATCAAAATTAGAACAGATTCTTCAGCACAATTCAGAGTTCGTACATGAGAGACATTATGAGCCTTACAAAGCGGGGAAATTTCCTGAAAAGAAACTCGTTATATTAACTTGTATGGATACACGTCTTTTGGAATTATTGCCGCAATCCATGGGGCTGCGCAACGGTGATGCAAAGATCATTAAAAATGCGGGCGCCATCGTCACACATCCTTTTGGCAGTGTGATGAGGAGTATTCTATTAGCTATCTATGAGCTGAAGGCAGAAGAGGTATGCATTGTAGGACATCATGAATGCGGAATGGCAGGTCTTGCGGCAGAGCCTTTACTTGAAAAGGCGAAAGCACGCGGCATTGAAGAGAAATGTTTGAGCATCGTGAAAAACTCAGGAGTTGATTTAAAGGGATGGCTGACAGGCTTTGATTCGGTTGAAGAGAGCGTGTCTCAAAGTGTGAAATTGGTCAAAGAGCATCCATTGATGCCAAGTGATGTGTCTGTTCATGGACTTGTCATTCATCCAGCAACGGGAAAACTGGATGTCGTTGTGAAAGATAAACAGATTGACGCGCAGTATACCTAAATCATCTACACATACTTGAAGGAGGCCAACACATACCATGCGTTTTTATGGAAGATTTGAAGGATATGATTCATCAAAGTTTAGACGTGATTTAATCGCTGGGCTTGTCGTGGGCGTTGTGGCAATTCCTTTAGGCATGGCTTTTGCCATTGCATCTGGTGTCGGACCAGAATATGGATTATACACAGTCATCGTTGCCGGCATTTTGATTTCATTGTTTGGTGGTTCAAAGTATCAGATCGGTGGGCCGACTGGGGCGTTTGTTCCGATTTTATTTGGTATCGTCAGCCAATACGGTATCGAAAACTTACTCATTGCCGGTTTTATGGCAGGGTGTATGCTTGTCTTATTCGGGATATTCAAGCTAGGGAAGCTCATGAAATTTATTCCTCGTCCGGTTATCATCGGCTTTACTGCTGGCATTGCTGTCATTATTTTTTCAGGGCAGATTGCCAACTTCCTCGGATTAAAGGGTGTTGAAAAGCATGAAAGCTTTTTCCTCAATATGAGAGAAATTGTGGTCCATCTCGGTACCACAAACAGTCTTGCCATCATTACAGCTGTGATTGGGCTTATTGTGATTTTGGCGGCACAAAAATACATTCCTAAAATACCTGGTGCTCTATTAGGTCTATTGGCTTCAACGTTTCTAGCTGTTCTCTTTTTTCAAGGACAAGTTGAAACGATCGGCTCGGCATATGGGGAAATTCCTCGTCAGCTGCCAAGCTTTGCTTTTCCTGAAGTAACGATTGAAAAAATGATATACCTTCTCCCTCCAGCGATTGTTATTGCGCTTTTAGGCGGCGTGGAATCAATTTTATCCGCAATGGTCGCAGACAATATGAAAGGCTCAAAGCATGACAGCAATAAGGAGCTTGTCGGGCAAGGAATTGCCAATATGGCGGCACCGCTGTTCGGAGGAATTCCGGCGACTGGGGCGATTGCCCGTACGGCAACAAATATTAAAAATGGCGGAGTAAGCCCGATTTCAGGTGTCGTGCATGGTGTCGTCGTCTTGCTCATCTTAATGCTGTTTGCACCATATGCGTCGATGATTCCACTTGCTGCGATGGCACCGATTTTGATGTTTGTGGCTTGGAATATGAGTGAGAAAAAAGAGTTTATCAATATTGTAAAAGTGAAAAATGCGGATTCACTTGTACTTGTTGTGACCTTCCTGCTGACGGTCATCGGTGATTTGATTATTGGCGTCACCGCTGGGCTCATTTTAGCCTTTATTGCTTTTATCAAGAAAATGAGCCAGACAACGAGCATTCATCCAAACATTGCGGTTCCCCAAATGGAAACAGCAGCTGCTTTAGAAAAACAGACAGGCCAGCAAGGCATCAGTATGTACGCCATTGAAGGGCCGTTGTTTTTCGGAACAACAGATTCACTCGAAAACTCGATTCTGGACCATGTTCAGACAAAGCCGAAAACGCTCATTCTGCTCATGAATAAAGTCAATTATATGGACACATCAGCAGAAGCGGTGCTGATGAATATCTCCAATCGGTTAAAGCACCATAATGGTAAGCTGATGATTGTCGGACTTCAATCACAGCCGAAAGAGCTTTTGCGTCGGACAGGCCTTTTCCATCATATTGGAAAACAGCATTTCTTTGAACGAACAGATGATATTTCACCACAGCATCTATAAAGGTGGAAAAAAGCACGTGACGATGTGGTCACGTGCTTTTCAGTTCTGAAAAACGCTTTGTGAGTTTCTGTTGATGAGAGGAGAAAATCTCTTCTACTGTGACATCATAGAGATCGGCTAAAATGAGTAGATTTCCTAATACATCTCCCATTTCTTCAACGAGTTCTTTCTTCAACTCAGCTGAGTTTTGTTTTTGCTCGTCAGGCCGGTCACGTCCGATTTCGATGGCTCTAACAGCGCGAGCGAGTTCGCCTGTTTCTTCCATCAGGAACCCTAATCGGATAAACGGTCCGTATTCTGTCCAATTTCTTTTTTTGTAAAAATCCTTGATCCATTTCTCCATCTCATTTGTTTGCATTCTCTTTATACAGCTCCTTATATGGTGTGCACCTTTTGATTTTACACTATATATAGATGAAGCGGCTGTTTTTTAAAAAACAATTATAGTAGAATGAGTGGGTGAAGAAATCATAGAGAGAGATGGAGCTGTTTTGATGAAAACGATTTGTGTGTTTGCTGGTTCGAATCCAGGCGTGAAGGATGTCTACAAAGAAAAGGCTGTAGAGCTGGGAACTTATATGGCAGAGCAAGACATCCGTCTTGTATATGGCGGTTCACGAATTGGATTGATGGGTGCCATTGCAGATGAGGTCTTAAGACATGGCGGGCAAGTCATTGGGGTTATGCCTAAAGGGCTTTTTAGAGGAGAAGTTGTGCATCAAGAGCTGACAAAGTTAATCGAAGTAACAGGAATGCATGAACGAAAAGCGAAAATGAGTGAGCTGGCTGATGGATTTATTGCGATGCCAGGCGGCTTTGGTACATATGAAGAATTATTTGAGGTGCTATGCTGGGCACAAATCGGTATTCACCAAAAGCCAATTGGCTTATATCAAGTGAATGACTATTTCAATCCGCTCATAGACATGGTGAAGTTTAGTATACAGGAAGGTTTTTCGAATGAATCACATCTCCAATTGTTACATGCCTCCAGCGAACCGGAGGAATTAATCACGCAGATGTCTTCTTATCGAACACCAACTCTTCAGCAGAAATGGACGGAGCTGTCGTAAAGCGTGTTTTCAACACAAAAAACCGTCTGTTCAAGGAGCAGACGGTTTGTTTTGTCATATTATTTTTGTTCTTCTGAGTTACGGGTCAAGACTTTGTCAATGAGTCCGTATTGAAGTGCTTCTTCCGCTGTTTTGAAGTTGTCACGATCTGTATCGCGCTCAATGACTTCAATTGGCTGACCAGTACGTTCAGCAAGTACTTGGTTCAGTTTATCACGTAAAGAAAGGATTCGTTTTGCCGCAATTTCAATTTCTGTTGCTTGACCTTGGGCACCACCTAGTGGTTGGTGAATCATGACTTCACTGTTTGGAAGGGCATAACGCTTACCTTTTTCACCAGCAGCAAGCAGGAACGCACCCATAGATGCAGCCATACCAATACAAATGGTTGATACCTTTGGTTTAATAAATTGCATCGTATCGTAAATGGCCATACCAGCTGTGATTGAACCGCCAGGGCTGTTAATGTAGATAGAAATATCTTTTTCTGGATCTTCAGCTTCTAAGAAAAGCAGCTGTGACACGATGGAGTTGGCAACATTGTCATCGATCGCAGAACCAAGCATGATAATACGGTCTTTTAAAAGACGAGAATAAATGTCGTAAGCTCTTTCCCCACGATTTGTTTGCTCAATGACTGTAGGTATTAAATTCATAATGTTCCTCCTTCACCTTTTAGGTAAGTATGTAATTCAATGATACATTTTTGGTCAATAAAGGTCAAACAAAACGCAATCAAAAAATTCGACAGGCACATGTTATTTTTCCCAAAAATTTATTTTCTTAAACCATGGAAAAGTTTTAAAAAAATATGGTAAAACTTTCTGTTATGAGGTAATATTACCTATGTTATTATTATATATAGTCAGAAAGAAGGAAAAAGAGTGGATAATCTTTTGGAGAAAAGTAGTTTGACTGATCAACAGCGTATTGTTGTATCAACTGAACTTCAAGCCAAAAAAAAGTCGAAATTAGTTGTATTTATTTTGTGGTGGTTCCTTGGAGCGATTGCCGTTCATCGTTTTTATCTTGATGAAAAGAAAGGCTATGCAGTGACCATGCTTCTACTAGGATGGTTGACATTGTTCATTTGGCCATTTATTGATGGGATCATTTGTCTTGTCAAAACAGTGGATGAAGTAAATGAAAACATGGAACGAAAAATTATTGCATCTGTTAAAAGTGCATAAGTAGACATGTCTGCATCTTTTGGTGCAGGCTTCTTCTTTGAAGTCATCAGAATATCATTGCTTTCTTGCAGCATTTCCCTTATAATTTGATATGCTGACGTTCAAAAAACATATCGTGCGCTCGTAGCTCAGTTGGATAGAGCGGTGGTTTCCGGTACCACGTCTGCCGGGGGTTCGAATCCCTCCGAGCGCGTCTATAGTATCCGATAGGATTCGTTTTATAATTTATGAAAAAAGCTGAAAACCCTTTGAAATAAAGGGTTTTCAGCTTTTTTATGAGTGGCATTGCGTGAGTAAATTGAGAGGAACTTCACTATTTATCATCGTTTAAGTGAAGGAGTTCATTTTGTACCAAAAAGCACGGATTAAAATTGTTAAAAAGACAAATTTTCTTTATGATAGTGATTAAGTAAAGTTAATCTAAAATTGGAGTCTAAAATCATTGAATCAACAATATTCCCAAAGCTTGTTCAACTAAAAGGGCAGAATCCTTTAATAAGGAGGCACTCATGAATTGTGAAAGTGTTTTACATCAAATTGAAGTAGCTGTTAAAACATTAATAAAAATAGTAAGTCAATTAGAAGAAGATGATTTACAAAAAAGACCAACACCTCATAAGCAGTCTATCGGAGAGTTGCTGGAACACATTGCGATCATTTGTGAAGCGGACTGGCGTATTGCTAATGAGGCTACCCAAGAAGAGATGGAAAAATTTTATGCTAATGTATCATATAAAACTTTAAAGTCGATAGAAAATGGTTTAATGACTAATTTTCATTCATTAAAAAATAATTATATGAAATTATCGGACACAGAACTACTGTCTCGTACCACTTCATATTGGGGTGTGACATATACAAGGTATGAATGGTTGTTAGAAATATTAGCACATGTATATCATCATAGGGGACAATTACATGCTATGCTTGTTCACTGTTACAATAAAGACCTCAAAATTTTAATGTTTGAATAATGTTCTTCAACTTCAATCAATGAATTTATCTATGTTGATCCGATCTCTATTGAAAAACAGTCTGCTGCGTTTAAACAAATACTGCTCAAAAAAAATAATAGAAAAAAGACAAAGCACTGAACAGGGGGCTTTGTCTTTTTTTGATATCTGCTTAAAATTACTAGCCATAAGACTCATTTCTTCCCTTTACAGGCGTATTTGTTGAGCATGCTGGCTGTATATGATTAACATGGAAGAGAATTGACAATGAGGAGGGGTTTCTTGTGGCGAAGATTTTATTGATTACATTTCCTGCTGAAGGTCATGTGAATCCTATGTTAGGGATCATCAAAGCTTGGGCGGATCGTGGAGATGAAGTGCATGCGGTCACAACTGTACATTATGAGGAACGAATCAAACGCTTAGGCGCTCACGTACATAAACATCCAGACTATATTCGGACATTACATGTGGATGAAGGAAATCTCGATTCCATGCAGCCGTTCTTTCATGCCATGCTGCAAACATCATTTGATATTTTAGAGGTGGTGGAAACACTTTCTCAGCAGCATTCATTTGATTTTGTCTATTTTGATATGTTTGGGGCAGGAGAGCTTGTTCGAGATTACTTACAAATTCCAGGGATCGGTTCAAACCCATCTTTTGTGCTGCAAGAGGCGCATTTTGATACACCACTATACAGAAAGGATGAGAAAGCCGATCATCTGTTAGAAAGCATACAAGAGCGCTTTGGCGTTCAGCCAACGCGTTTGATGCAATTCATGAAAAATCGCGGAGAACTGAATATCGTGTATACAAGTGAATATTTTCAGCCGTCTGTTGATGCAGTAAACGACTCATTTGTTTTCATTGGACCGAGCTTTCTAAAAAGGGCAGATCAGCATGATTTCCCGCTGGAAGCACTTGAGCAAGAAAAAGTCGTCTTTATTTCGATGGGCACCGTTCTTGGGGATACAGAAGCATTTTTTAATATGTGTATTGATGCCTTTGCCGATTTTGATGGAAAAGTGGTGCTCGCAACAGGTGAAAAAGTAGATCGATCTCTCTTGAAAGAAGCACCTTCTCATTTTCTGATCGAGCCTTATGTGCCGCAGCTTGAAGTGCTTGAGCTGACAGATGTGTTTGTGACGCATGGCGGAATGAACAGTGTCAATGAAGGCATTCATTATCACGTTCCGATGGTCGTCATTCCGATCGACAAAGATCAGCCGATGGTCGCACAAAGACTGACCGAGCTATCTGCTGCCCGTGCACTTGATAAAGATCAACTGACAGCAAAGCAGCTAAGAGAAACCGTGGAATCTGTTCTGGAAAGTAATACGTACCGTGCTGGAATCGAAAAAATTGAAGAAAGCTTCCAAACAGCAGGTGGAACCGATAAAGCATTGCGGTCGATTGATCAATGGATGAAGACGAAACAGACTCAATCATGAGTCTGTCAGCGTGTAGGCAAACCCTCGCATTTGGTGTCTGACGTTCGTAAAAGTCGAATTCGTTCAGCTTCGGTACCAGCCCTTCTAAGACTTCGAAGGTTTTCTATTACGCTGAAATGAATGGACCCACTTATGCCATGTCAGCTTGACAAAAAATAACCAATCTTTTATTGTAAACGTAACAAACGACGGAAGGGTGACCCAATGCAATGAAGTACTAATCCTATGACCTGTAAGCAAAATGAAAAAACGAAGGCAGTGAGCGAACGATTGGTTTGCCATGTTTGCTGCGTTTTCATTTTTTAGCTTCGGAATAGGATGGTACAGCTTGGGAATCAAAGAATGAGGAGATTGATACGGGGGATGTGTGTGTTCATATAGGAACGGCACGTCATCCGGAATTGATCCGCTTATTTTTGTACACCATTTTGCCTCCTATTCTGAGAATGGGAGGCTTTTTCATGTCTCCTGATACGAAAGGAGAGGGTTGGATGTTAGTAAAGGCCAATCAGTTAAAAGTGTTTCGAAAAGATCGATTGTTATTTGATATTGAGGAACTTACCATCCATCAAAGTGACCGCATTGGACTTGTCGGGGCAAATGGAAGCGGGAAAACGACATTATTACACGTGCTCACGGGGCAAGAGAAACCAGACAGTGGCACGTTTGCTGCCACAACGACCTGGATACTGCTTCCTCAGTTAAAACAAGCGGATGGCACACAGAGTGGTGGTGAGATGACCCAGTCTTATATTGAAAGCGCGTTAAACCGTCCTTCTGCCCTTTTATTAGCAGATGAACCAACGACTCATTTAGATACAGAGCACATTGAGTGGCTGGAAGAGAAGTTGAACAATTATCAAGGAGCCCTTATTGTCGTTTCACATGATCGTGCTTTTTTAGATGCGGTATGTACGGAGATTTGGGAGCTGGATCATGGACGGCTCAATCAATACAAAGGTAACTACACGCAATTTGCACAGCAAAAAGAGTTAGCGCATCGTCAACAGGTGGAAGCGTACGAAGCTTATACCCAAAAGAAAAAACAGTTAGAGCATGCGCTGGAAAAGAAAAAGAAAAAAGCCGACAAAGCGACAAAGCCATCCCAAAAGCTGAAATCATCAGGACCAAAAATTGCAAAGCCCTACTATGCAAATAAGCAAAAAAAACTGCAAAAAACAGCCAAATCGATTGAAACAAGAATGGACAAATTAGAAAAGGTTGAGAAAGTAAAAGACATTCAGCCCATTCAAATGACGCAGCATTCAATGAAAGAAGTAGCGAGCCGTACCATTTTGCGAGTGAAAAATGTAGATGGCAAGGCGGGCGATCAATTGCTTTGGAAACAGGCGAATGTGGAAGTGAGAGGCGGGGACAAGGTCGCCATCATTGGCAAGAATGGGAGCGGAAAAACGACATTTCTCCGAATGCTGGTGAATGGACATCCCGGAGTTTCTCGCTCAGAAGCTGTCAAGCTCGGCTATTTTCGTCAGGATCTTTCAGGATTAAAGGTAGATGAATCGATTTTACAAAATGCGCTGAAAGAGGCAGTTCAAGATGAGACAGTAGTACGAACGGTTTTAGCGAGACTTGGATTTCGAGGAGATGACGTGCATAAACCTGTTGGGGTATTAAGCGGGGGAGAACGGGTGAAGACCATGCTGGCGTCCTTGCTTGTCAGCGATACCAATGTCCTCATGCTGGATGAACCGACGAACTTTCTAGATCTGGCGGCAGTTGAAGCGCTTGAAGGTCTATTAAAGGATTACCCTGGTACTGTTGTGTTCGTTTCCCATGATCGCAGACTGGTTGAGAAGGTGGCGACTCGCATTTTTCATGTTCATGAAAAGCGTATTGAAGCATTTGATGGGACATATGAAGCGTATAAACAAAAAGACGACAAACCAGCTGTTACCCAAAGAGAAGAGGAGCTGCTGTTAATTGATTTACAGCTGTCTGAAGTGCTCAGCCGGTTAAGTATTGAGCCGTCTCAGGAGCTGGAGGAGACATTTCAAGCATTATTGAAACAAAAGAAATCTTTGGAGTCATAAAGAACACCCCTGTGTTATTGCACAGGGGCTTGTTCATTCCGTTCTTTTTTTAATTGATCAAGTTCACTGACCGTGACGAGCTGATAGCCTTGTTTGGTGAGTTCATGAATGATCTTCACTGCTGCTTGAGCTGAGCTGTCATAAATATCGTGCATCAACACCGTTCTGCCATCTGCTGCATGTGAGAGAACGTGGTTTGTGATCTGCTGGCTGTTGCGAATTTTCCAATCCTCAGGATCAACATCCCATAAAGAGACCTTCATCCCAACCGCTTGATTGATGTCTTGATTTGTTCCACCATATGGCGGTCTAAAGTGCGTAGGTAAATACCCGCTCGCTTTCTCAATCAGCTTCTGAGTGTCCTTCACTTGTTTTACCGCCTCCTTTAAAGGCAGTCTTGTTAATAAAGGATGACTGTAAGAATGGTTTCCGATTTCATTCCCGCCTTTTAGAATATCGGCAAGCATACTAGGATAATACTGCACCCTGCTGCCTAATACGAAAAAGGTCGCATGTCCTTTATTTTCCTTCAGTGCTTCTAAAATTTTTGAGGTGGTCGCTGGGTTCGGACCATCATCAAATGTGAGGGCAATGGCTTTTTTATTTGGATCAAGCTTTGATTTTTGCGGCAGCTTGACGGCTTTTCTTTTCGGATTTGGTTCTTTCATTTCATTTTGATTTTTGGTTTTATTCATATATTCTGGCTTTAATATATCTTTTAGCAGCGTCTTTTTAATTGCGAGTGTTTGCGGACCAAGATCTTCGCCGGCTACTTGAGATGCTGGAAAATAAAATTCTACATATTTCTCTTTCAAGGCAAATTGACTGAAGTTTTGAGCAGTAGGGGCAGTTCCTTTCTGAAGGAGCGTCTGATCCTTAGATAACGTTTTGTCCTTTTGAAGCTCCGAATATGTAATGTAGGATAATTTCTTCAAAAAGTTGGTTTTAGGCAGAAATAAATCTTTTGTGTCAAGAAAGGTTTTTTTCTGAAAATCATAGTTGATCGTGAGATGATTGGTGGTCCCATTTTGCTGACCTGTATAGGTATAAGTCGTAAAGCGAATCGCAGCAGACTGCTTCGCATAATGCACCATATCATAATCAATATTCAGTTCAAAGCGTTTGTTTTCATCGACGTCTTTGGCTTCACTAAACGTCTTTTTGAAATGCTCTAAAGCTGAATTGGCGTAGCTTTGAATCTTGTCATCTAGCTCTTGTTGATGAAAAAGAGGATAGTTGACTGCATATCTCATAAATTTCCCGTCATTTACGAGAGTAACGATTTCGACGTTTTTATAGTTCGTATCCTGCTTTACATTTTTCTTCTCGGTCCCACTTGCTTGTTGATTCTGAAAGAAAGCGACGATTCCAATGACGATCGCAAGTGCAAATAGGCCGATACTCCATTTTCCCTTTAGTGACACAACGTTCAAATCTCCTCTCAAGACGGGCCATTCTTTATCGGTTTGACATCTTTTTGTAATATTTTTATAACATTTGACTTACTTTTGTAATTTTAGAGGATATTCAGGCGGAATGTCAACTATTTTCCTATTAAACTATGAGAAAAAGTGATAGGCCGTTTCAAACGAGCAAACACACTGTATGACACGGTCATCTGAATACCTTCATTAATTAAAAAATAAGGCGTACATTGATTTTTGAGAGGCAGGCAGATATAATTTTGATGATTATGATTCTCATTTTCAAACAGACTTTTAATGAAGAAAAGGATGACACCGATTTTGCAGGATAAGCGAACACCTCAACAAAAACGATCATCATATATTTTGTTCTTTTTGATATTTTTTCTCGCCGTCATTGGTTTGGCGGCTGCCATGTTTTTGGCTGTGTCATATGGTGCCAAAACATTGTCTCTGCAAACGGTTTGGACAGCTGTATTTGACTATCAGCCAGATGTCACAGAGCAGCAGATCATCCATGAATTGAGACTTCCACGTGTTTTAGGAGCGGCTCTTGTTGGAGCGGCATTTGCCGTAGCGGGTGCGCTCATGCAGGGGATCACAAGAAACCCTCTGGCCGATGCGGGGATTTTGGGCATCAATGGCGGTGCGATGTTCGTGGTCGCTCTCTGTTTTGCTTTTTTCCCAGGCATCCCTTATTCGGCACTGATGTTGTTTTCCTTTATTGGTGCAGTGCTCAGTACGCTGCTGATCTTTGCGATTGGTGCGGCTGGCGGCGTTTTGACACCGCTGCGCTTAACTGTAGCAGGGGCCGTTGTGGCTGCATTGCTTCATGCACTTAGCTCTGGAATCGCGATTTATTTTGACTTAAGTCAGGACCTTGCGTTTTGGTATGCAGGCGGAGTGGCTGGTGTGAAATGGCCGCAGCTGACAATTCTTGCTCCGGTCATTCTCATAGTGATCGTCTGGGCGATGCTATTAGGACGGTCACTGTCGCTACTGTCGCTTGGTGAAGATGTAGCGGCAAATTTAGGGGTGAAAACGCGACAAGTGCGAATACTAGGAATGGCAGCTGCTGTATTATTAGCAGGGGTTTCTGTGTCAGCAGTCGGCTCCATTGGGTTTGTCGGTCTTGTTATCCCGCATATCGCACGAAAGCTGGTTGGTGTAAACTATCGTTTCGTCATTCCGATGTCAGCGATATTAGGCGCGGTGCTGCTTGTCTTTGCTGACCTTGCCAGCCGCACCGTTAATCCACCGCGAGAGCTTGCCATTGGCGTGATGGTGGCACTTGTCGGTGTTCCTTTCTTCTTGTATATTGCCAGAAAAGAAGGGAGGAACCTGTCATGAGAGAGAAACAGCGGGCTCTTGTTGTGACGGTCGTTTTGCTTTGTTTAAGTGTGGCTGTTGTGCTTTATAGCTTAAATACCGGTACGCTGAAACTAAATCCTCTTGTGGTCGTCAAAACGTTATTCGGCTTTGGAGATTTTCAAAGTGAAACCGTGCTGTTTGACTATCGTCTGCCTCGAATCGTGGTAACGATGCTAGCGGGAATTGGGCTTGGTATTGCGGGAGGCATTTTGCAAAGTCTATCTCGAAACCCGCTGGCTGATCCAGGGATTATTGGACTGAATGCAGGCGCCGCATTTGGCTTAATCGTGTTTGTAACGTATTTCCACGCTCTAGAAGGCAATCCCTCTCTTCTTATTCCGCTCTTTACATTTGGCGGAGGGCTTCTTGCGGCAGCGGTCATCGTGCTTCTGGCGTATGACCGGCAGGAAGGGCTCGTTCCCATCCGGCTGATCCTAGTAGGAATTGCAGTTGCAGCGGGATTCAGTGCTTTGACGTTATTTTTGTCATTGAAGCTGGATGAAGATACTTACACATTTGCTTCAAGATGGCTTGTCGGCAATGTCTGGGGGAGAGACTGGATTCATGTGTTAGCGCTTCTGCCTTGGATTGTATGCCTTGTGCCGTTTACGCTGATGCAGTCAAGCACGCTCAATGCGTTGACATTAGGAGATGCTGTCGCCTCAAGCGTAGGTGTTCGTGTCCAGCGTCAGCGTCTCCTTTTACTGACCTTAGCTGTTGGTTTGGCGAGTGCAAGTGTTTCAATGACAGGCGGTATTGGTTTTATTGGACTTGTCGCCCCGCATTTGGCAAGGCGGCTTGTCGGCTCACTCCATCAATATTTTTTACCAGTTAGTGCGCTGATTGGCTTGTTGATTTTGGTCAGTGCCGATACAATCGGACGTTCCATCTTTGCCCCAAATGCCATTCCAGCGGGTGTCGTTGTGGCTTTTATCGGCGCTCCTTATTTTCTCTATTTATTAGTAAAAACGAAATAAAACAAGAAAGAGGAACTCATCATGAAAAAATTACTTGTGCTTGGTTTAACACTCTGTTTTATCTTGCTTGCCGCTTGTGGTCAACAGGAAACAAAGAATAAAGCAACTCAAAATGATCATGGAACACCGAAAATTGCTTCCTTGTCTATTCATTTAACGAATGACCTATTAGCTCTCGGCATCAAGCCGGCAGGCTCTGTTGTAGGAGGGGATTTAAAAGATTTCCTTCCGCATGCGAAAAAGCAGTTGAGTGGTACGAAGAAGCTGGGCATCGCAGCCGATCCCGATATGGAGTCGCTGCTTGCATTACAACCAGATGTTATTTACATTGATGAAGAACTAGCTGGACAAGACTTATCGAAATATAAAAAAATTGCCAAAACAGAAGTGTTTAATTTAAATAACGGCACTTGGCGCGATCATTTGAAAAAAATCGGCAAGCTCGTCAATAAAGAGAAAGAAGCCGATCAATATATTCAGGATTACAATCAAGAAGCAAAAGAAGTCAAATCGCTCATCAAGCAAAAGATTGGAAACGGAAAAGTAATGGCGATCCGTGTGACGGCAAAGGAGCTTCGAGTATTTAGCATGAAGCGCCCAATGGGTCCAATTTTGTATGAGGATTTAGGCCTCACACCTGTCGATGGTGTGAAGAAACTGGACAGCAAGCGGCCATTTGAAGTGATTTCTCAAGAGGTTCTTCCTGACTATGATGCAGATGCTATCTTTGTTGTCGTGAACCGTGATGATAAAGCCCAGCAAGCATTCAAGCAATTAGAAAAGACGCCGATTTGGAAGGGTCTAAAAGCCGTGAAGAACAACCAAGTTTATCCGATTGCCGATCAGCCATGGCTCGATTACTCAGCACTAGGCAATAAAATGGCATTGGATGAAGCGAAAGAGATGTTTTCAACATCAAAATAAGATGAAATCAGGCATCATTCCTTATATAGGTATGATGTCTCTTTTTTTGATCCGGTCTTCTATTCTTTCGGCTTTTGCATACATATGAGAGAGAACGAGCCGTACCGCCCGTGAAGGGGAAGAAAGGGAGGGGTTACAGTTGGAGGTTCAAAAAATTAGTGCAGGTACAATTGCAAGGTTTGTGCTGCTTTTGCTCGCACTTGTCAACAGTGCGCTAACCGCTGCGGGAAAAAGCCCAATACCTATTGATGAAGAAGGTATTCAGCAATTCATCACGTTAGCCTTTCTTGGGATTACATCTCTCTGGGCCTATTGGAAAAACAATGATATAACGAAAAAAGCACGAACGAAAAAAGCAGAATAAGAGAAAAAAGAGCCTTTTCATGATAAAAGGCTCTTTTTCAGCGAAGCGTCAAACGCCTCTCCCCGCAATTTGACTCTTCCTGAAAGGCTTACGCCCGTCGTTCTCCCATGTTGGCGAGGAATGCTTTTACTTCCTCAATGCTTAAGCCGATGGCCTTCGCTTCACTCATCAGACGCTTCCACTCTGATATATTTGAATCCGTCAACCTTCTATGAGTGACATGTAACGTCCTTTCTTCCTGCTCTTTTCGATACGTTTGGAGCAGCTGATAGAGTTCTTCTTTTGGCATACCGGATTGAACGGCATTGACGATATGCTCCCGCCATTCATGTTCACCACTCTCAGACTCATGAAACATCAACGTCTCTGCATCAAATAGCTCTTGTAAATCAATCTCTAGCGAAGAGGATACCTTTTTTAAAAACTGGACAGATGGATTTCTGTGGACACCACGCTCAATCTTACTCAAATAAGATTTAGAAACATGGGCATCTTCAGCCAGCTGCTGAATGGAGTATCCTTTCCTCTTTCGGTAAATGCGTATCACCTTTCCTATCATTCGATCAATGATCTCCCTTCTCCCTGGCGAATCGTAGTGCGACCTTTTCGTTCATTATAAGAAATAAATTGTTCTTTATAAAATTCAAAAACGTAAGAATCAGGAAGTAAACAAAAGAAAACGAACGATTTTGTTCTTTAAAAAGAACTATAAGACCTATTATGACATTTTTCTTTGCGGGTATTATCTTTTATAATCCAATCATTAACAAAAAGAAACCATATATAACCTTTTTATGATGAAATCGGGAGGTATCTATGAATGAGAATATAGGTTTTAAGCAGCTGTTTTCTGTCATTAAAGAGAAAATGGCCCTTCTGATCCTGATTGTCCTGATCGTAACGGGCATTTCAGCCTACTATCAGTTCTATGTCTCGACTCCTGTATATCAGGCAACCACTCAAATTCTTGTTCATAAACGCAGCAATGACGCACAAGCAAACTTAAACGATATTCAGATGAACCTTCAATATACACGTACCTTTCAAGTTTTATTAAAAAGTCCAATCGTCATTGAAAAAGTAAAAGAAACACTCAACCTCACAGAATCAGCTGAAGGATTAAAACACAAAATTGCCACAAGTACAGAAAATGAGTCTGAGGTCATTAATATTTCTGTACAAGATGAGGATCGCGCAAAGGCAGTCGCCATCGCAAATACTGCAACAGAGGTGCTGCAAGAAGAAATCAAAAAAACCATGAATATGGATCGCATTAATGTTTTGTCTGAAGCCAAGCTGTCCAATACGATTCTCATGAATTCAAGAAAATTCGTTCATATCGTACTGGCACTAGGCGCCTCTTTATTAGGGGGGATAACACTCATTTTCTTAATGAACCTACTCGATGATACTGTAAAACGAACACATCAAATAAGAGAAGAGATCGGATTGCCGTCGCTCGGCAGCGTCTATCAGATGCAGGCAGACAGGAGGGCAAAAAAAGACAAGCAGTCCGTCATAACGGGAGGACAGAACATTGATCTTTAAGAGAAAGAAAAGAGAAAAGAGAGATTTAACCTGTATTTCTGTATTAAATCCTCACTCTGTCATAGCAGAACAATTCCGTACGATCCGAACGAACATCGAATTCACATCAATCCAAACAAGGCTGAAATCCATATTGGTGACATCCTCCTTGCCGAAGGAAGGGAAATCATTTACGGCTGCAAATCTAGCAGCTGTTTTTGCACAGCAGAAAAAGCGTGTGCTGCTGATGGATGCTGATTTGCGAAAGCCGGCTCTTCATGAATATTTTGACCTGAGCCATCACACGGGCTTGACCAATGTGCTATTAAATAATTGCAGCTTGGAGGAAGCCATTTTACCCACACCTATTGAGCATTTAGAGCTGCTTCCGAGCGGAACCATTCCGCCGAATCCAGCTGAGCTGCTCTCCTCTTCTGTCATGAAGCAGCTGTTTTATGAAATTGAACAGCAATATGACATGGTGATTGTTGATTCTGCGCCGCTTCTGCCAGTAGCCGATGCAAAGATCCTAGCGAACCGGACAGATGGGAGCATTCTTGTTGTCTTAAGCGGCAAAACCAAGATAGCTGCAGTGAAGAAATCAAAAGAAGTGTTAGACGGGACAACAGGTAAACTGCTTGGGGCTATGTTAAATGGCAAGAAAGAGAAAAAGGGAAGGCTGTATATGTATTAACAAGATTGATAGGTGATGTCTCCTAATCTTTAACAATGGAGGCACTCGATCCTGCTGTGGGCATGACCAATGCCTTAGATGCTCGTCATCAATAGTGGGATGTGAGGACGGGTTTGATGCCCATTTTACGTAAGAATAGTGATGTTTTAAAAAGGGGGAGGAGCGTTGACTTACGCCCAAAGATTATCAATCATCGTGGCACTAGATTCATATCTCATCTTAGTGGCTGTCTTTTTTGGTTTTCAATTTGTCCAAGAAGCGGCGTTAACTGTTTATACATTTGAAATGCTCGTCATTTCTTCGCTCAGTCTACTCATTGGGCACCATTTGTTTTCGTATATTTTTCACGTGTACAAGCAAGTATGGGCTTATACAGGGGTAAGAGAGCTATTTTCTTTAATGAAGACCTTTGCATGTTCTTTTTTATTTTCAATGGCAATGCTGTACCTTTTCGTGCAGACATGGCCCTTTCGTTTTTTATTCATCGTGTGGCTTTTTCACGTATTATTCATCGGTGCATCTCGAATGGCATCCCGGCTATTTCATGATGGGGCAAAGCGGCTGCAGGTAGAAAAGGAGCGGGCCTTAATCATTGGCGCCGGATCAGCTGGGACCATCATCGTTCGTCAGCTTCAGCAATCGAGTGATGTGCATATTGAACCAGTCGCCTTCATAGATGATGACAAGAGGAAACATAAGCTTGAAATCATGGGACTGCCTGTTTTAGGGGGAAAAGAACAGATTCAAACAGCTGTTGTGATGATGGATATTCAAAAGATCATCATCGCCATTCCGTCCAAAAGCAGCCATACGTTAAAAGGGCTGTATAAGGAATGCGTAGCGACTGGGGTCAAAACGCAGATCATGCCGGAGATGGAGCAGATTCTAAAAGGAACCCATGCGCTGAATCAATTACGAGATGTACAGCCAGAGGATTTACTAGGTAGAGAACCGATTCAATTAGATTCAAGCCGTCTATCTGTCCATTTAAAGGGGAAAACGATCATGGTCACAGGGGCAGGTGGATCGATTGGGTCCGAAATCTGTCGTCAAATTTGTGTGTTTGCCCCTCAAGCGATTGTGCTTGTGGGACATGGAGAATTTAGCATTCATTCTATTTTACTAGAGCTGAAAGAAATTTATGGGGACACCATCAGCCTCTATCCGCAAATTGCGGATATCCAAGATAAACAGAAAATGAGTGAAATCGTTGGTCAGTTTCAGCTGGATATGATTTATCATGCCGCGGCACATAAGCACGTCCCGCTCATGGAGATCAGTCCAAAAGAAGCAGTGAAAAACAATATTATCGGGACAAAAAATGTCGCAGAAGCTGCACATGAGCATGGCATTGAAACATTCGTCCTTATTTCCTCTGACAAAGCGGTCAATCCTGCCAATGTCATGGGCGCCACAAAGCGATTTGCTGAAATGCTGATCATGCACATGGGGGCAAGCAGTGACACAAAATTTGTCGCGGTACGGTTTGGAAATGTACTCGGAAGCAGGGGAAGCGTCATACCAATTTTTAAGAAACAGATTGAACAAGGCGGGCCGGTCACGGTCACACACCCAGCCATGACAAGATATTTTATGACCATCCCAGAAGCATCGAGGCTTGTCATTCAGGCGGGTGCCTTGGCAGAAGGAAGGCAGATTTTCGTATTAGACATGGGGGAGCCAGTGAAAATTGTTGACCTCGCAGAAAACCTCATTCATCTCTCAGGTTACACCACAGACCAGATTCCGATTACGTTCACAGGCATTCGCCCTGGGGAGAAAATGTATGAGGAACTACTCAACCAGCATGAAAAAGCACAGGAACAAATTTTCCCGAAAATTCATATCGGCCATGCGCTGGATGGAGACCCATATGTGCTGAACCGCTTTATCCATGAATTTGACATGATGAGTGAAGAGCAAATGAGAGAAGCGTTGTTTGCTGCCATCGAATCGCGTGATTTGTTGTCTGAACAAATGACAAGAGAGGGGGGAGCGCTTGCCGATGAAGAAAAAAGTCTTGTTTTGCGCAACGGTTGACTATCATTTTAAGGCATTTCACCTTCCGTATTTCCGGTGGTTTCAGGAACAAGGATGGGAAGTGCATACAGCGGCAAATGGTCAGCTGGAGCTTCCCTATGTGGATCAAGCGCACTCGATTCCGATTCAGCGCTCTCCTTTTCATGTGCACAACCGGTTTGCGTATGTGGAGCTGAAGAAGCTGTTAGCGAAAGAGCACTACGACTTCATCCATTGCCACACACCAATGGGAAGTGTAATTGGCAGACTTGCAGCCAAAAGCGCGCGCAAAAAAGGGACGAAGGTTCTTTACACAGCACATGGCTTTCACTTTTGGCAAGGAGCGCCGCTTCAAAACTGGCTGCTCTATTATCCGATTGAGCGATGGCTCGCCCGCCATACAGACGCTTTGATCACCATTAATGGAGAAGATTTTAAAAGAGCAGATCGTCTATCAAAAGAACGGGCATCTGTTTATTATGTTCCTGGTATGGGTGTGGATATGAAACGATTTGCACCAGTTCATGAAAAAGAGAAGCAGCGTCTTCGTGCAGTCCATGGCTTTTCTTCAGAAGATTTTATTGTACTGTGCGCTGGCGAATTAAATGCGAATAAAAACCAAGGAATGCTCATCAAAGCATGTGCCCAGCTATATAGGAAAATACCAAATGTGAAGATCGTGTTTGCCGGGGAAGGGGCCATGCGGCCGATGTATGAAAAGCTGGTTCATGAACTCCATCTTGAAAAGCATGTCCACTTTGCTGGTTTTTGCAAACAAATTGAAGAATGGATGCACTTGAGTGATGTATGTGTGTCGACTAGTTTGAGAGAAGGGCTTGGCATGAATCTGCTTGAAGCAATGTCTGCAGAAAAGCCGGTCATTGCAACTGAGAATAGAGGACACTGTGAGCTGATCAGACATGGCGTGAATGGTTTTTTAGTCAAACCGCATGATGTGAATGACTTGGCTGAATATTTGCATCAGCTTTATCACAAAAGGGATCAGCTGCCCCTCATGGGAAAAGCAGGGCGCTCCTTAGCACATGCATTTGCACAGGAGCAGACGGTGAGTGCGATGGAAGAAATTTATACAGCTTATATGGATCAAGCAGAGAAGGTGATGTGAGCATGCATAAGCCAAAGGTGTCTATCATCATGGGCGTCTACAATTGCCAAGACACAGTAGAAGAAAGTATTGAATCCATTCTTCATCAAACATATGACAACTGGGAGCTCATCATATGTGATGACGCATCAACAGACGGCACCTATGAAATAGTGCTGTCCTATACAAAACGGGACCCTGAAAGAATTCGCCTTATCCGCAATGAGCATAATCAAAGGCTCGCTGCCAGTCTGAATCGCTGTCTAGCTGAAGCGAGGGGAGACTTGATTGCAAGGCAGGATGGCGACGATATATCAGTACATGATCGTTTAGAAAAACAGGTGCATTTCCTTGAATCACATCCTGAATATGATGTGGTCGGGACCGCGATGACCGTGTTTGATGAATCGGGTACTAAAGGTGTACGTGCACTGATTTCAGCGCCTGATCGAAAAGTGCTGGCAAGAGGGACGCCTTTTTGTCATGGAACCATTATGATGAGGGCTGCTGCGTACAAGGCTTTAAATGGATATCGCTCTGTGAAAACAACGAGGCGGATGGAAGATATCGATCTGTGGATCCGTTTTTTTGCTGCGGGGAGAAAAGGCTTTAATTTACAAGAGCCGTTATACCTTGTGAGAGAGGATGAAGCGGCTTTTCAGCGCCGTAAGTTTCAATACTCGATAGATAATGCTTGGCTCGTTTTAAAAGCATGCTGGTTATTAAAATTGCCGCCGGTTCATTATTTGTTTGCGCTAAAGCCGGTGATCCGCGCCTGTTTATCGCCGAAGATCATGAAATTTTATCATCAGCGGAAGCTGGCGGCGTCTTTGTTGAAAAGGAGGACGATTCGGGATGAGTGAGCCAAAGCGTGTCCTTCATATTGTGGGCGGGATGAACCGGGGCGGAGCTGAAACGATGATCATGAACATCTATCGTGCACTCGATAGAAATGTCCTTCAATTTGACTTTATTACCCACCGGAAGGATGTCTGTGATTATGATGAGGAAATTCAGAGACTCGGTGGGCGTATCTTTTATGTCCCGAGTATTGGGGCGTCCTCTCCTTTGGCATTTGTCAGAACATTGACAAAGACAATCAAGCGAACAGGACCGTACCAAGCAGTGCATGCACATACAGATTTTCAAACAGGTTTCTCTGCCCTTGCTGCGAAACTGGCGGGTGTGAAGGTGCGCATTTGTCATTCGCATAATACAGCATGGAAACAGTCGCCAAATTGGGTAGACCATATGATGCTCAAAGGATTTCGTCAGCTGATTTTTGCATTTTCTACAAAGCTTGTTGCATGCGGTGAGGATGCCGGTTCCTTTTTGTTTGGTCAGAAAAAAATGAAGAATGGACAGGTTGAGGTGCTGCCGAATGGGATTGATTTATCCCTTTTCTTTCAGCCTGATCCAGAAGAAAAGGTGAAGATCAAAAAGCAGCTAGGTCTTCATGAAAAGAGCATGGTGATAGGTCATATTGGGCGTTTTCATGAACAAAAAAATCACGTTTTTTTTATGGAACTGGCACAGACCTTAAAGAGGCAGGGGGTCTCATTTCAGCTTGTCCTTGTAGGGGATGGACCGCTGAAGCAGGTGGTTGAATCATATGCGGAAAAGGCCGGCTTGTTAGACGACATTGTCTTTACAGGCGTCGTATCAGACGTTCCAGAATATATGAAAGCATTTGATGTATTTGTGATGCCTTCCTTGTTTGAAGGCCTTCCGCTTGTTTTAGTGGAAGCACAGGCATCTGGATTGCCATGTGTGATTTCAGATCATATTACAGAGGAAGTAGATTTAGGCTGCGGTCTTGTGAAAAGAATGTCGCTTCGGGATTCCGCACATGAATGGATGAAGGCGGTGCTTGAAGCATATCATGCAGAGCCTCCTCTTCAAGAGACCATTACGTCCCAGCTTGAACAAAGAGGATTTGATGTCAAACAGAACATCACACGTGTGATGAATGGATATGGACTGTAAGGAAGGAATGGCAGATGGCGGTATATTTGGTGAACATGATCATGGTCTATTTATGGTCGAGCTTTGCCGCATTTTACGGCAGGCGTGATGATACCATTCAAAGCGGATGGCGGCCTAACAAAATTCTCGTGTTATTTCCGTTTTTGTTTCTTTGTATTGTCGCAGGTATTCGGTACAAAGTAGGAACCGATTTTGTCACATATGGACAGATGTATGAGTTCTCCATCAATTATGAAAAGCCTTGGCATATCTTCGGATTTGGTGTGGACAAGGCGGCCACTGACCCAGGATTTACGTTTATTTTATGGATGCTCAATCAACTGTCCCATGATCCGCAAATCATGTATATCTCGGTTGGGGCGATCACCTATTTTTTTATCATCAAGACGCTCATTCAATATGGCCGTCCCTTTGAGCTGAGTATGCTGCTTTTTCTCGGTACCTTTCATTATTACGCTTCGTTTAATGGCATGCGTCAGTATATGGTGGCTGCGGTTCTTTTTTATGCCATCCGTCTTGTCATCA
The DNA here is from genome assembly GCF_046535585.1 of Bacillus sp. SIMBA_005. Classification (NCBI taxonomy): domain Bacteria; kingdom Bacillati; phylum Bacillota; class Bacilli; order Caryophanales; family Bacillaceae; genus Bacillus; species Bacillus sp. SIMBA_005. Next base: position 262,777 of record NZ_JAWRWI010000005.1, on the reverse strand, counting down.
ATGGTCAATGGAAATTGTATTTTCCGCTTGTTCTCGTATGTTCATTGTTTCATTCATCAGCTCTCATCATGATTCCTGTGTATTTTATCGTGAGAACAAAATCGTGGTCATGGATGATGCTGGTCTTATGCATGATTTTCTTAGGGTTAACCGCTCTTTATGACCGCTTTGTTTCTGTGTTTGTCGTGATGCTGCAGGGAAGTTCATATGGGCATTACGAGGAATGGCTCACAACGAATACAAATGGAATGAATGTGACAAAAATTGGTGTATTGATTTTGCCGCTTTTGCTCGCGTTCTTTTATCGAAAACGGCTTCGTGAGCTGACGCCTGAGAGCGATTACGTTGTGAACTTTTGTTTGCTCGGTTTCTTGTTTGGCATCCTTGCCACAAAGGATGTCATTTATGCAAGATTTCATATTTACTTTGGCTTGTATCAGCTTATCTTACTGCCATACTTCACACGTATTTTTGATCAGCGGTCTAATGTCTTTATCTATGTAGGGATTGCTGTTTGTTATATTCTGTACAGCATCATGCTGATGCCGTTCGATTCATCTGTGTTGCCGTACAGGACGATATTTACAAAGTAGATTTTGAGAAAGGTGGGGCATGTTGTAATGCCAGCTATCAGTCTATTGGTCGCAGTCTACAATACAAGTCAATATGTGGAGCAATGCCTTCAATCAATTGCAGATCAAAGTTTTTCAGATATAGAGGTCATTCTTGTGAATGATGGATCTACAGATCACAGCGGAGAATATCTTGAAGCATTTGCTGAGCAAGATCAGCGGTTTCGGGTCATTCATCAAACCAATCAAGGGTTAGGCGCTGTGAGGAACCGGGGCATCGAAGAAGCAAAGGGCACGTATATTGCCTTTATTGATTCAGATGATATTCTCGCGCCTCATTACTGCGAAGCCTTGTATGAAAAAGCTGAAATGACCGGCGCAGATCTAGTAATCAGTGAGTACTGGATTCAATTTGAACAGTCAAAGCGAACCATACCAACGACGCTGTTAGCCGAGCGGTCTTCCGAAAAAACGAGTTTAATTGAAGCGTTATTGCACGGAGACATGACGGGGTTCTCATGGAATAAGCTGTATAGGCGTGCCTTTATCGAAGAACATCACATTCGATTTCCGCTTCGGGGGGAACTTGAGAACATAGAAGATCAATATGTGACGCTGCGCTGTTTTTCTTTAGCTCGCGGCATTGCCTTTGTTCATGAACCTCTTTATTACTACCGGGTTCATCTATCTTCTATTGTGCAGCGATATCAAAAGCAGTATTTTCATCATGGTCTAACCTTTTATCATGCGCAGCGCTTGTTTTTGACAGAATATGATGACATCTCTCTGTATGAGAAGGCACTTGATTTTTTTATTGTCAATCACACCCTTCATTGTATGCTCAACGAATGGAAGAGCCAAAATGCACTCTCTCTTCGGGAAAAGCTTGATCACATGCGGGAAATGGTGACACACGAAGCTTTTCAGCATGCCGTCAAACAAGTGGAACCATCGAAGCTCACTGCTCGAAAGCGAATGATTTTATTCCTTGCGAAGTGCCGGCTGGTCTATCCGCTTTCTGCCGCCGCTTCAAGCTATCAAAAATGGATCGAATATCAAACAAGGAAATAGGGGTGAAGAGATTGACATTGCAGCAATTGAAGGCACACGCCGCAGAGTGGCTGCTCTTAAAGGTGAAATATCCACTTGAATATCGACTGAGCCGCCAACGCCTGCCAGAGCGGAGTCATCAGAAGAAAATCATTCTCACGCTGCTGCCAGGACATGATAATTTAGGGGATCATGCGATTGCCTATGCGAGTTATTGTTTTTTAAAAGAGCACTTTCCCGCCTATGACATTATGGAAGTGGACATGAAAGAGATCTATCGCCTCGCCCGTCCGTTAAAGCGTATGCGGCATCCGGAAGACATCGTCTGTATCATTGGTGGGGGCAATATGGGGGACTTATACCGTTATGAAGAATGGACGAGACAATTTATTATGAAAACTTTCAAGTCCTATCCAGTGATTCAATTGCCGGCCACTGCCCATTTTACAGAAACAAAGAGAGGAAAAAGAGAGGAACGCCGCGCCATTCAAACATACAAACACCATCCAAGACTGCTTCTCATGGCAAGAGATCAAACAACCTACAATTGGATGAAGCAGCACTTCCCTGATCAAGAAGTGTGGAAACAGCCTGATATGGTGCTCACATTAGATGAATCGACTAAGGAACAAAAACGTGAAGGGGTTCTTCTTTGTTTGCGAGAGGATAAGGAAGCATATCTCACTGAAAAGGAGCGGCGGCAGCTAAAGCAGCATATTCAAGAGACGTATGATCAAGTCGGTTTGATCACTACGACAATTGGCAAACGAGTTGATCGAACGACTCGCTTAGATGAATTATCTGCTTTATGGGCAGAGTTAAGTAAGGCACAGGTCGTCGTGACAGACCGGCTTCACGGCATGATTTTTTGTGCGATTACGCAAACACCGTGTGTTGTCCTCAGGTCATTTGATCATAAGGTGATGGAAGGGTATGAATGGGTGGCCCATCTTCCGTTTTTGACGCTATTGAAAGAACCGAATGAGGCGTCTGTGAAAGAGGCGATTCATCAGATGATGAAAACGAGCGGACAAAAGGGAGAGGAAGCTGGATGAAGGATTTTACACGCTGCGTGAAATCAAAATGAATCGAGCGTTTCTTTACAATGCCAGTGCAAACATCATGACGTTTGTCTTGATGATGCTTATGTCTGTATGTTTAACACCGTATATCGTTCATACACTTGGAGTGGAAGCATTCGGCTTAATCCATCTGACGCAAAATATGATCAACTATTTATCGGTTATTACGGCTTCATTAAGTGCTGTGGTGGTGCGTTTTTTTTCTGTGGCGGCTCATAAAGGGGAAATGGAGAAGGCGCAGCGCTATCTCTCATCTTATTTCGTCAGTTCCATTTTTTTATCAATCAGTCTTTTTCTGTTTTGTCTCTTCATGTCCCGCCAGCTGGTAGAGTGGCTTCATGTGCCTGATGATCTCGCAAAGGACACACAGACCGCCTTTATATTAGGGGGTCTTTTATTTATGCTCAATTTTGTCATGTCCGGCATTGGGGCTGCGCCGTTTTATGCGAATAAGTTATATGTATCAAGTATTGGTCAGGCCATTCAGATGTTTTTGAGGGCACTGATGATTGTGCTGCTGTTTACATGGACGGCACCCGCCATCTGGCATATTCCACTTGCGGCTGTGATAGGAAGCTTGGCGGCTATGGGAATTGGTATCTATTATTTTAAAAAACTCATCCCTTGGTTTTCGTTTAAGTGGCGGCACGTTTCACTATCTTCTAGTCTCACACTTGTTCGATCAGGGGTCTGGCATTCTTTTGAGCAAATGGGGATTTTGCTATTTTTACAAATTGATTTATTGATGACGAATCTGCTCATTGGAGCGGAAGCGACGGGACAGTATGCGGCGATATTACAATTTCCATTATTATTACGCACACTAGCAGGAACATTGGCGGTTGTGTTTGCCCCAACGATTACGAAATTTTACTCAAATCAAGATGAAGAGGGTCTCATCCGATATGCAGCAAGTGCCATTAAGTGGAGCGGGTTATTTGTCGCGTTTCCAGCGGCTCTGCTAGGAGGACTTGCCGGTCCGCTCATGCTTTTGTGGCTTGGACCTGCCTTTGAAGAGCTGAAATGGCTCCTCATGATTCATGCTGCTTATTTATGCTTAACCTTGATGTTTTTACCGCTGACATATGTCCCGACCGCTTTTAATCGATTGAAGGTTCCGGCAGTGGTCACGCTCATATTAGGTGTATCCAATGTGCTTTTTGCCTATGGATTGACGCATACGCTTCAGCTTGGTTTATACGGCATTGCATCAGCAGGAGCGATTGTTTTATTGATCAAAAATATCGTGTTTCTGCCATTTTATACGGCCCGCATCACGAATCAGAAACGCACCATCTTTTACAAACATACGATGGTTCCACTTGCAGGAGCGCTCATGATTTGGGGCGTCTGTGCAGGAATTCAAGCGATTTATGACGTGACGTCCTGGTGGGAGCTGTTTTGTATTGGGGGTCTATGTTTCTTTCTCTATATGGGCTACTTGTATCAATTTGCAGGAACAAAACGAGAGCGGCAGCAGCTGGTGCGTAAGGTAAAACAAGCTGTTTCCCGCTAGTGAGAAAAGGAGATTTCATGATGAAAAGAATGTTAGATGTGGTGGTGGCATTGACGCTGCTCATCGCAGGCAGTCTTCTTTTTCTTGTGCTTTATGGACTGATTCGGTGGAAAATTGGGACGCCTGTGTTGTTTCGGCAGAAGCGGCCTGGTCTGTACGGCCGGCCATTTATGCTATATAAATTTCGGACGATGACCGATGAACGCGACGAGCACGGGGTGCTCCTGCCAGATCATCTACGATTAACTAAGACGGGCGCATTGATTCGCAAGCTCAGTCTTGATGAATTGCCGCAGCTAGTCAATGTTCTAAAAGGAGAGCTCAGTCTCGTTGGACCAAGGCCGCTTCTGATGGAATATTTGCCGATGTATACAGAGGAGCAAGCAAGGCGCCATCTTGTCAAGCCTGGCATTACTGGATGGGCACAGGTGAATGGAAGGAACACGATCTCCTGGGAGGAAAAATTCACCTATGATCTCTGGTATGTCGAGCATCAATCATTTTGGCTTGATATGAAAATTTTATGGATGACCTTGCTGAAAGTCATCAAAACAGAGGGGGTGCAGCAGCCGCATCATGCCACAGCTGAAAAATTCAAAGGAACCGATATATAAAGAGCAACCAATTGGTTTAATTGGGGCTGGTGGGCATAGCAAAGTCATTCAAGACATGATTGCTGCCCATCCCGATTACTCATTATGTGCTGTATTAGATGATCAATTTGAAGAGGCAGTCACTCAAAGCAGTATCTTGTATGGACCGATCTCCATGAGTCAAAAGCTGAGAGAGGCAATGCCACATATGAAATGGCTGATTGCGATCGGACAAAATGAGAGCAGACAGTTAGTAAAGGAACGCCTCTCTTTTGAAAACACGGCATTTGCCACACTCATCCATCCACGGGCGGTCGTAAGTCCATCAGCGGTCATTGGAAGGGGGAGTGTCGTGATGGCAACGGCAGTAGTTCAAGCAGATGCAGCAATCGGTGAACATGCGATTATCAACACAGGATCTATCATAGAGCATGACTGTATACTCGAATCGTTTGTCCATCTATCACCGGGAGCAGTGTTAACTGGCTGTGTGTCGGTACGAATGGGTACACATATTGGGGCAGGTGCTGTTGTGATACCCGGGACATCGATCGGAAGCTGGACAATCATTGGCGCAGGAGCCGCAGTAACAAGAGATATTGACGATCAGAAAGTCGCTGTAGGCATTCCTGCAATAGAAATCAAAGATCGGAGAGAGGGCGGGAGATGATGCAAGAAAGGAAACGAATTTACTTATCACCACCGCATATGAGCGGAAAAGAGTATTTGAAAATAGAGGAAGCTTTCAAAAGTAACTGGATTGCACCGCTTGGACCTCTTGTGAATGAATTTGAGCAGGCAGTTGCGCGCTATGCAGGAGTGAATGCAGGAGCGGCTCTATCTTCTGGAACAGCAGCCATTCACCTCGCATTAAAGCTGATTGGCGTTGAAAAAGGGGACATTGTCTTTTGTTCCACCCTCACATTTGTGGCAACTGCAAATCCGATTTTATACGAACAAGCCACACCCGTTTTTATTGATTCTGAAAGGGATACATGGAATATGTGTCCGCTTGCTTTAGAGAAAGCCTTTGTGGAATCAAAACGACTTGGAAAAATGCCCCGTGCTGTCATTGTCGTGCATTTATATGGACAAAGCGCAAAAATGGACGAGATCTTGGCGTTATGTGAAGCATATGATGTACCAGTCATTGAGGATGCGGCTGAATCGTTAGGCGCTCTTTATAAAGGAAAAAAAAGCGGCTCAATGGGCAGGTTCGGTGTCTATTCGTTTAATGGAAATAAAATCATTACAACATCAGGCGGCGGAATGCTTGTGAGTGATGATGAAGCTGCGATCGAACGCTGCCGCTTTCTCGCTTCACAGGCTAGAGAACGCGCGATGCATTATGAGCATCAAGAGATAGGATACAACTATCGCATGAGCAACCTGCTAGCAGGCGTCGGGATCGCTCAAATGGAAATACTGGACGAGCGTGTTGAACAAAAGCGCCGCATTTTCAGGCGTTATCAGGATGCGTTATCTCATGTTGAGGGGCTTTATTTCATGCCAGAATATCAAAACACCAAGTCCAACCGCTGGCTGACGACATTGACGATTGATTGTGATAAGCAAACGTCTCCAGTGGACATCATTGCTGCACTAGAAAAAGAACAGATTGAAGCAAGGCGTGTATGGAAGCCGCTGCACCAGCAGCCGCTCTTTCGTGATTGTCCATTTTATTCAGCTGCGAAAGGCACCCCCGTATCTGAGTTGTTATTTGAATCAGGGCTTTGTCTCCCCTCTGGAACAAGTATGACAGAAGCTGAACAGGATCGTATCATTGACATAATTCGTCATGCCCTGCGAGAAAAAACATTCACCTCTTCACAGGCTGCTCACTCGTAAGCAGCCTGCCTCTCTTTTTTATCAAATTCATCAATTAGTGGAATAAATAGGAATAAGTATTGCCGATTCGATTTAAATATGTTATTGACAACGGGGACCTTCCTCCTTAAAATGAAAATGATTATCAGCATCAATTAGGAGGAACATCTTATGTCGATTTGCATCCATTTTTTTCCGAAAATTAAAATAAATACAGTCATCCCTTTCCTGCTTATCTTTTTATTAGTAGGCTGCTCTCAAGCAAACAATGGAGCAGGTGGAGATAAGGATCATCCTGACATGATCACGATGGCCTGGCCGAGAGATATTGGCGAAATGAATCCGCACGTATACAACCCATCACAACTGTTCGCGCAATCAATGATTTATGAGCCATTGGTCAGCTATCAAAAGAATGGAAAGCTAAAACCTGAATTAGCGAAATCATGGGATGTGTCAAAGGATGGCAAGGTGTACACGTTCCATCTAAGAGACAATGTGACATTTTCAGATGGATCTGAGTTTAATGCAAACATTGTGAAAAAGAACTTTGATTCCATCTTAAAAAACAAGGACATACATAGCTGGTTAGGTGTGATAAAAAAAATCAAAAAGACAGAAGCAGTAGACAAGAAAACGTTTCAACTCACATTAACAGAGCCATATTATCCAACTGTTCAAGAATTAGCCGTTGTCCGCCCGGTTCGTTTCTTAGGCGAAGCAGGCTTCCCTAAAAACGGAGATACGTCAAAAGGAATTGAAAAACCAGTGGGGACAGGCCCTTGGGTATTAAAAACATATCAAAAAGATGACTATGCCATTTTCGAACGAAATGAACATTATTGGGGAGAAAAGCCAAAGGTCAAAGAAATCAAAGTCAAGGTCATCCCAGATGCGGAAACGAGAGTCATGGCATTTGAAAAAGGTGATGTAGATGTCCTTTACGGAGAAGGTACCATTAGCCTAGATGCCTACAAACAGTTAGAGGCGAGCGGTAAGTATGAAACAAAAATGTCAGAGCCTGTAGCAACGAGACAGCTTGTCATGAATACAAAAGTCGATCAGCTGTCAGATGAGAAAGTGCGACATGCCCTTCAATATGCGATCAATAAGAAATCAATGGTAGAGGGTGTCACCTCTGGCTTAGAGGATGAAGCAGATCACATATTGCCGACCAACATGCCTTACACATCTGATATTCATGTGAAGCCGTTCCAATATGATGTAGACAAAGCGAAAGCATTACTGGATGAAGCAGGCTGGACACTTCCAAAAGGAAAAACCGTTCGTGAAAAAGATGGAAAAACGCTTGAATTTAGTATGATGTATGATTCAGCAGAATCGATTCAAAAAGCGATGGCTGAGACGCTTCAAGCAGAATGGGGTGCCATTGGCGTTGGCGTCAAACTTGAAGGTGTAGAGCTGGCAACACAGGTGCAGCGCTTTAAAGCCAACAAGTTTGATATGAACTTCTTTAGCAACTACGGAGCACCATATGATCCGCATACATTTATGAACGTCGTCTCATCAGATGGTTTTGGATTCAAAGAAGCCATCTCAGCCTATCCAAATAAGGACAAGCTGATCAAAGAAATGAGCGAAATTCCATCAACAACCAATGAAAACAAACGAAAAGCACTTTATTCGTCTGTCTTATCTTCATTACAGGATCAAGGCGCAATTGTGCCAATCTCTTATTTTAAAAAGACAGCCGTTTATCAAAAAAATGTGAAGGACTTTGAGTTCCCAGCAAATCGCGATGAACATCCATTCACAGGTATTAAGCTGAAGTAATAGAAGGAAGGTTAGGAAATGGGCCGCTATATCGTCAAACGCATGCTATCAATCATCCCTGTATTTTTATTAGCCACTCTTTTCACGACTGGTATGATTCACCTTTCGCCAGTTGACCCGGCTGAGGCATATTTAGCAGCGGCTCATATCCAGCCAACGGATGAAATATTAGCGCAAAAACGAAGTGAATTTGGTTTAGACCAACCGTTTTATATGCAGTATCTTCACACCATTGAAAAAGTCATTCATCTTGATTTTGGCAAGTCATATATGTCTAACCAGCCTGTGCTCAATGAGGTGATGTATAGAATACCAGCGACGATTCAATTGGCGCTGACTAGCCTGCTGATTGCTATCTGTGTCAGCATTCCACTCGGCTTTTTCAGCGGTATGAGGAAAAATGGCATCGTTGATCATGTGAGCCGGCTCATTTCTTTCTTAGGAGCATCGATCCCGACATTTGTCTTGGGGTATTTGCTCATCTTCTTTTTTTCAGTGAAGCTCGATCTTCTACCGGTTGAAGGGGTGGGAACATGGGAGCATCTCATTCTGCCATCGGTCACACTGGCTGTCCCTTTAATTGCAATGTATACAAGGCTATTACGCTCAAGTGTGAGTGAGGTGCTTCAAGAGCCGTTTGTTCAATATGCGAGAATTAGAGGATTAAAGGAACGGTCAATCATGTTCAAGCATGTATTGAGAATCGCGATATCGCCAATGCTGACAGGGCTTGGGGTGAATCTTGGCAAGCTGCTGACAGGAACTATTATCGTAGAGGCTGTTTTTTCATGGCCAGGGTTTGGGCGCTTCTTTATTGAAGCAATCTTTAACCGGGATCTGCCGGTCATTCAATTCTATGTCCTCATGGCAGCAGGTATCTTTATCTTGAGCAGCTTGATTGTGGACTTACTTCAGCTGATCATTGACCCCCGTATTTCCAGAAAGGAAGGCCGCCAGTCATGATGACAAAAGGAAAATATCTCTTCTCTCATCAAAAGATGATCTCGATCTGCGTGGTGCTCCTTGGTCTATTGCTGATTGTGACAATATGTGCACCGTGGATCGCTCCACATGATCCGGCGGCTGTCAATCTAGCGATGAAGCTAAAGGGGTCTTCGTGGGAATATCCTCTTGGGACAGATCAATTAGGCCGATGCAATTTATCCCGAATTTTATATGGGGCACGTGTTTCGCTAGGCTGTGCGTTATTAATCTTTCTCTCTTCTTTATTGATTGGGTTAATCGTTGGTTTGTTGTCAGGTTACAAAGGCGGCTGGGTCGATCACGTCTTAATGAGATTCTGCGACGGAATCATGGCATTCCCGAACCTGGTGCTGATCCTTGGATTAGTCGGCATCTTCGGTCCTGGACTTTCTCAAGTCGTGCTGGCCTTGATGCTTGTGCAATGGGTATACTATGCTCGCGTCTTCCGAGGAATGGTGCTGAGTTTAAAAGAACAGAACTTTATTGCCGCTGCGAAAATTAGCGGGACATCCCACTGGAACATCATGAAAAAGCATATGATTCCAAATGTCCTGCCGCCACTGGCGGTCATTGGCACACTTGAAATGGGCTGGGCGATTATGGACATTTCAGCAATGTCCTTTCTCGGATTAGGCGTTCAGCCTCCTATGCCTGAATGGGGAGCGATGATCCATGAAGGGAAGTCGTATATTCAAACGAATCCTCAGTTGATGCTCTATCCAGGTCTTGTCATCATGGCTGTCGTCGTCCTCTTTAATTTACTAGGAGAAGCCCTTTCAGAGAAATATGGTATCAAACGCCGTGTGTAAAGGAATGATCAATGTGCAAGAGTCCATTTTACAAATAGAGAACCTGCATGTGCAGTCGAAAACGCCTCATGGGACAACCTCTCTTATTCAGGACGTATCGTTTGAAGTAGGGCGAGGTCAAATCGTTGGATTAATAGGTGAGAGCGGCTGCGGGAAAACGGTGACAAGTATGTCAATCTTACATATGCTTGACCAGAAAACAACGGATGTTACTGGCAGCATCACATTAAAAGGACGAGAATTGATCGGTCTGAGTGAAAGGGATATGCGGTCTATTCGGGGCAAGGACATCTCATATATTATGCAAAATCCAATGAACAGCTTTACGCCAGTATGGACGATCGGTCATCAGCTGATTGAAACCATCCGCCAGCACACCTCTGTCAGTAAAAGGCAGGCAAAAGCGAAGGCAATGGATGCGCTAGCGCAAATGAATCTGCCGCAGCCAGACAAGTTGTTAAACAAGTATCCCTTTGAACTAAGCGGCGGCATGCTGCAGCGTGTCATGATTGCCATGGCTGCCTGTATGCACCCGCCTCTCCTCATAGCAGATGAACCAACAACTGCTTTAGATGTACACACGCAGAAGCTGGTGCTTGAGCATCTGAACCACATTCGTCATGAGTATGGAACCGCCATTTTGCTCATTACTCACGACCTTGGCGTCATTGCAGAAATGGCAGATCAGGTTGTTGTCATGAGGCAGGGAGAAATAGTAGAAAAAGCAGAAGTGCTTGAGCTTTTTGAAAACCCAAAGCATGATTATACAAAGAAACTATTAGCAGCTCGTCCATCCATCCCAGCTGTTTGTCCGATTTGAGGTGAGAAGGCCATTGCATTTATTAGAAGTGAAAGCAGTTAGTCATTCATACAACAGCCGGTCGTTTCTGATGAGAAAAAAAGGCGCAGACCAAGTCTTAAACGGCGTCAATTTGCTCGTTGAAGAAGGCACGTGCGTCGGATTGCTAGGGCAAAGCGGCGCAGGGAAAAGCACGCTAGGCCGTATCATACTTGGTCTAGAGAAGCCAAAAGCCGGTCAGGTTTTTTTTGAAGGTCAGGATATATATTGTGCAGACCAAAGAACACGCAAACATTATCGCCGGCATGTGCAAGCGGTGTTTCAAGATTCATACTCGGCGGTGAATCCAAGGTGGACCGTCGAACAAATTTTATCCGAACCGCTTGAAAACTATGAAACGATGAGCCGAAAAGAACGCAAAAGCGTGCTGATCCATTGGCTGGAAAGAGTCGGGCTCAGTGAAAAGGACTTGTCTAAATATCCGCATCAATTCAGCGGCGGCCAGCTGCAAAGGATCAACATTGCAAGAGCCTTATTGTTGCAGCCAAAGCTCGTCGTACTGGATGAATCCGTCAGCAGCTTAGATATGGTCACACAGGGTGTCATTTTAGATTTATTAGTAGAATTAAAGAAGGAACTGGGTGTCGCTTACTTATTTATTACACATGATATGACGGCAGCCTATCACTTAAGTGATCAATTGGCGATATTAGATCAAGGTGAACTTGTTGCACAATTTCGATCAAAGGATGATTTCTTTTCATCAGAAGAGAAAGCGGTGCAAAAGATGAGAGAGGCAATGCTGGCAGACCATCCTTTGTCCCGAACGATTGGCAGACCAGTTCGATAAATCGTCATTTCATCAATGCCTCTTTTAGAAGAGGCTATTTTTCATGAAAGGCAGGTAGCATCGTGAACCATCGAGCGTATTTAGCTTTAGCCATTCCTTTAACCATCTCAACGATGACGACACCATTACTTGGAGCTGTTGATACAGCCGTTGTTGGTCAGCTTGCCAATCCCGCGTATATTGGAGGCGTCGCAGTTGGCAGTCTCATTTTCAGTACACTCTATTGGCTCTTTGGTTTTTTGCGGGTGAGTACATCTGCTTTTGCCGCTCAGGCAAACGGGGCGCAGAGTGAAGAGCAGGGTGTACTTGCTTTTCTGAGACCATTTTTAATCGCCATCATTGTCGGCCTTTGTTTTATTGCCCTGCAATGGCCCATTATTCAATCTGCTTTTCTCGTGATCTCTCCCGCTGCGGATGTTCGGCAATTTGCAGCAGATTACTTTCATATTCGGATTTGGGGTGCACCGTTTACCTTGATGAATTATGTGATATTAGGCTGGCTGATGGGAATGGCAAAAATGAAGGAAGCCCTCTCTTTACAAATCTTGATCAATGTCATGAATATGGTCCTTGCTCTTCTGCTTGTTCATGTGTTTTCGTTTGCAGTTAAAGGGGTGGCGGCCGCGACATTGATCTCTGAATTAACTGCTTTTGTACTAGGCGCATGGATCATCATGAAGCATTCAAAAAACGGGTTCCAGATGCCGTCTATTAAGAAAATCATGGATACACGGGCAGTGCAGAAAATGTTTCATGTGAATAAAGATTTGTTTATTCGGACGATTTGTCTGCTTGTCGTGATTAACATGTTTACAGCAAAAGGCGCTTCTTTTGGAACAGAAATGTTGGCGGCCAATGCCATCTTATTTCAAATTCACTACATCATGGCTTATTTGTTCGATGGTTTTGCCAATGCATCCAGCATCCTTGTGGGCAGGTCAGTTGGTGCAAATGACCGCACCCTTTATGAGAGAACGTTAACCCTTTCGAGGCAGTGGGCGCTTGTCATGGCATGCCTCATTGCGTCGTTGTATTTTCTCTTAAAAGAGCCGATCTTGGGCTTGTTTACAAATCTCCCGCGTCTTCTAGATGTGACATTGGGCTATGCAGACTGGCTCGTTCTCTATCCGTTTGCCGCTTGTTTCGGTTTGGTCATATACGGCGTATTTACAGGTGCGACAGAAATTGCCCCTGTCAGAAATTCGATGCTGTTTGCGATGATCTTGTTTATCGTTGTTCAAGCAGCAGTTACGCCTATTTGGCACAATCACGGACTATGGTTTGCCTTTATCATCTATACTACCGGACGGTCTGGCTTTTTGATGATGTACAAATCAAGGCTCGATCAGAAGCTTTTCGCAAATGAAAAACACCCTTTGCCATCATGACAAAGGGTGTTCTTGTTCGTTCATTCGCTTTCTTTTTTCACCTTTTGATACGCCTCATCAAGGTGTTGAATTCGCTTCAAAACCACAGCATTTTTGGTCAGCTGATCTTGTACAAGCGTTGACACCACTGAGCGGTAATAGGCATTCATCGCATGAATCTTGTCTTCATTTTGATTCATGGTGATGTGCTGTTTCAAGTTGTCAACAAAGTATGGAACGGAAAAAAGTTCAGACATGGGAATCACTCCTATTTCGTATATACGGTCCGTCAATCTTCATGTAAAATGATGAGAGGGAGGGGAGACAATGAGCCTTAATCTGCAACAAGAACAAGTATTAAAGCAGGTGCTCACACAAGAACTCAGGCAGGCCATTACATTGCTCCAGCTGAATAGCACTGAGCTTGGCGAGTATCTTGACCAGTTAGCGCTTGAGAACCCTCTGATTGAGCGGAAAGACACGGACAGCTATCAACCAGTTTATCATAAAAAATCTCAAGACCGAATGACAGAGCCGTATCGAACGCATCAAAAAGAAAGCCTGCAAATGTATTTAAAGAAACAAGCCATTGATTTGAATCTAAGTGAAAAAAATCAAAGGATCTTTCACTTTATGATCGAGTCCATTGATTCCAATGGCTATTTAAATGAACCGGTTGACGAGATGGCAGCTGTCTTAAAGGTGTCAGCTGAAGAAGTAGAAGCCGTCCTTCATCAGCTTCAATCGCTAGAGCCTGCCGGTATAGGTGCAAGATCTTTACAAGAATGCATCCTGCTTCAGCTGAGAAGAAAAAAGGAGCGCTGGTATGAAGCCGAGCTGATCATCGATGAGCACTTCTTTCTCTTTGCAAGAAAGGCATGGAAGGAAATTGCGGCGAAAACAGGCATTTCTATGAAAACACTTCAAGCGGTACAAGATGAGGTGTCGCAGCTTGAGCCAAGACCAGGCATCCATTTCTCATACGAAGAAGACCATGTGTATATAGAGCCGGATGTGACGATTACTGTCGTGCAGGACCACATCACATTTGAGCTGAATCAGCGCGCTTTCCCAGATGTTGAAATGAATGAAGGATACTTCGCCATGATGCAAGACCAAAAGCGGCATGAAGCATATGTGTATTTAAAGGAAAAAGAGCAGCAGTACAATTGGCTAGTCCAAGCGTTGAAGCAAAGAAAACAAACGATGACTCATGTCGTTCGTGAGATTATCTTACATCAGACAGATTTTTTCCTTACAGGGAAACATAAAATGAAACCGCTTACGATGAAGCGTATCGCAGATATATTGCAAGTGCATGAGTCCACAGTCAGCCGAACAGTGAAAGGGAAAATGGTGCAAACCCCTTATGGCCTCATGGAAATGAAACAATTTTTCCAAGCAAAGCTAGAAGGACCCTCGCTGGAAGAGGCGTCCAGCTATACAGTCAAGACGTACATCGCAGAGCTGATCCAAACAGAAAATAAGAAAAAACCGTATTCAGATCAGCAAATGATGACGCAGCTTCAGCAAACCTTTGGCATCCGAGTGTCGCGCAGAACCATTGCGAAATATCGTGAACAAATGAATCTTCCATCATCTACACTGCGGAAGCGCTATGATTAAAAAGAAGTACTTGCCAGAAACATGGCAGGTGCTTTTTTTAATTGGAAGCAAGGCACACAGAAGATTTTTTGAAAATTAAATCGGGGAGACGTGTGAACGGAAATTTTGGGGTAAAGTATAAGATAGGGCATGAGCCGATAAGGGTAGACAACAGTGATGAGGTGAGACCAATTGAAATATAAACAAATCAAAACCAAAAAAATATATGAAGAAATTGCGGATGCATTAATTGAATCCATTCGCACTGGTGAGCTTCTTCCGGGAGAAAAATTAGATTCGGTTCAAGCGCTCTCAGAAAGCTTTCAAGTCAGCCGTTCCGCTGTGAGAGAGGCACTGTCTGCTCTCAAAGCGATCGGATTAATAGAGATGAAACAAGGGGAAGGCACATATGTGAAGCAGTTCGATCCTGAACAGCTCGCATTTTCTTTATCCCCTGCATTTTTAATGAAGCAGCATGATGTCAGGCAGCTCCTTGAAGTGAGAACCATTATTGAAATAGGTGCTGTCAAAAAGGCGGCGCTGTTTCGGACGGACGATGACCTTCATCAGCTGCGTGAAGCACTCGAACAAATGAGGCAGGCAGAAGCCCATGAAGAAATTGGTGAAGAGGCAGATCTTACCTTCCATCTTGCATTAGCCAAAGCCTCGAAGAATGACGTACTAAAGGTGTTAATGAATCAAGTCTCAACCTTGTTAGTAGAAACGATGCGGGAAACGAGAAAAGTCGTGTTATTCTCAACGAAAGCCTCCATTCGGAAGCTTTACGAAGAACATGAACAAATTTACAAAGCCGTCATGGCAAGGCAGCCAGAAGAAGCAGAGAAAGCGATGCTTACGCATTTAAAAAATGTAGAAAATCTGCTCGGTGATGTGCTGCAAAACCCAGCAGAACAGTCAGATACACAATAAGCTGTGCCGAATGATGGCACAGCTCTATTATTGAAGAGAAATATGTAGCTTTTTCATTCGATATTGCAGACTTTGCCTGCTCATGCCCAATAACTTTGCAGTCTGTGAAATATTATCGTCCATTTTTTCTAAGTAATGGACGATGTATTGTTTTTCGAACCGCTCCATTTGGGTTTGGAAATCAGTCGTCTGTTCAGGGCTTGTATACACAAAGGTGTCAGCAGCTGCGGTTTGCTGCAGAGAATTTGTTTGCAATTGCGCCTTAGGACGGCCTTCCCCGTGCTTAAATCTAAAATGATAGGGAAGGTGATGCATGCCTAAGTCGTCTTCATCCATCATCATATTCATCCCCGCCTCAATCACATGCTCCAGTTCTCTTACATTGCCTGGCCAATCATACGCCTTAAAAAGGGCAAGTACCTCTTCATCAGCCGCCTTCACCTTCATTTGAAACAGCTCATTATATTTTTGAATAAAATGATTCACAAACGTAGGAATGTCCTCTTTTCGCTCAGAAAGCGGCGGAATAAATAAGGTGACAATACCGAGACGATAAAATAAATCCTTGCGCATGCGACCGCCTGCGATTGCATCCACAGGGTCCTCGTTCATATTGGCAATCACTCTTACATCAACAGCGATTTCCTTTGTGCTGCCCAGCCTTCTCACGCGTTTCTCCTGTAAGACGCGCAGTAGTTTTGCTTGAAGATGAGGATTCAGTGAATTGATCTCATCTAAAAGCAAGGTTCCTCCTTGCGCCTGCTCAAATAAGCCAGGCTGATCAGCTGCCCCCGTAAAAGCCCCTTTTTGTGTACCAAAGAGCAGGCTTTCAATCAGATTATCAGGCAGTGCGGCACAATTTTGGGTAATAAATGGTCCAGATGCCCGGCTGCTGCCGTTATGAATGCTTTGAGCAAACAGTTCTTTCCCAGTCCCAGTTTCGCCAACAATGAGCACATAAGAAGAGGTGCGTGTCGCTCGTTTCGCATGCTCAATCACCTCTAAAAATGCAGGGCTTTGTCCAATAATAGAGTCGAAGGTAAAGCGAGTGCTTCCTTTCTTCTTCATATTGTGATGAATCAGCCGTTCCAGCTTGGTCACATCATTCGAAATTTCAACAGCCCCTTGAATGAGACCGTCTCGAACAAGCGGGTATGTATGGTTAATCGTTGTAATTTCTTTTCCATTGTAATTATGATACGTCTGCTTGGCATGTACAGTTTGTTTCCCGGTACGCAGCGCTTGGACAAGTGTACTGTGCATCTCATCTTGAAAGGCGAAGAAATCGAGCACATTTTTATGGAGAACATCAGAGCGTTTTAAAGACTCGATCTCCATCATTTTTTTATTATAAACAACCGTATGTCCATTCTCGTCAATTGCATGAACCCCGACATCAATTAAATCGAGCATTTGTTTATATAAATCAATCTCATTTTCAAGCTTTGCGGTATGCAGATCTTTTTTCACTTGCGCCACCTCCTGACGTTACCTCTATTTTACATGAAAAATTTTGCGGTTTCCTCTAAAAAATTTGGCACATGCAAATAAATTTTGCGGAATGAATGAGATAGCCCCCCGTGATCAAGCGGTCAGAAAGTTGGCACGATCCTTGCATAACATATGGATGAAGATGAACCCAATTGAAAAAAGCTACCTTACAGAAGGAGGAATAGATGATGACACAGACAAATGAATTGATTCAACAAACAGAGCAATATGGAGCGGCAAACTATCATCCGTTGCCAATTGTGATTTCAGAGGCTGAGGGGGTGTGGGTGACAGACCCTGAAGGTAATCGATATATGGATATGCTGAGTGCGTATTCCGCAGTGAACCAAGGACATCGCCATCCCCTCATTATTGAAGCGCTAAAAAAACAGGCAGACCGCGTGACACTCACGTCGAGAGCCTTTCATAATGATCAGCTTGGTCCTTGGTATGAAAAAATTTGCAAACTGACGAATAAAGACACGGCACTCCCAATGAATACAGGTGCTGAGGCTGTAGAAACCGCTGTAAAAGCAGCGAGACGCTGGGGCTATGATGTGAAGGGAATCGAAGAGAATCGTGCAGAAATCATTGCATGTGTTGGCAATTTCCATGGGAGAACGATGACGGCTGTGTCTCTTTCCTCAGAAGCAGAATACCAGAGAGGTTTCGGTCCAATGCTTCCTGGAATTAAGCTGATTCCTTACGGAGATATTGAAGCATTACGTGAAGCGATCTCACCACAGACAGCGGCTTTCCTCATTGAACCGATTCAAGGTGAAGCGGGTATTGTTATGCCGCCAGAAGGTTTCTTGAAAGATGCCAAAGCGCTTTGTGAACAAGAACATGTGCTGTTCATTGCGGATGAGATTCAAGTGGGGTTAGCACGAACAGGTAAGATGTTTGCGTGTGATTGGGAAGACATTGAGCCAGATATGCTGATTCTTGGGAAAGCTTTAGGCGGCGGAGTATTCCCAATCTCGTGTGTTGTAGCAAACCGCGATATTTTAGGCGTGTTTAACCCTGGTTCTCATGGGTCTACCTTCGGAGGAAATCCTCTTGCGTGTGCGGTGTCGCTTGCAGCACTGGATGTTTTAATTGACGAAAAGCTTGCAGCACGCTCGATGGAACTTGGCGAATACTTCAAAGACAAATTGTCACGCATTCAAAGTCCTGTGATTAAAGAAGTGCGCGGCCGCGGACTATTTATAGGCATGGAGCTGACAGAGGCAGCTAGACCTTATTGTGAAAAGCTGAAGCAAGCAGGATTGTTATGTAAGGAAACCCATGAAACAGTCATCCGTTTTGCACCACCACTGACCATTTCAAAAGAAGATTTAGACTGGGCGATTGGTCATATTGAAGCACTATTTCAAGCTTAAATGACAAAGGGGGAGGAAGCTTCACTTTCTCCCTTTCTTTTTCAATGAACAGCGAATTTTGTCAAAGGATGATGAATAGAAGAGGGAAAGTGGGGAAGTGGATTTGATGCAAGAACAGCATAATGAACTAGAGCGTTCCATGAAAAGCAGACATCTCTTTATGATTGCCTTAGGCGGCGTCATCGGTACGGGCCTTTTCCTTGGATCAGGATTGATTATTCATCAGGCAGGACCAGGGGGAGCCATTCTATCGTTTATCATTGGCGGATTTTTAATGTATTTGGTCATGCTGTGTCTTGGAGAATTAGCAGTGGCAATGCCGACAGCGGGTTCCTTTCAGGAATATGCAACCAAATATATCGGCCCGTCCACAGGCTTTATGATCGGCTGGCTGTATTGGTTTAGCTGGGCGTGTACGATTGGACTGGAGTTTACATCAGCAGGCATATTGCTCCAAAGGTGGTTTCCAGATATCCCGGTTTGGCTCTGGTGTCTAGCATTTAGTGTCATATTATTTGCCGTGAATGCCATCTCTGCTCGCAGCTTCGCTGAAACGGAGTTTTGGTTTTCAGCCATCAAGGTTGCGGCCATCCTATTGTTTATTATCATCGGAATTGGCGCAATTTTCGGAATGATCCATTTAAAAGGCGGAGAACCAGCCCCTTTATTTCGTCATTTGACGGATCATGGCGGACTATTTCCTAATGGTGTTTTTGCTATTTTATTAACCATGGTCACCGTCAATTTCTCCTTCCAAGGAACAGAACTTGTAGGGATCGCAGCAGGTGAGAGTGAAAGCCCTGAAAAAACATTGCCTCGATCAATACGAAATATTATTTGGAGAACAATGGTCTTTTTCGTTTTATCCATTGCGGTTTTAGCCGCACTTCTTCCATGGCAGACAGCAGGCGCTGTCGACAGTCCGTTTGTGGTCGTGCTGGACAAGGTCGGCATCCCATATGCTGCAGATATCATGAATTTTATTATTATCACAGCTGTCTTATCTGTAGCAAACTCTGGATTGTATGCATCATCACGTATGCTCTGGTCGCTTTCAAAGGACGGGAAAGGACCTGACTTTACGAAAAAGCTGTCCAAGCGTAAAATCCCAATCAATGCATTATTGGTGACAATGGGTGTATCCGCTCTATCTTTGCTCACAAGTGTTGTGGCGCCAAAAACGGTGTATGTGTGGCTTATTTCAATTTCTGGAATGGTTCTTGTTGTGGTGTGGATGTCCATTTGTTTGTCTCAATATTTCTTTAGAAAACAATTCATAAAAGACGGTGGAGATGTAAAGGATCTTGTTTTCCGTACGCCGCTTTATCCATTTGTCCCACTAGCAGGCTTCACCGCATTTGGCATCGTGCTCATCAGCCTATTCTTTATTGAGGATCAGCGGATTGGCCTTTATTGCGGCGTTCCGTTCATGGCAGCCTGCTACATCATTTATTATCTCAAAATCAAACCGAAAGAAGAGGCAAAGCGTTTCGCCGAAGAGGAAGGAGTCCCAAAAACATAAAAGACCGACTAGACCAAAAAATGTGCATGCGGACCTCTTACGCATGCACACTTTCATGGATGAATTCATTCAATATAGAAGAAAATAAAATATTTTGAAAAGAAATATCATAGCAAGAACCTTGATGACAAGCAGGTTATCGGTGAAAATGTGTCTATTTTTTGTCTAAATGTGTTTGTAAGAGTTGAAAATGCAAGATTATCCTGTTAAAATAATTAAAGAAAGCAGGGATTGATTTTTTTTGGCTGTGGCGGGACGTTTTTTGTCACAGTGGGACGTTTTTAGTCCAACGTGAAAAGAAAGGGTCGTTAGCCATGAATCGTTTATTAGAAGCTCAAAAAAAATTATTGCCAGATCTTCTCACAGTTATGCAAAAACGCTACGACATTTTGCAATACATCAGGCTAGCTGAACCAATCGGCCGCAGAAGCCTTGCGACGAGTCTAGGTCTCAGTGAACGCATCTTAAGAGCTGAAGTTCAGTTCTTAAAAGAACAAAATCTGCTGGATGTCAAAACGAGCGGTATGATGCTGACGACTGAAGGTCATGCTTTGCTTGAAATGCTTGAAGGAATGATGAAGGACGTTTTAGGCTTAACCTTTTTGGAAAATACATTAAAGAGGAAGTTAGGCCTAGAAGAAGTCATGATCGTTTCTGGTGACAGTGACGAATCCCCGTGGGTGAAGCAAGAAATGGGAAGAGCTGCTGTGCAGTGTATGAAAAAAAGGTTTACTGGAAATAATATCGTCGCCGTCACTGGCGGAACGACGATGGAAGCCGTTGCCGAAATGATGACCCCTGATGCCAAAAACAGAGACATGATGTTTGTCCCTGCAAGAGGCGGTCTTGGGGAGAATGTAAAAAATCAGGCAAACACCATTTGTGCCCACATGGCTGAAAAAGCTTCCGGTACTTACAAACTGCTGTTTGTTCCAGGACAGCTGTCAGAAGGTGCTTACTCTTCCATTATTGAAGAGCCATCAGTCAAAGAAGTGCTTCAAACGATTAAATCATCCACGATGCTCATTCATGGAATCGGTGAAGCAAAAACAATGGCGATGAGACGAAACACACCAGCTGAAGATTTAAAAAAGATTGATGAGCATGACGCAGTGACAGAGGCCTTTGGCTATTACTTTAACCGTGATGGTGAGGTCGTCCACAAAGTGCACTCCGTCGGCATGCAGCTAGATGATTTAGAAAGCATTCCACACATCATTGCTGTTGCAGGTGGATCATCAAAGGCAGGGGCCATTGAAGCTTATTTCAAAAAACCCCGCCGAACGGTTCTCGTCACAGACGAAGGAGCCGCAAAAGAGTTATTAAGGGAGTCAATTGATCCCTCAATATAAAACATTGTGACCTATAAAAGGAGGAAACATCATGGCAGTAAAAGTCGGTATTAACGGATTTGGACGTATTGGACGTAACGTATTTCGTGCAGCATTAAACAATCCTGAAGTTGAGGTAGTAGCGGTTAACGATCTAACAGACGCTAACATGCTTGCACACCTTTTACAATATGACTCTGTTCACGGAAAACTAGATGCAGAGGTTTCTGTAGACGGTACGAACTTAGTAGTGAACGGTAAAACAATCGAAGTATCAGCTGAACGTGACCCTGCAAAATTAAGCTGGGGTAAACAAGGCGTAGAAATCGTTGTTGAATCTACTGGATTCTTCACAAAACGTGCAGACGCTGCAAAACACTTAGAAGCTGGCGCTAAAAAAGTCATCATCTCTGCTCCTGCTAACGAAGAAGATATCACAATCGTTATGGGTGTAAACGAAGACAAATACGATGCAGCTAGCCACGATGTCATCTCTAATGCATCTTGTACAACAAACTGCTTAGCTCCATTTGCAAAAGTACTTAACGATAAATTTGGCATTAAACGCGGTATGATGACAACTGTTCACTCATACACAAATGACCAACAAATTCTTGATCTTCCGCACAAAGACTACCGTCGTGCTCGTGCAGCTGCGGAAAACATCATCCCAACTTCTACAGGTGCTGCAAAAGCTGTTTCACTTGTATTGCCTGAACTTAAAGGTAAATTAAACGGTGGCGCTATGCGTGTTCCAACACCTAACGTTTCTTTAGTTGACCTTGTAGCTGAATTAAACCAAGATGTAACGGCTGAAGATGTAAATGCAGCACTTAAAGAAGCAGCTGAAGGAGAACTTAATGGAATCCTTGGCTACAGCGAAGAGCCATTAGTATCTGGTGACTACAATGGTAATGCAAACTCTTCAACAATCGATGCTCTTTCTACAATGGTAATGGAAGGCAGCATGGTGAAAGTCATTTCTTGGTACGATAACGAGAGTGGATATTCTCACCGCGTTGTTGACCTTGCAGCTTACATTGCAAAACAAGGTCTTTAATTTGTCACACTGAAGGAACTCACTTGGTTCTTTCCTAGAGACACGATATAATGAAGACGGACAAGGGAAGGGGAAGCATCCCTTTCCCTTTTTCTCTGTTTTTATCCGTTCTGCACGATTTCTCGTTTTGATGAGGGCAAAATGGGAAAAGGATAAAGAGAGACTTGTCCAATGCGTAAGGAAACCAGAATAAAGGAGGATCTCCTGACGAGCATGAATAAGAAATCAGTAAAAGACATTGACGTAAAAGGTAAAGTTGTGTTCTGCCGCGTAGATTTTAACGTTCCAATGAAAGACGGAAAAGTGACGGATGATACTCGTATTCGCGCAGCATTACCAACGATTGAGTATTTAACAGGACAAGGCGCAAAGGTACTGCTAGCTAGTCATTTGGGTCGTCCGAAGGGTCAAGTTACTGAAGAATTGCGTCTGACACCTGTAGCGAAACGTCTGCAAGAGCTTCTTGGACAAGAAGTGAAAAAAGCGGATGAAGCTTATGGCGACAACGTGAAAAAGCAAATCTCTGACTTAAAAGAAGGAGATGTGCTAGTGCTTGAAAACGTTCGTTTCTATCCTGGTGAAGAAAAGAACGATCCTGAACTATCAAAAGCATTTGCTGATTTAGCTGATGTGTATGTCAATGATGCGTTCGGTGCTGCACACCGTGCACATGCATCCACTGCTGGTATTGCAGCATATCTTCCGGCTGTTTCGGGCTTCCTCATGCAAAAAGAGCTTGAGGTTCTAGGAAAAGCCATTTCAAACCCTGATCGCCCATTTACAGCGATTATTGGTGGCGCAAAAGTAAAGGATAAAATCGGTGTCATTGAAAGTCTTCTTGATAAAGTGGACAACCTCATCATCGGCGGCGGACTTGCTTACACATTTGTGAAAGCACTAGGCCACGAAGTAGGAAAATCTTTATTAGAAGAAGACAAAGTTGATTTAGCAAAATCCTTTATGGACCGTGCAAAAGAAAAAGGCGTGAACTTCCTGATTCCAACAGATGTTCTGGTAGCCGACGACTTTTCAAATGATGCAAATACGAGCATTGTGCCAATCTCTGAAATTCCAAGTGATCTAGAAGCACTTGATATTGGAACAGAGACAATAGGCAAGTACGCTGATGTCATTAAAAACAGCAAACTTGTTGTTTGGAATGGACCAATGGGTGTATTTGAAATCGACGCATTCGCTAAAGGAACAAAAGCAATCGCAGAAGCACTGGCAGAAGCAAAAGATACATATTCTGTCATTGGTGGTGGAGACTCAGCAGCAGCTGTTGAGAAATTTGGTCTTGCTGATCAGATGAGCCATATTTCTACAGGCGGCGGCGCTTCACTTGAATTTATGGAAGGCAAAGAGCTTCCAGGTGTTACTGCATTAAACGATAAATAAGACCAAAACTGCTATAAGGAAGTGTCAATCATGAGAAAACCAATTATAGCTGGGAACTGGAAAATGAACAAAACACTTGGCGAAGCGGTTAGCTTCGTTGAAGAAGTCAAGTCATCCATTCCATCTCCTGACAAAGTGGAAGCAATTGTCTGTGCGCCAGCCCTTTTCCTTGAAAAGCTCAACAGCCTTTCTAACGGAACAGACCTTAAAATTGGTGCACAAAACATGCACTTTGAAGAAAATGGTGCATTCACTGGTGAAATCAGCCCTGCTGCGCTAAAAGATCTTGGCATTGGCTACTCAGTGATCGGTCATTCAGAGCGCCGTGAATTCTTTGCTGAAACAGATGAAACAGTGAACAAAAAAGCACATGCTGCATTCAAGCATGGCATCGTTCCAATTATCTGTGTAGGTGAAACGCTTGAAGAGCGTGAAGCTGGCAAAACAAATGAACTTGTCGCTGATCAAGTGAAGAAAGCACTAGCTGGTTTAACAACTCAGCAAGTCGCTGAATCTGTCATTGCATATGAGCCAATTTGGGCGATCGGTACAGGGAAATCTTCTACAGCGAAAGATGCAAACGACGTTTGTGCGCATATCCGTCAAACGGTTGCAAGTGAATATGGTCAAGAAGCGGCAGACAGCCTTCGCATTCAATATGGCGGAAGCGTGAAACCTGCGAATATTAAAGAATATATGGCAGAATCCGATATTGACGGTGCTTTGGTAGGCGGCGCAAGCTTAGAACCTCAGTCTTTCGTTCAATTATTGGAGGAAGGTCAATATGAGTAAGAAACCAGCTGCATTAATCATCTTAGATGGATTCGGTTTAAGAGGCGAAACAGTCGGTAACGCTGTTGCCCAAGCAAAGAAACCGAACTTCGACCGCTACTGGAACGAATTCCCGCATCAAACCTTAACGGCTTCAGGTGAGGCAGTAGGCCTCCCGCAAGGTCAAATGGGGAACTCTGAGGTTGGGCATTTGAACATCGGTGCAGGACGCATTGTGTATCAAAGCTTAACAAGAGTGAATGTTGCCATTCGTGATGGGGAATTTGAGAAAAACGAAACGTTCCTAGAGGCAATGACTTATGCAAAAGAGAATGACAAGGCCCTTCATTTATTCGGTCTCTTGTCAGACGGCGGTGTGCACAGCCACATCCAGCATCTTTTTGCCTTGCTGAAACTAGCGAAAAAAGAAGGCTTAACAAAAGTATACATTCATGGCTTCTTGGATGGACGTGATGTTGGTCAGAAGACAGCCAAAGTGTACTTAAAACAGCTTGAAGAACAAATCAAAGAAATCGGTGTCGGAGAAGTAGCAACACTTTCTGGACGCTATTACTCAATGGACCGTGACAAACGCTGGGATCGTGTGGAGAAAGCATATCGCGCGATGGCGTATGGTGAAGGCCCAAGTTATCAAAACATCTATGATGTCGTTGATGACTCCTATGAAAATGGAATCTACGATGAATTCGTTATTCCATCTGTCATCACGAGAGAAAACGGTGAGCCAGTTGCTAAAGTAAACGACGGCGATTCTGTGATTTTCTATAACTTCCGCCCAGACCGTGCGATCCAAATTTCGAACACCTTCACAAATGAAGATTTCCGCTCATTTGACCGCGGGGAAGCACATCCGAAGAATTTACACTTCGTCTGCTTCACACACTTCAGTGAAACGGTTGATGGCTATGTTGCTTTCAAACCAGTGAATTTGGATAACACAGTAGGAGAAGTGCTAGCGCAAAATGGATTGAAACAGCTGCGGATTGCTGAAACAGAGAAATATCCTCACGTGACGTTCTTTATGAGCGGTGGACGTGAAGAAGAATTTCCTGGTGAAGACCGCATCTTGATCAATTCGCCAGATGTGGCAACCTATGACCTCAAGCCAGAAATGAGCGCTTATGAGGTAAAGGATGCACTTGTTGCAGACATCAATGCTGACAAGCATGATGCGATCATCCTGAACTTTGCTAACCCGGATATGGTTGGTCACTCAGGTATGCTCAAGCCAACAATCAAAGCCATTGAAGCAGTAGATGAGTGCTTAGGAGCTGTTGTCGACGCAATCCTAGCAAAAGGCGGACATGCCATCATCACGGCAGACCACGGTAACGCAGACGTGCTGATTACCGAAGAAGGAAAGCCGCATACTGCACATACGACAAACCCTGTTCCAGTCATCGTAACGAAAAAAGGTGCAACGCTTAGAGAAGGCGGCATTCTAGCCGATCTATCTCCAACCCTTTTAGACTTACTTGGTGTTGAAAAACCAAAAGAGATGACAGGAACATCATTGATTCAGAAATAACAAATTGATTCAAAAGGAGAGAAATAACAATGCCATACATTGTTGACGTATATGCACGCGAAGTATTAGACTCTCGCGGTAACCCAACAGTTGAAGTAGAAGTTTACACAGAATCTGGCGGCTTTGGCCGTGCACTAGTACCAAGTGGTGCTTCTACAGGTGAATATGAAGCAGTAGAACTACGTGACGGAGACAAAGACCGTTACCTTGGAAAAGGTGTTCTGACAGCTGTAAACAACGTAAACGAAATCATTGCACCAGAGCTTTTAGGCTTTGATGTCACTGAACAAGTAGCAATTGACAAAATGTTAATCGAACTTGACGGAACAGAAAACAAAGGGAAATTAGGCGCAAACGCAATCCTTGGCGTATCTATCGCTGTAGCACGTGCGGCTGCTGATTTCTTACAAATTCCACTTTACCAATACCTTGGTGGATTCAACTCCAAAACGCTTCCAGTGCCAATGATGAACATCGTCAACGGCGGAGAGCATGCGGATAACAACGTAGACATTCAAGAATTCATGATTATGCCTGTAGGTGCCCCAAACTTCCGTGAAGCACTTCGCATGGGCGCACAAATCTTCCATAGCCTGAAATCTGTATTAAGTGCAAAAGGCTTAAACACAGCTGTAGGTGACGAAGGTGGATTCGCTCCAAACCTTGGTTCTAACGAAGAAGCACTTCAAACAATCGTAGAAGCGATTGAAAAAGCTGGTTTCAAACCAGGTGAAGAAGTGAAACTTGCAATGGATGCTGCATCTTCTGAGTTCTACAACAAAGAAGACGGTAAATATCATTTATCAGGTGAAGGTGTTGTGAAAACATCTGCTGAAATGGTTGACTGGTATGAAGATATGGTATCGAAATACCCAATCATCTCGATCGAAGACGGCCTTGATGAAAACGACTGGGAAGGTCACAAACTATTAACTGAGCGCCTTGGCAGCAAGGTTCAGCTAGTAGGAGATGACTTATTCGTGACAAACACGAAGAAGCTTTCTGAAGGAATCAAAAACGGCGTTGGTAACTCAATCCTAATCAAAGTAAACCAAATCGGTACATTAACTGAAACATTTGATGCAATCGAAATGGCAAAACGTGCAGGATACACAGCTGTGATCTCTCACCGCTCTGGTGAAACAGAAGACAGCACAATTGCAGACATCGCTGTTGCAACAAACGCTGGACAAATCAAAACAGGTGCTCCGTCTCGTACGGACCGTGTGGCGAAATACAACCAATTACTTCGCATCGAAGATCAATTGGCTGAAACAGCTCAATACCACGGCATTGAAACATTCTATAACTTGAATAAATAATGTAATGCCACGCGCTGCGTTCCGCTCTTATATAAGAGTGGGCGCAGCGTTTTTTTGTTGAATGAGATCCCGCAGCTGTTTCAATAGTCGCATCCTATTTTTGTAAAAAGTCGTCCTTCGGTCAGAGGGAAAGCGCGCAGCTCGACTATTTATAAGCAATAGATCATGAAAAATCGACTAAAAATATGATCTGAAATGAACTTATGTTTTCTGTATGGGGGATGGTATCATTTTACATATATTAGGGGGTGATGAGATGCTGAATCCTTTTAGCCTTCGTTTTCCAGTAGGAGTGTATATGTATGTCCTTCACCTACTGGCGGCCTATGATGAAAGGAAGCAACGAATTCTAACTTCTAAGAACGTACAGAAAAATGCATTTTGGATTTATGTCCTTGCCGCTATTTTAGGTATTGTGACAGTCGCAGCATTGATTTGGGCATGCAAGACTTTTGGAAAAGGCTCTAAATTTTTAGGCGAATTCAAGTTTTTAGGCATGTACGTGAAAATCAAATGCGGTTTCTAACAGGGATGAGAACAGATGCGAGGCCATCTGTTCCATCTGAAACAAACGGAGGAATATGATGCTGACATTACAATTACAAGAAAAAACGTATAGCCGCACCTTCTCTCTCCGCCATATACAAATGAACGTGGAGAAAGGCCGGATGATGCTTCTTTTAGGACACAATGGGGCAGGAAAGACAACAATGATCCAAGCTATGTTTGGGCTGACGCCATTTACTGGCTGCGTTTCCTTACATGGTGAACAGCTGAACCTTCAATCCTCAGCACATATTTCCCTTTTGAAAAAACATGTTTCCTATGTTCCTGATGATCATGCGTTGTTCGATTATTTAACACCGAGGGAATACTTTCAATTACTTCAGCTGCCACATGAGCAAGATGTCACACGTGAAGAGACATTCATCGATTTGTTTGAGCTGAGTCCGTATATGGATCAACCAATCGCTCAGCTGTCCCATGGCAATCAAAAGAAAACACAGATCATTTCGCAGCTCCTCAGACCGTGTGATTATTATGTGTTTGACGAGCCAACGAACGGACTTGATCCAGATATGATGATCATCTTAAAAAAGGTGCTCATGAAGCTGAGAGATCAAGGTGCTGGCATTCTGATTTCAACTCATCATTTGAGCTTTGGTGATACATTATATGATCATCTCATGATCTTAAGAAATGGTGACGTCAAGCTGAATATGTCCCGCCAAGAAACAAATCAGACATATCCTCATCAGGCACTTGAAGAGATTTATAAAGAAGTAAATCGAGATTACTATATGCAGGTGGAGAGGTTACTCAATGATTTGGACACGACACGTTCTTCATAAAATCGAATGGGGAATGCTGACAACGAAAGGAAAGCAGCTTGGAAAAAAGTATCCTTTGCAGCTTCTCGCAGCCACCGTTTTTCTCTTGCTCATCTATGCGATATACGTTGTCATCAGCCTGCGCTTTTACATGCAGGCAGGTGAAAGTGAGCCAGCTGCGCTATACATCCAATTTGTCAAAATGTCGCTCTTACTATTAGGAGCAGGGATTGTGTTATCCCGAAATAAACTGAAGCGCCAAGAATATCAATTCTACTTTTTGAACAGTGCGATACAAAGTGTACCATTTGTCCTTTGTGCATATTTCTTTCCAGGGCTTTTTTGCTTTCTCATGGCTGGACTGCTTTTTTTACCGATTGTATTAGGGCTTTTTATCACGGGTGCCATCCCATCTTTGTATTGGATCATCGTTGTCTGCATCACATGCGGCATCTTGGCACTTTATACGCTCTCTTCATGGATGCTGTTGCGGATCGGTGTAAGTCATTTCGTATCAAAAACAAAGGAGCATTTACTGCTGCAAACGATCGGCTTTGCGGCACTTCAAGTACTCATATTTCTTCTTTTTCAAAAAGCGGTGGAGATGATCCGTGTATGGCCGGCTGTCTATCTGACGTTGCTGGTGATCCTTCTAAGCGCTGGATGGCTATGGGTAAAAGGTTTAGCAGCTTGCTATGTTCATCAAATGTTTTTGCAGCTGAAAACAGAGATAAAGTCGTTTTCTTACCAGAAAATCAGGACGTATTCTTCCTTTCTGACGCACCTGCGGCAGGAAATGGTCTATTTCATTCGATCAGCTGTTTTTAAAGAACAAGGCATTTTGTTCCTCTTTCTCGTTTGTTTGACGGCTGGACTGCCATTTGTTTTTACACCTGAAGAAACTGGCTGGCTGTATGCCTTTATTGTGCAGTTTGCGTTAAAGGAAATATTGATCATGCTTCCACTGATGATTGGCAGAGAATATCATCTCAATCAACGGGCCATCTTTATGTTAAATACATCAAAGGGCGCGTATATATTGTCGAGAATTTTATTTTATTACACAATCAATTTACTCATTTATTTTGTCTATATTAGCCTTGCTTATTTGGTGATTGGAATTGAAAGTGAAGGTCATGGCTTGGCGAGTTTGTCCATTTTATTCATGACCGTCATGGCAGCCTGTACAGGTTTTGTCGTGAAAATCAGTGATTTTAATAAACTATTTGTCATCGTGATGATGATAGCTGTATTCAGCTTCATCGATATGCTTTTATTAGAGTGGCTGTCAGCTAATATGTTTCTTCTTGCCACTGCTTATCTGCTTGGTTCACTTGTCTTTTTCAGTTGTATATATGCTGTGATGTTAAAAAGGCCGATATTGCGATGATGGGGCTTGTCATTAGTTTACTAGCGGTTGTGCTCATACATGAACTCGGTCATATGCTGATGATCATGGTATGTAACAAAGTCGAAAAAAGGCCGCTCTTTGATTTTGTGGTAACGATTGATTGGAAGCATGTGGCGATCATTCATGAGACATTTGCCCGGCCGAGCTTTAATTTGATGGTGGCACTTGCAGGTCCGCTGTTTCCGGTACTCTGCTCGATTGTGCTTTTTTTGATGTGGAAGCATCCGGTGAGTCATCAGCTGCTGTTTTTTTCTTTACTGAACACTGTGATGCTGCATCCAGCTTGCCCAGACGGGAAAAATATCACAGCCAGTTTAAAAGAGATGAAGGAGAGAAAGAGATGATCAAAGTATTTCATTCGTTTTCTAGCGGCTTAACACTTGCGATGCTGTATATATTTGCTGTGTTTATGACCCCTGTCTTTTTACTACTGTTAGAGGTCAATCATATCGAATCAAGTCCAACGCTGTTTGGCATGCCATTTTATATCATGAAAATTGAAGAGTATCAATTCAGCTCTGAGGCGACGCTTTTTGGATGCGTTGTCTGCTTTTTAACTGGCACTGTGCTTTACTTATTCATTCAATATGTGATTCATGCTGTGAAAAAGCGAAGAGCATAAAAAAAGCAGGCTGAACAAAAAGTCAGTCTGCTTGAAATGTGAGTGACAGCCGTACCATATCTATACACTGAATCCCGTTTTCATAAATTGGTTCATCATAATGCTTAAGGAAGAAATCTCGATCGATCGACGTTAGGCGGAAGCCGCATTTTTGATAAAGTGCGAGCTGCTGAATACTCGAGTTGCCTGTGCCGATTTCAATCGTATGAAAACCAGCAGCTTTCGCTTCAGCGATCGCATGGCGGACCAGCTGCTTCCCAATTCCCCTTCCTTGCCATGACTCCTTCACAGCCACATTCATGATTTCCACTGAATGCTGAGAGAGCGATGATAGCACATAGACACCAATCACATCCTCTTCATGAAAAGCGGCATAACAAGAGCCGGATTGTACATAAGTGAGAACCTTTTCCTTTGAAGGATCAGCTAATAGTAAAAGATCCATTGGCAGAGGTTGATCATGAGATAATCGCCGAATCTGTATCACATTTTTTCGTCCTTTCTATTCTTTAATATACCCTTGTTTCACGCCCCAATCGTATTGGTCCTGTACCCACTGTGAGGGAGGATGATGAGTGACATTCGGGTCTTTTTTGACAGTTGGTTTCCTTGTAGACTGAGTGGTCTGCTTATTTGCTTGAGCAGTAGCTTTTGCTGCCGTCAGCTCTTTTTGAAGCTGGTCAACTTTTACCTCAAGCGCTTTACGCTGTTTGACCTCTTTTTCATAGGCTTTCTTTTCTTTTTTGAGCTTTTTTGTGACGGTGGCTATTTGCTTTTTTTGTTCATCATTTTTATGCTTCATATCTGTTTGATCTGATGTTAACTGCGAGAGCTTAAGATCGCTCGTTTTGCTTTCTTGCTGATGAGTTTTCTCTGCTTCTTCGATGGTCTGCTGCTGCCAAACAATCCAGCCACCTGAGGCTATAACTGCTACAGAAAGAAGAATGATCGTCATTGTTTTCTTCATGTGTGAACCCCTTTCTTTAAACCTCTATTATCATCGGTTAAAGATATACAGGTTTTAACATCATAAGGGAATATTCACATCAGAATGGCAGACACTATGAAAAAAGGAGGGTGTCTGTTGATTTCCTTTATGATTCATGTGGTCGTCTCATTATTTGCTGTATCAAACCCCATAGGAAACGTACCTCTTTTCATCACCTTAACAGAGGGCTATACAGAGAAAGAGCGCTCCCAGACAGCCAAAAAAGCCGTCGTGGTCTCTTTTATTATTTTGATCGCCTTTTTATTGGCAGGCAGGCTTATTTTCAAATTGTTTGGGATCGATATTCATGAACTCCGCATCGCTGGCGGTATTTTTATTTTTGGTATCGCTTACAATTTGCTGAATGCAAAAGAATCACACGTCCAAAATCCTCATTCGGAGGAGAAGGCAGAAAGCAAAGAGAAGGCAGATATCTCCGTTACGCCGCTCGCCATTCCGATCATCGCTGGTCCCGGTACAATCGCTACAGTCATGAGTTTGACCCCTGGAAGTCAAGGGATGCTCCACATGTTTTCGATTCTAATTGGCATTGTCATCGTTCTTGCTATGACGTATTATGCATTTCATTATTCAAGTTTTATTATGCGAAAAATGGGGAAAACAGAGATGAATGTTGTGACGCGTTTGATGGGATTAATTCTGGCTGTAGTGGCAGTTGAAATGATCGGCGCAGGCTTAAAAGGGATGTTTCCGATGTTTATGTCATAAGTGTATATAAAAAAGCTGTTTTTTTCTACAAAGATGTAAAATAAAACAGCTTTTTTTAAGGTTTCGGCACATGCTTAAATACTTCTTCACTTTCAAAGAACTCAATTAAGCGGCTAATCCAATCATAGTAATCAAGACTTTCCTTGATTTCTGAAAGAAGCAGATTGATTTTATCCTCTGTTTCTTCTGGTAAATCTTCCTGTTCAAGCAGCTCTTGCAATTCCTTGCACGTTTTCTTATGTGCTTTACGGTTTTTACTGACAACACGTGTCCAATTGGCTGCAAA
Source organism: Bacillus sp. SIMBA_005 (assembly GCF_046535585.1). NCBI lineage: Bacteria > Bacillati > Bacillota > Bacilli > Caryophanales > Bacillaceae > Bacillus > Bacillus sp. SIMBA_005. The sequence continues at coordinate 229,806 of NZ_JAWRWI010000005.1, read as the reverse complement.
CAATGAAATAAACGTTTGGTATTGATCTTGCTCAACGTCATAAAGATCTTTACGTATTCCTTTTTCATAAACCTTTTCCGCAATATTTAAATCGAGCATTTCTCGAACGACTTGACTCATCCTCGTTTTGCTCATGCCGGTCGCCTCTGATAGCTCTTCCAGCGTCATTGGTTTACGGTTCATGTGAATGATACCAAGCACTCTACCCACTGTAGAAGAAAGACCAAAGGCATTCATGTTCTCTGCAGCTTTTTCAATATAATGATCCTGTGCTTTTTGAATGGCGCCTAGCGCTTGCTTGTCCACTCCCCGCTTCATCCCTTCACGACTGACAATTTGTAACACAATATATCATATACCTGTTTGTTGATGAAAACAATAAATATTGAGTAATTGCTAGTAATTTGGAGGAAAAAGGAGAGATCTCTAGATATTACAGCGTTAACTGAAAATTTTATATAAATGTTATGCAATACAAACACATCATAAACTTTTTATTTTATAAAGTTTGCACTATAATTAATAAGGTGTAAATTTTCTGAATATATAGATCCAACTAATTGGAGGTGTCTCATTTGCTGAAACTAGAGAATGTATCTAAGACGTATAAAGGCGGAAAAAAAGCTGTCAAAAATATTGATTTAGACATAGCAAAAGGAGAATTTATTTGTTTTATTGGACCGAGTGGCTGTGGTAAGACTACAACCATGAAGATGATCAACCGACTCATCGAACCTTCCTCAGGAAACATTTTTATAGAGGGAGAAAATATCATGAAAAAAGATCCAGTTCAATTAAGAAGAGAAATCGGTTATGTGATTCAGCAAATTGGACTGTTCCCCCATATGACCATCGCGCAAAACATCTCACTTGTGCCGAAGCTGTTAAAATGGCCGGAAGAAAAACGGAAAGAACGAGCACGTGAACTGCTGAAGCTCGTCGACATGGGCCCGGAATTTTTAGAGCGCTATCCTCATGAACTTAGTGGAGGACAGCAGCAGCGTATCGGAGTTCTTCGCGCACTAGCAGCAGAACCCCCTCTGATCCTCATGGACGAACCATTTGGTGCACTTGATCCAATTACACGAGATACACTGCAGGAAGAATTTAAGAAGCTGCAAAAAACGTTAAATAAAACCATCGTATTCGTCACACATGACATGGATGAAGCAATTAAACTGGCTGACCGAATTGTGATTTTAAAAGATGGAGAGATTGTTCAAGTAGGCACACCAGAAGATATTTTACGTAACCCAGCCAACGAGTTCGTAGAAGAATTCATCGGAAAAGAACGCCTGCTTCAGTCAAATCCGAATATGGAACGTGTAGAACAAATGATGAACACGTCACCAGTTACCATTACAGTCGAACAAACGTTGACTGATGCCATCTACATCATGAGAGAAAAGCGGGTCGATTCCTTGCTTGTAGTAGATGAACATGATGTGTTAAAAGGCTATATCGATATTGAAACTATTGATGCGAACCGCAGAAAAGCGGCTTTCGTTGGTGAGATCTTAAATACAGAGTTCTATACTGTACAAGAAGGCGCACTTCTCAGAGACACCGTTCGGAAAATCTTAATACGCGGTATTAAATATGTACCGGTTGTCGATGCCAAAGGGCATTTAAAAGGCATTGTGACACGGGCAAGTCTTGTAGATGTTGTGTACGACTCCATTTGGGGAGACGATACGCCAGCGTCTGCCATTGAAATGAACTAAGGGAGGTGGACACATGGATCAAATCATCGATTTTCTAGAGAAAAATGGTGGGGAACTCCTCACAAAAATGTGGGAGCATTTATATATTTCCTTAATTGCTGTCGTGCTAGGAATTATCGTTGCCGTTCCTTTAGGCGTCGTTCTCACGCGAATGAAACGAGGCGCAGGTTTTGTCATCGGTGTCGTAAATATCTTTCAAACACTCCCTAGTTTAGCGATTCTTGCATTTTTTATTCCTATTTTGGGAGTTGGGAAAATACCTGCAATCGTTGCTCTCTTTTTCTATTCGGTATTGCCTATTTTGAGAAATACGTATGCTGGCGTCCAAGGGGTGAACAAAAACCTTCTTGAATCCGGTAAAGGGATCGGCATGACGACATGGGAGCAAATTCGACTTGTGGAACTTCCGCTTGCTGTACCGATCATTATGGCAGGTGTCCGTACGTCAACGATTTATTTAATTGGCTGGACAACACTTGCTGCTTTTATTGGTGGAGGCGGTCTTGGTGACTACATTTTGATTGGACTTCAGCTATACCAGCCGGAATACATTATTGCAGGTGCCATCCCAGTCACTATTTTAGCGGTCATCATCGACTTTACATTGATGAAGCTGGAGAAAAAAGTAACACCAGAAGCCTTAAAAGGATTGAAGGAAGTTTCATAAGGAGTTGGCTTATGTGAAGAATCGAAAAACAAAATGGATCAGTGCACTGCTTGCCGGTTGCTTGTTATTGATAAGCGGCTGTTCACTTCCTGGACTAGCCGGCTCCTCAGGCAATACGCTGCGGGTGGGAGCACAAAACTTTACCGAATCAGAAATAATGGCCTATATGGTGAGCGAGATCATCGAACATTACACAGATAAAAAGACAACCATTGTGAAAAACCTAGGCTCTAATACCGTACAGCAGAAAGCAATGGAAAATGGAGATATCGACATATCTGCGACAAGATATACAGGGACAGATTTGACGAGTACGCTTGGAATGGATGCGGAAAAAGATCCGGAGCGTGCAATGGAAATCGTTCAAAAAGAATTTAAGAAACGCTATGATTACAAATGGTTTGATTCCTATGGCTTTGATAATACGTATGCCTTTGCCGTGACGCAAAAGATGGCGAAGGAAAACAAGTTAGAAACGGTCTCTGACTTGAAAAAGAATGCGAAGAATTACCGGTTCGGTGTCGATAATATTTGGCTCAAAAAGAAAGGCGACGGTTATGAAGGATTCGTGAAAACATACGGAATTGAATTTGGAAGCACGTATCCAATGCAGATTGGTTTAGTCTACGATGCATTAAAAAATGAAAAAATGGATATTGTGCTTGCCTATTCAACAGATGGACGAATCAAAGCCTATGACCTCAAAATTTTAAAAGATGATAAGCGGTTTTTCCCGCCATATGACGCATCGCCTGTTGTCCCGGAAAAAGTCTTAAAAGAGAATCCAGGGCTAGATAAGGTGATCAACAGACTGATCGGAAAAATCGATACAGAGCAAATGCAAGAGCTGAACTATCAAGTCGACGGGGAGCTTCAAGAACCAGCCACCGTTGCGAAGAATTTCCTGAAAAAGAACAATTACTTTGAGTAAGATGGGGAGGTGTCACGTCTGATGGACACACTGCAGCAATTATGGACGTATTATCAGCAGAACGGTTCATATGTGTTAGAAGAATTTTATCGGCATTTTCTCATGTCAGCGTATGGGGTGCTGTTTGCGGCAATAGTCGGAATTCCAGTAGGCATCTTTGTGGCGCATTACCGTAAGCTAAGCAATTGGATATTCGCCATTACCAACGTCATTCAAACCATACCGGCGTTGGCGATGCTTTCCGTGTTAATGCTTGTGTTAGGACTTGGCGCCAATACAGTCATCTTATCACTCTTTCTGTATTCGCTTCTGCCGATCATCCGCAACACGTATACAGGGATTGTCAGCATTGAACATGCTTATTTAGAATCGGGTAAAGCGATGGGCATGACGAAATGGCAAGTGCTGAGAATGGTTGAATTACCGCTTGCTTTATCGGTCATTATGGCTGGTTTAAGAACGGCACTGGTCATCGCCATCGGCATTACAGCGATTGGGACATTTGTTGGTGCAGGAGGTCTAGGTGATATCATCATCAGAGGATCAAACGCCACAAACGGAACAGCCATCATTTTAGCAGGTGCTATTCCAACTGCACTCATGGCCATTATCGCTGACCTAGTCATGGGCTGGCTCGAACGCTATTTAAGCCCAACGAACAAGAAAAAAGAAAGAAAAGCATTAGCTGAAAAAAACATGACATCTGCTTAAGTGGTTGAAATGACAAAACCTCCCTTACGTCTGTAAGGGAGGTTTTTTTATGATGAGCAGGCAGTTCACATGCGGGGATTTTATGATTCAAGCGTGATCCATTCAGTAGACCACTTCGAAATTTCCTCAAAAACGGGTGCAAGGGAACGCCCCATATCAGTTAAAGAATACTCAATACGCACGGGTGTTTCAGCAAAAACCTCCCGTTTTACAATGCCTGCTGCTTCTAGCTCTTTTAATCTCTCAGATAATACTCTTCCGCTTAAATTTGTCAGAGCGGCCTCAATTTCACTAAAACGCTGCGGACCTGAGAGAAGCTGAAAAACAATCAGTGCAACCCAGCGTTTACTCAATAACTCAACTGCTTTTTCAAACCGCGGGCACATATCAGATTGATTCATCTTTCTTCACTCCAATCTGAACCCATTATACCGTAAATTTGTCATAAATCAGCTCAAAAAGCTTGTCAATGATCAAAACATTCTATGACGAACGGCTGTTTATTATAAATAACAGATAGCGGTTGAGGTCTTCTATTTCTTTTTTCGAAAGAGTTGACCAAATGTCTCCATCAAATAGTTCGAGATCGCCAAGTTCGTATTGCGCTGCGGCTTCCTTTATTTTGGATAGTGCCATTTCCTCTTCCTTCAACTGATGGACAGAAGAGACTTCCTCAATATAGCCCGCAGCCTGCATCATTTCCTCATAGGGAACCTTTAATGCACCGGCTAGTTTTTTTATCGTAGGAGGCTTCGGAATGCCGCGTTTCCCATTTTCAATACGAGAAATACCAGCAGCACTGACCTCTGAATACATCGCTAATTGGTTTACTGACAGCTTCTTTTCCTCACGTAATGCTCTTAAATATGCACCAAATTTCATCAAGGCAAAACCTCACATGGTTATAGATTAGATATATCTATTTTACTTGATTTGTTGACTATTGGCAACAAGTATACCATGAAAATATTGACATTAGTTAATAGTGAATGTATCTTAAGGTTATGCCCCGCTATTTGTTCGTCTTTTTTTGGTTGATGAGCGTGAGAAAGTATTCATTCAGCTGGCTGATGTCTTGTGCGGATAGTCTTTCCCATAGGTCACCGTCAAAAATGGGAAGATGTTCTACATCCTTTTGAAGCGCCGTTTGATAGATTTTCAACACGGATTCATATTTTGGTTTCATTTCATGAACTTGTTCCTGTTCAATATGACCGGCAAGCAGCATTAAATCCTCATAAGGCACCTTCAAAGCGTGTGCTAATTTTTTTATGGTTAAAGGCTTCGGCACACCACGCTTTCCATTTTCAATACGAGAAATACCAGCAGCGCTTACACCTGAATACATGGCGAGTTGATTGACAGACATTTTTCTATTTTCTCTTAAAATGCGTAATTGTTCACCAAAGTGATTCATGACATCGAACCTCACATTTCAGTATATGACTTATTTTAGTATGATCATTGACCAAAGGAAATAGCAGAGGGGTAAAAGTGTTGACTTAAGTTAATAGATCTAGTTCATATGAGCACCTACACGTTGTACATATTGATTCCATAGGAGGTTGTAATGATGGTCGAAAAGATTCAGATCAGGCGGACTTTTGTCATGCAGTATATGATCGAAAACGATATGTCTTTAAATCAGCTCGCTGATGAAATTGGCATTTCTCCTGCTACACTTAGCAGGGTATTAAATGGTCACCGGAAACCAGGCCAGCTTGTCATTGGCAAAATGATTCATTACTTTGATAAAAAATTTGAAGATCTATTTTACTATGAAAGTGTTGACAAAAGTCAATGAACGAAATGATCAAGGAGGCAATGTCGTTGAAAAGAACTGGGATGGTCAGACATATTGATTCACTAGGCAGAATTGTTCTGCCTTCAGAAATGCGCAAGGTGCTCAATATTAAAGAAGAGCAGCTGTTAGAAATTTTCATTGAAGATCAAACCATCATGCTGAAAAAATATGATGCTGATAAGAGCTGCCTGTTAACTGGACAAGTGACGAAGTATAACAAAAGCTATGGAAATGGGAAAGTGATGCTGAGTCCTGAAGGAGCTGAACGTTTGTTAGTAGAATTAAAACAGCTATTGAAAGAAGAAGCAACCCGTTAAAAACGTGTTTTTAACCGAAAATTGCATATGAAAAATGCTGCATACTACTCTTTGGAATGAAATTGAATCAAAATAACGAATAAAGTCGAGAATATAGAGGGAATCTTTATTTTGATGTTTCGTGACATGCACCTTGTTTTCATGTAAAATAAAGTTATGTGTACCAGTTTGTCTGGAGGTGTTTTCATGCACGCATTTGTTATTACATTACTCGTAATTGTCAGTATCGCACTTATCATCGTTGTATTGTTACAATCTAGTAAAAGTGCTGGACTGTCAGGCGCTATTTCAGGTGGAGCCGAGCAGCTTTTCGGTAAGCAAAAAGCGAGAGGTCTTGACTTGATACTTCACCGTTTAACGGTTATTTTGTCAGTGCTTTTCTTCATTTTAACACTTGCATTGGCATATTTAGGCGTGTAAAGCGCGAGTAACAGAAGGTCTGATCTTTTTTCAGACCTTTTTTTATTATCAGCACTCTTTAGTGTTTGTTTCATACATACAAGTGGAAAATATAAACCATATCAGAAGGAAAGGAAGTCACATCATGAAAGTTGTTACACCAAAACCATTTACGTTTAAAGGTGGAGAAAAGGCAGTGCTTCTTCTTCACGGTTTTACTGGGAATACAGCCGATGTTCGAATGCTGGGCCGTTATTTGAACGAAAGAGGCTATACGTGTCATGCACCACAATATAAAGGACACGGTGTGCCGCCAGAAGAGCTTGTCCATTTTGGACCGGATGACTGGTGGAATGATGTACAAGAAGGCTATCAATTCTTAAAGGATGAAGGCTATGAGGAAATCGCGGTTTGCGGCCTATCCCTCGGAGGAGTTTTTTCATTGAAATTAGGTTACACTGTACCTGTAAAGGGAATTGTACCTATGTGTGCACCTATGTACATAAAAAGTGAAGAAGTCATGTACCAGGGTGTACTAGAATATGCCCGTAACTATAAGAAATTCGAGGGTAAGACAGAGGACCAAATTGAACAGGAAATGGAAGAGTTCAAGAAAACGCCAATGGATACACTTAAGAGCCTGCAAGAACTCATTGCAGATGTTAGAAACAATGTCGACATGATTTATTCACCTACTTTTGTTGTTCAGGCACGTCACGATCATATGATTAATACAGACAGTGCGAATATCATTTACAACGAAGTAGAGACAGATCAAAAGCATTTAACATGGTATGAAGAATCAGGCCATGCGATCACGCTTGATAAAGAGCGCGAGAAGGTTCATCAGGATGTATATGCATTCCTAGAATCACTTGATTGGTCAATTTAAATATATAGGGGGTTAGAGTGTGCAAAAAGAAGAATTTATGAATGAACTACTCGCTTTTATGAAAGATGAAGCGTATAAACCGTTAACCGTTCAAGAGCTGGAAGTGATGATGGAGATTACCAATCCAGATGATTATAAAGAGCTCGTCAAAGCGCTTGTGATTCTGGAAGATCAAGGACTCATCGTTCGCACGCGCAGCGATCGCTACGGTGTACCAGAAAAAATGAACTTGGTAAAAGGAAAGCTGTCTGCTCATGCAAAAGGCTTTGCATTTGTGACACCAGAAGAGTTTGGACAGGATGATATTTTCATTCCGCCTAATGAGCTAGGCACAGCGATGAATGGTGATACGGTCATGGTTCGTGTCAGCCACAAATCAAACGGCACAAAAAAAGAAGGAACGGTCATCCGAATTCTGGAGCGTAATACTCAGACGGTTGTCGGTACCTACACAGAAACGAAAAGCTTTGGCTTTGTCATTCCTGATGATAAAAAAATCACAACCGATATCTTCATTCCGAAATCCGCTAAAAATGGAGCGGTCGAAGGGCATAAAGTGGTCGTGACGCTGACTAGCTACCCAGAAGGAAGAATGAGTGCAGAGGGCGAAGTGACTGAAATCCTCGGTCATAAAAATGACCCTGGCATTGATATACTATCAATCATTCATAAACACGGCCTGCCAGGGGAGTTCCCAGAAGAAGCGCTCCAGCAGGCAGTAGACACACCTGAAACGATTGATGAAAAAGACCTCGAAGGCAGGCGAGATCTGCGCAACGAAACGATTGTCACCATTGACGGAGCAGATGCGAAGGACTTAGATGATGCCGTTACGGTGCAAAAGCTGGATGATGGCAAATATAAGCTAGGGGTGCATATTGCAGATGTCTCTCATTATGTCACTGAGAACTCCCCGATTGATCAGGAAGCTTATGAGCGTGGAACGAGTGTGTATCTCGTAGACCGCGTCATTCCGATGATCCCGCACCGCCTGTCAAACGGTATTTGCTCATTGAATCCGAAGGTCGATCGTCTCACACTGTCTTGTGAAATGGTCATTGATCGAAATGGGAAGGTCGTGAAACACGAGATTTTCCAAAGTGTGATCAAAACGACGGAAAGAATGACCTATACTGATGTGAATAAGATTTTAGTCGATGAAGACGAAGAGCTTATTGACAAATACGAGCCGCTCGTCCCAATGTTCCAAGAGATGGAGAAGCTTGCAGAGATCCTTCGCGAAAAACGGATGGAGCGCGGGGCAGTAGACTTTGACTTCAAGGAAGCAAAAGTGCTTGTAGATGATGAAGGCGCAGCAAAAGATGTTGTCGTTCGCGAGCGTTCAGTCGCAGAGAAATTAATTGAAGAATTCATGCTTGTTGCTAACGAAACAGTTGCAGAGCATTTCCACTGGTTGAATGTACCTTTCATCTATCGAATTCACGAAGAACCAAATCCTGAAAAGCTTCAGCGCTTTTTAGAGTTCGTGACAACGTTTGGTTACATTGTGAAAGGAACGTCGACAAACATCCATCCACGTGCACTTCAAAGTGTACTTGATGCTGTGAGGGATCAACCAGAAGAAGTTGTGATACAAACCGTGATGCTTCGTTCGATGAAACAGGCGAAATATGATCCGGAAAGCATCGGCCATTTTGGTTTATCAACGGAATTCTATACACATTTCACATCACCGATCCGCCGTTATCCGGATTTAATCGTGCATAGACTGATTAGAACCTATTTGATTCAGAAAAAGACAGACGAAGCAACCCTAGAAAAGTGGGGCCAGCTGCTTCCTGAAATTGCAGATCATGCGTCTACAATGGAGCGCCGCTCAGTTGATGCAGAACGTGAAACAGATGATCTCAAGAAGGCAGAATTTATGCTTGATAAAATCGGTGAAGAATTTGATGGCATGATTAGTTCCGTGACGAACTTCGGACTATTCGTTGAACTGCCGAATACAATTGAAGGCCTTGTCCATGTCAGCTATATGACAGACGACTACTATCGCTTTGATGAGCAGCACTTTGCCATGATCGGTGAACGCACAGGAAATGTCTACCGTATCGGTGATGAAATCACAGTCAAAGTGGTGAATGTCAATAAAGATGAGCACTCGATTGATTTTGAAATCGTCGGCATGAAAGGCACCCGCCGAAAATCGCCAAAAGATTTTAAGTTTAAAAAACGAACAGATTCACCAGCGAAAAAAGGGCGCGGAGGTCAAAATGCCTCTGGTGATAAAGCCAAAGAGGATAAAGGCGGAAGTGACTGGTTCACAGGCCGTAAAAAGAAGAAAAAGAAAAAACGTGTATTTGATAACGCGCCAAAACAAAAGCGTAAAAAGAAAAAGTAACGTGACAAAAAGCAAATAGGGCATCACGCTCTATTTGCTTTTTGACCACATAGCGTCATCATTGTCGAAAGCTGGATTGTTTGATAAAATAATCCGTACGATTTGGACCGTGTTTGTGTCAAAAGGAGGGTGTACGCCAATGCCAAAGGGAGAGGGAAAGGTTGTTTCCCAAAACAAAAAAGCAAATCATGACTATTTTATAGAAGAAACATATGAAGCCGGCCTTGTGTTACAAGGAACTGAAATCAAATCGATTCGTGCAGGAAAAGTGAATTTAAAAGATTCCTTTGCCAAAATCGAGCGGGGAGAAGTGTTTCTTCACAACATGCACGTGAGCCCATACGAGCAGGGGAACCGTTATAACCATGATCCGCTGAGAACGAGAAAGCTGCTGCTTCATCGCAAGCAAATCAGCAAATTGATTGGTGCGACAAAGGAAGAAGGCTACTCACTCGTACCGCTGAAACTCTATTTAAAAAATGGCTTTGCCAAAGTGTTGATCGGAATTGGTAAAGGGAAAAAGAAATACGATAAACGTGAAGATCTGAAGAAAAAAGATGCAAAACGCGAAATCGACCGTGCCTTCCGTGATCGTCAAAAGCAATTCTAGCCTGATGCAGATGGCTTGCTGAGAGCGGAAGCATTATGCTACAATATGTTATGCAGTAAACAATCATCGCTTTTCTTACAGAAAACACCAGTTGTTTCAAGCGATGAGATTGTTATAATAGTTATAAACGGAAGCAGTTAAGCTGAACTTCCATCCCGTATATCCCTTTTACAAGGGGACGTTACGGATTCGACAGGGGCGGTTCGAGCTTGAGCTGCGAGCCGAGAGGCGATCTCGTTAACACGCACTAAATGTAACTGGCAAAACTAAAAGTTTTAACCAAAACTTAGCACTAGCTGCCTAATAAGTGCAGCGAGCTCTTCCTGACATCGCCTATGTGTCTGTGAGGAGCCCAATGAAGTAGGCTACGCTTACGTTTTCGTCTGAGGACGTAAGAAGAGATCCATCAGACTAGCTCTCCAAGCGCCCGTCAGCAGGCATGAGGATGAGTGAACACCAAATATGTTGACTACGCTCGTAGACGCTTAAGTAATCGATGTCTCTGGACGTGGGTTCGACTCCCACCGTCTCCATCAAAACTTTTAGAATGCAGTCGTATCAAGGGTTTGAAAGCCCTTGATGTGGGGCTGATAACATGTTGTTCTAAACGATTGGTTAGCACAAAAAGATTTTATTAAAAACTTTAAGAATAAAAAAGACGCTATTTTAAGCGTCTTTTTTTTATTCTGTAATAGTATTATAACCTAAATTATTATTCGGAGTATCAATGAGAATTTAGCATTTGCTAAAGAGGTATTTGCTTCTTCATTTGGGGTTAAAGAAGTTGAAGCTGCTAAAAAGAAAAAAATCATCTGGTATAAAGGTTGGTGTATCTGTGAGGTTTGCATGTACAGTTTTCAATGCTGTGATTGGTTTTGCTGTTGGGGGTGGCGTTGTGTTATACAACATTTATTATTAAAAAAGGCAAAGCAGAAGCTAAAAGAATATTCACTAAAACCTTAACAAGTAGATTAAAGGCGTGGGGAGCTAAAAAATTAGCGGTTTCTATTGGTGTTGCTGTCGCAATTGCTCTAAATTATTTGGATATTGGAACCCAAATTGCTAAACAATTAGATAAAAGGGATAAAGGCCCTAATAATGGTTGGGTGGATATTTATTAGGAGGAATTTTGTGAAGAATATAATGAAGTATGCTGTTATGATTCTGTTTATCAGCGTATTTTTCTATTATTACAATATGTTTGTACCTAAAAATTTTCTGTACATTATCATCGCATTTCCTATTTGTCTTATTGCTATTAACATTATTGATAAGTTTTTTACTAATAAGCGATGATGAAAATAAGCAAGCTCCATGCTTGCTTATTTTGGTTATTCCAAAGAATATAACTCTATTGACCAGGTACACTTAGCTTTGACCTTTGTTGTATATTTGGCTTTACTTTTTAATTTATAAAATATTAATCTAGGTTCAATTTTTTATAGTTTTCAAGAATGTTTCCTCAAAGAAGACTGCACCAATCGAAAAAATAAAGGACAAACCACAATCACTGCCATCATCATCAACAAACCATTCGATACAATTTTCACAAAAGTTGTTTGAACCACATAAACTGCAATCAGCAGTAAATAACTCACCAAAAATATCAATCCAGATGCTCTCTTCTCAAAAGGCTTCTCCAAAAGAATCAGCATAAACAGCCCCGCCATTATAATCAAAAAAGTCATATACCTTGCAAGCCTCCTCTTCATTGATTTTCCAATCCCCACATTGTACAGATATTTCTCCGAACGCAACATATCTCTCCCTCAAATTAAGCAAAAAGTAGTGGAAATATAAGGTCTCATGGATAAAAGTCGACCGAAACTTTACAAAAAACCCCCAACCAATTCAAAATCACATCTTCCCATTTGTGACTTCCTCATATATAGTAAGATTAGACTAGTTCTAAATAACTGAAATTGGGGCGTTTACATGGATTCGATTGTTTTACATTTTATTGTGATCATGAGTGTTTCTGGCATTCTGTCCGTGATATTATCAATCATTGCTCATGCGAACCGCTACCGGTATATTGGCTGTCAATTGTTTATGTACATGTCTGGAGCAACTGCGATTTATATCTTTGGGCACACGTTTGAATTATTGGCAAATACACCTAGGGAGATTATGTTCTGGGTTTGTTTTCAATACATAGGCCTTCCGTTCATCGCGCCATTCAGTTTGATGATTGTGCTGCAATTTACGGGATTCCATCAATATTTCACAAAGCGCCGCGTGCTTCTCATCTTACTGATTCCAACTCTCACCACCATTATGGTGTTCACCAACTCTTTTCATTCACTCTTTTATCGAAGCATTACGATGAATCCAGTAGACGGATTTTTATTGGCTGACTTTACGATTGGCTATTGGTATATCATTCATGGCGTCTATACATTTGGCTGTTCGATGCTCGCTATTTTTATGCTGGTTTGGTTTTTGCGTGTCACAAAAAAGGAATATTTAAAGCAGATCCTTATTTTGCTAGTGGGCATGTTACTGCCAATTACGACATCTTTTATCTATTTATTAGGTGTGACACCTCTTCATATTGACCCGGTCCCTGTGGTGATGTTTTTAACCAATGCGCTCTACTTATGGGCGATTATGTCGTTCCAGCTCTTTAAGCTCTCTCCCATTGCGATGGAGCGTGTGTTTGAGCATATGTCTGAAGGGGTTCTCATTTTAGATCGATACCGAACACTCATCGATTACAACCCCGCTGCTGCATCGATCATTCCAGCCCTTTCTAATAAAAAGGGGATTGGTTTTAAAATAGACGATATATTCTCAGGGATCATCAAAGATACTGACTTCATTCAATGGCTGCGTTCTCCGCAGGATCATTCGCAATATGATCTAATGTTGAAAAAGGAAAAAGATCATTCCAGCTATTATCACTTGACCGCATCGTCCCTATTTAATAGAAGAGGAGAGATTGAGGGCAGGCAAATTGTGATCAGTGATGTAACAGAGCAGCGTTTATTGCAGGAAGAGCTGGAGCGCCGTGCATATATTGATGGATTGACGAATATCTTCAATCGGTCTTCATTCATTGAACGAACGCAGATGATCCTAGAAGAGGATGCGCAGGATACGGCTGTTATGCTGTTTGATATTGATTTCTTTAAACAAATTAATGACACGCACGGACATCATATTGGTGACGAGGCACTGCGTCATGTTGTCACCATTTGTCAGCAGCATTTACAAATGGACGATTTATTCGGACGATATGGCGGAGAAGAGTTTGCTATTTGTCTGCCGCATCATTCTTTTGAAGAGGCATGTCATATTGCGGAGCGAATTAGACATTCGTTTGAGATGAGTTTCTTTGAGAATGATGAGGAAAAAGTGCGAGTGACAGCGAGCTTTGGAATTGCTCACACAGCTTATGATCCAAATGTATTAGAAACTCTTCTATTTGAAGCGGACCAAGCCTTGTATATGTCAAAACGCCAAGGACGCAACCGGATTTATGCGTCAACTGGAGCAGACTATATGCTTTATGAAGAGAAGAATTGACATGCCGCTAGCTTCTCATTGACGGTTGTCCTGACATTCGATATGATAAACATAACATTTGAACGGTTTCCTAAAAGGGGAGTAGCTTTTACGGTTTGGTCGTCATTACAGAAACATCCGTTGTTTCTCGGCCATTCCGGCATGAACAATGTTAGCCAGACCTTTGCCTATCACACATGAGGCAAAGGTCTGGCTATTTTTAAGGTCTTTTTAAGTCTGTGTGATAGGGAAGCAGAACAAATGATGCGTTTAATCCCACAGATGAAAGGATGATCGATCTTGAAAAAATATGCGATAGCTTTCCTATTTTCCGGAACACTTGTATTAAGCGGGTGCTCCAGCTTACTTGATCAAGTCAACGATACAACGACATATGTCACTGAGGCCAATGACTATGTCACAGACATTCAGCAATTTACAGAGGACTTTCCAAAACTTGCTGAAGAAGCTGTGAAAAACGCTGCCAAAAAAGCAGAATTAACCAAGCAGTTAGAATCATTGAAGGCAGACATTCAGGCATTTAATGAAGTCAAAGCACCCCAAATAGCAGAAGACCTGCATGCACAGATCATTGAAAAAAATAAGGTGCTGTCAGAGGAAATTCAAACGTATTTACAGCAATTGAAGGCAGATAACATCGACGTTGCCGCCATGCTTGAGGACCAGCAAGGGTTGATCAAGCAGCTTCAGCAGTCCGTGAATCTATTGCAGGACATTGAACAATTAACAAACTAAAGCAAACACTATAAAGTGAATTCAGCATATCTTTGCCTTTTCCGGTGGAGATATGCTTTAATTTAAGGAAAGACAAGTCATAATGGAAAAAGGTGATCACATGACAGAACATGAAGAAAGACATATGGCTTCGCCTAGAGCCGAGAAGGAAAAAGATCAATTGATTAATCGGCTGAAACGAGTGGAAGGACAAGTGCGCGGAATTCAGCAAATGATTGAAAACGATCGTTACTGTATAGATGTTGTCAATCAAATCTCCGCAGTCAATGCGGCTTTGAAAAAGGTCAGCCTTCATTTGATGGAAAAGCATACACATCACTGCGTAGCGGATGCGATTAAGAGCGGCAATGGTGATGAAGCCATTGAAGAGTTAATGACGGTTTTTACGAAACTGACAAAATCGTAGCATTTATATGTTTACAATGATACCCTACTGGGGTATAGTAAGTGTAGAAAATGATTGATGGAGGCGATGAGAAATGGAACAAGCAACACTTCAAGTGCAGGGCATGTCTTGCGGACATTGCGTAAAAGCAGTCGAAGGAAATGTAGGAGAACTAGCAGGTGTTGAATCTGTGAAAGTCCATTTAGACAAAGGAGAGGTGGAAGTTTCTTTTCACCCAGAACAAGTCACGTTGCACCGTATCTCTGATGTAATTGAAGAACAGGGATATGATGTCGTATAAATGAACATACGTGCTGCATAACAGCACGTATTTTTTTCAAAATATAATACCCTCATGGTGTATATGGAGAGGTGAGGTTAATGAAGAAGGAAATCGACTTTCAAATTACGGGGATGACCTGTGCTGCCTGTGCAGGACGCATCGAAAAGGGATTGAAAAGGCTGGAAGGTGTGGAGGATGCCAATGTGAATTTGGCGCTGGAAACATCTCATATTGTGTATGAAGCAGAACAACTCACACCAGAGGAGCTAAAGCAAAAAATTCAATCCCTCGGCTACGATGTGGTGATGGAGCAAGCAGAATTTGATATAGAGGGAATGACGTGTGCAGCGTGTGCCAACCGAATCGAGAAAAAAATCAATCGGATGGATGGTGTTGATCATGGATCTGTAAACTTTGCGCTGGAGACCCTTCAGGTCACGTATCACCCTGACCAAACGTCTACAAGTGATATAAAGGATGCGGTTCAGTCCATTGGGTATTCTTTAATTGAACCAGCTGTAGATGAAGCAGAGGAAGGAAAGAAAGATCATCGCCAAGCAGCAATAGAGAAACAGACGGCACGCTTTTTATTTTCAATGATTCTGTCACTGCCGCTTCTTTGGGCAATGGTCAGTCATTTTTCTTTCACGTCTTTTATTTGGCTTCCTGAAGCGTTCATGAATCCTTGGGTTCAGCTGGCGTTAGCAGCGCCCGTTCAGTTCATTGTCGGCTGGCCCTTCTATGTAGGTGCGTATAAAGCGTTACGTAATAAAAGTGCCAACATGGATGTTCTTGTCGCACTTGGGACATCAGCTGCGTTTTTCTATAGTTTATATGAAAGCATTCAGTCAGCGGTTCAAGGCACACATGAGGCAGCCCTCTATTACGAAACAAGTGCTGTACTCATTACGTTGATCGTTCTCGGAAAATTAATGGAAGCAAGAGCGAAAGGGAGATCATCAGAAGCGATTCAAAAGCTAATGGGTCTACAAGCGAAAGAAGCGGTCATCGAGCGAGATGGGGAAGAGATGACTGTTCCTATTTCTGAAGTGAAAGTGAATGATCTTGTGTTTGTCAAACCGGGAGAGAAAGTGCCGGTAGATGGAGAAATTGTGGAGGGAACAACCGCAATTGATGAGTCCATGATTACGGGCGAAAGTCTGCCTGTTGATAAAACGGCTGGTGATGCGGTCATTGGGGCAACCATCAATAAAAATGGGTTTGTGAAAGTGAAAGCGAAAAAGGTTGGGAAAGAGACCGCCCTTTCACAGATTATTAAAGTCGTAGAACAAGCACAGGGCTCAAAAGCACCGATTCAAAGGATGGCAGATCAAATTTCAGGGATATTCGTTCCCATTGTTGTAGGAATTGCAGTGCTCACCTTCCTGATCTGGTTTTTCTTTGTTGATCCAGGAAATGTGACAGCAGCACTTGAAACCTTTATAGCGGTCATCGTCATCGCATGTCCGTGTGCGCTTGGCCTTGCTACACCAACCTCAATTATGGCTGGGAGCGGCCGTGCAGCTGAATCAGGCATCCTGTTTAAAGGCGGGGAGCATTTAGAGGTGACTCAATCACTCGACACGGTGGTGTTAGATAAAACAGGAACTGTGACAAAAGGGGAGCCGAGTCTGACAGATGTGCTGGCATATGCCAATTGGACAGAAGACGCGCTGCTACAGCTAGCAGGATCAGCAGAACAGCAGTCGGAACACCCGCTTGCCAGAGCGATCACAGATGGAATGAAGGAACAAGGTCTAGAAACGGTCGAGATTGAATCCTTCCAAGCAGACCCAGGTCATGGAATTGAAGCAAAGGCAGCAGGACACAAGCTTTTGATTGGGACGCGTAAGTTATTACAGAAACATCATATCCCATATCATCAAGTCGAAGCATCCGTTTCAACACTGGAGCAGCAGGGGAAAACGGCTATGCTTGTCGCGATTGACGGTGAAGTTGCGGGCATTGTCGCGGTAGCCGATACGATCAAATCATCCTCATCTCAAGCGATCAAGCGTCTGAAAGAGCAAGGAATTCATGTCGTGATGATGACAGGTGATAACAAGATGACAGCAGAGGCGATTGCGAAACAGGCGGGCATTGATCATGTCATTGCTGAAGTCCTGCCAGAGGAAAAGGCTGCTCACATTGCGGCGCTTCAGGAACAAGGAAAGAAAGTCGCCATGGTCGGAGATGGTATTAATGATGCCCCAGCTCTTGCGACAGCGAATATTGGGATGGCAGTTGGAACTGGGACAGATGTCGCCATGGAAGCAGCAGATATCACACTCATGACAGGAGACCTCCATGCCATTGCTGATGCGCTTGTATTTAGTCAAAAAACGATGAGAAACATCAAGCAAAATCTATTTTGGGCGCTTGCTTATAATTGTATTGGGATACCGATAGCTGCTTTAGGACTTCTTGCGCCATGGCTTGCAGGAGCAGCAATGGCCTTTAGCTCCGTGTCGGTTGTATTGAATGCGCTCAGATTGCAGCGATTGAAACCGGTGAGAGAGGGAGTGGCACAATGAAACTGAATGTCAAATGGATTTGGACGATTAGTGCATTGTTCTATGTTGCTCTTGTCCTCATTGGATATGCGATGTACGATCAATTTTATCCACAACAAGATACACCAAGTGAACAAATGCAAAATCATTAGGACTTCGCCCAAAAGCGAAGTCTTTTTTTAACAATTTTGTGGAAAAACCCACCTTTTAAAAGATTTTTCATAAAAAATTCACTTCTTTTTGTTCCTTTTTGTCGTTTTTTGTAGGTTCATCGTTAAGATGCGATTAAGCAACAAAGAAAGCGTTATCAAAAAAAGGGGGTTCACGTATGAAAAAGTTAGGGTTAGCTTCTCAAATACTCATTGCACTTGTTCTGGGTGTTATCGTGGGAGCGCTGTTTTATCAAAATGAAACCGTTATTAATGTGTTAACGCCGATTGGCGATATATTCATCCATTTAATTAAAATGATCGTTCTGCCAATTGTTATTGCTGCGTTGATTGTAGCAGTGGCTGGAGTAGGGGATATGAAAACCATCGGAAGACTCGGTGGGAAAACGATTCTTTACTTCGAAATTGTGAC
The DNA here is from genome assembly GCF_046535585.1 of Bacillus sp. SIMBA_005. Taxonomy (NCBI): domain Bacteria; kingdom Bacillati; phylum Bacillota; class Bacilli; order Caryophanales; family Bacillaceae; genus Bacillus; species Bacillus sp. SIMBA_005. Next base: position 211,363 of record NZ_JAWRWI010000005.1, on the reverse strand, counting down.
AACGATTGCATTAGCAGTAGGACTGCTTGCAGCAAACGTTTTCCATCCTGGTACAGGAATTGACATGAGCAACATGGAAAAGGGCGATATCTCTAAATATGAAGAGACATCGAAAGCTTCTTCCGAAAAAGCAAGTTTCTCTGAAACGATTGTGCATCTAGTGCCAACAAACGTTTTCCAATCCATTGCAGAAGGTGATCTATTACCAACGATCTTCTTTACCGTCTTATTCGGATTAGGAATTGCCGCAGTAGGAGACAAAGGGAAACCAGTGTTAGGGTTCTTTGAGGGGATACTCGAAGCCATGTTCTGGGTGACCAATAAAGTGATGAAGTTTGCACCATTTGGTGTATTCGCGCTCATCAGTGTGACGGTGATCAAATTCGGGGTCGGAGCGCTTCTCCCGCTAGGTAAACTGGTACTTGTCGTTTACGGCACAATGGCATTCTTCGTGATTGTCGTACTTGGCATTATCGCAAAATTAGCTGGAACAAGCGTCTTTACACTATTTAGAGTGCTAAAAGAAGAAATCATTCTTGCATTCTCAACAGCAAGTTCAGAAGCTGTACTGCCTAGACTAATGGATAAAATGGAGAAGTTCGGCTGCCCGAAAGCGATCACGTCGTTCGTTATCCCAACAGGCTACACCTTTAACTTAGATGGAAGTGCCATCTATCAATCCATTGCCGCCATATTTGTTGCACAAATGTACGGCATGCCACTTTCCATCTATGAGCAAATTACGTTACTATTAATCTTGATGCTGACATCAAAAGGAATGGCTGGTGTACCAGGTGCATCAATCGTTGTTGTTATCACAACACTTGGTGCAATGGGACTGCCGCTTGAAGGACTTGCCTTCATCGTTGGGATCGACCGTATTCTTGACATGGTTCGTACAACTGTTAACGTATTTGGTAATTCACTTGCAGCCATTGTCATGTCTAAGTGGGAAAAAGTTTTTGATCAAGAGAAATCGAAGAAGTATATTGAGGAATTAAAACAACAAACAAAAGCAGCGTAAAAGGAGATCTTTTCAAATGACGAAGCTACAGGACAAGCAAGTTCGAATCGAACGAGACTTTCTAGGTGAAAAGGAAGTAGACACTCAAGCGTATTATGGAATTCAAACATTACGTGCAGTAGAGAACTTTCCAATTACTGGCTACCATGTTCATGAGGAACTCATCAAAGCATTAGGGATTGTTAAAAAGGCAGCCGCACTTGCAAATATGGATACAAAGCGACTATATTCTGGTCTTGGAGAAAAAATTGTTCAAGCCGCAGATGAGGTTATTGAAGGAAAATGGAACAATCAATTTATTGTCGATCCAATTCAAGGCGGGGCTGGTACTTCAATGAATATGAATGCCAATGAAGTCATTGCAAACAGAGCGCTTGAACTACTAGGAAAGGAAAAAGGCGCTTATACTGAGCTAAGTCCAAACACGCATGTGAACATGTCGCAGTCAACAAACGACGTTTTCCCAACAGCGATTCATATTTCTACATTGAATATGATTGAAAAACTACTTTATACGATGGAAAACATGCATCAAGTCATGACAGAAAAAGCACAAGAATTTGATCATGTCATCAAAATGGGACGTACGCATCTTCAGGACGCTGTTCCAATCAGACTTGGTCAAGAGTTTAATGCTTATGCAAAGGTTCTTGCTCGTGATATTAAACGTATCAAGCAGTCTAGACAGCATTTATATGAAGTCAATATGGGAGCAACAGCAGTCGGAACTGGCTTGAATGCTGATCCTAAATATATTCGCCAGGTGGTTGGCTATCTATCAGACATTAGCGGATTACCGTTAGTTGGAGCAGAAGACTTAGTCGATGCTACACAAAATACGGATGCTTATACAGAAGTATCAGCTGCACTGAAAGTATGTATGATGAATATGTCCAAAATGGCGAACGATATTCGCTTAATGGCATCAGGTCCAAGAGCAGGCTTTGGTGAGCTTCACTTGCCGCCGAGACAGCCAGGTTCATCTATCATGCCAGGGAAAGTCAACCCAGTGATGCCTGAGGTCATGAACCAAGTGGCATTCCAAGTCATCGGAAATGACCACACGATCTGTCTTGCATCAGAGGCTGGGCAGCTTGAACTGAACGTCATGGAACCAGTTTTAATATTCAACTTACTACAATCTCTCAGCATGATGAAAAATGTATTTGAGTCATTCATGGACAACTGCTTGCGTGATCTAAAAGCAGATGAAACGAGATTAAAAGAATATGTAGAAAAAAGTGCTGGTGTCATGACAGCGGTGAATCCGCATATTGGTTATGAAGCTGCTGCACGAATTGCAAGAGAAGCGATTCTTACAGGCGCATCTGTACGTGAGCTTTGTCTGCAAAATGATGTGTTAACAGAGGAAGAGCTTGACGTCATCTTGAATCCTTTTGAAATGACCAAACCAGGTATTGCTGGCGCATCACTTTTAGAAAAGGATCGTTTAGAAGATTAAGCGGCATCATGAGAAGCGCACACCGACAAAGTTCCGGTGTGCGCTTTTTCATGGATGTTTGTTTTTCTGAAGCTCACATAGTATACTATCGTCAATTATTAGGGATGTGACTGCGCTTGAATCTACTAAAAAAATGGTTGAATACAGAGCCTTATTTGATTGTCATGCTCATTGTACTGACACCGATTGGCGGAGAGTTTAAATTTTATCCATTTGAGGACAGCTTTCGGGTCAGCTTTGGAACCGTTGTCTTTTTCTTTATCCTGCTTCAAATGAAAAAATTCCCGGCATGGGCAAGCGGTATCATTGCAGGGGTTTCTGTTTTTGTATTTCGCGTGCTTCTTGATACAGCCGTCACAGGTCATCTTCCGCTGGAAGAGGCGGTTTCATTAAGGTTTCCTCCCCTGCTTTATTATGTCGTCTACGGCACGCTCTTTTATTTATTAAAGGTCAGACGTTTCCGCGATCAGCCTTGGTTGATTGGAGCGACAGGTATCATCATGGAGCTGTGTGCAAGCGTTGTTGAAATGATTGCACTTCGTGGTACCATCGATGAAATTTTAACGATGCGGACGCTGTTTCAACTTTTCGTTTTAGCGATTTTCAGAAGCTTTTTCGTGTTGGCTTGTTATACAATGATTCGTTTATATGAAGAGCAGGCGAGAGAGCGTCAGATGAAAAAGGAAAAGGAACATCTGCTCATGCTCCTGTCTAACCTTTATACGGAATCTACATACTTTCATAAAACACTTGCACATGCTGAACACATTACAGCGACATCCTATCAATTGTATCAATCCTTGCATCACGCAAAGGATGCGGAATCTTTGGATTTGAAAAAGCTCGGAAAAACAGCCCTGCAAATCGCAGGAGAGGTGCATGAGATCAAAAAGGATAATCAGCGGATTTTTTCTGCCTTATCAAAGCTGATTCATGAAGAAAATTTTCAGGCTTATGCAAGTCCTGCGCATATTGCTGGGCTGGTGATTCGTATTCATGAAAATTACGCAGAATCTCTTAAAAAAAATATTGTCTTTCATTATGATGAAGATGGGCAGCATCCCGTCTATCATGTGTATACCATTCTATCTTTGTTAAATAATATCGTTTCCAATGCTGTCGAAGCCATTCCGGTGGATGGAGAGGTGTCACTCTCTATTTCCCAGAAAGAGAACCAGGTGATCTTTCAAATTAGTGACAACGGGCCTGGCATTAAAGAGCGTAATCATCATGTGATTTTTAAACCCGGTTTTACTTTAAAATACGATCAGGCTGGGAATCCATCAAGCGGTATCGGGCTTTCCTACGTGAAGGATACAGCGGAGAAGCTTGGCGGAAGTGTTGAGATGAAGAGTATCCCAAATAAACAAACGATTTTCACGTTAACGATACCAATGGATCAAGTCAGTAGAAAAGAGGGGATTGGGAGATGAGATTTTTTATTGTGGATGACGATGAAGCCGTGCGTTCTTCACTGGCTCAGCTCATTGAAGATGAAGAGCTTGGCATTGTCGCAGGGGAAGCAGTGGATGGCGCAGAGTTAACAGCAAGCTACTTAAATGATTTGCACATTGATATCTTATGTATTGATCTATTGATGCCGGAAAGAGATGGTCTTGAAACGGTTCGAGCCATTAAGGATGAGTTTCATGGGAAATACTTAATGCTGTCACAGGTAGAAACAAAGGAATTAATCGGCCAGGCGTATACGCTTGGTGTCGAGTATTATGTGACAAAGCCAATCAATCGTGTAGAGGTGTTAAGTGTGCTCCACCTCATGATTGAGCGGCTTCATTTGGAGCATTCAATTGAAAATATTCAGCACTCACTCAAATCTGTCATGCAGTTTCAGCAGCGAGGTCAGACCAAAACGAAGCAGCGTGGGAAAACTCTTGCAGAGGCAGGTCAGTTCTTGCTGGCAGAGCTTGGGATTGTGGGTGAAAAGGGGTCTAAAGATTTATTAGATATGATCCTCTTCACAGATCAGTATTTAGCGCTGCATACTGAACATCATGATTCCTTTCCTTCTTTAAAGGTCATTTTCAATGGTGTCACGGAGGATAAATTAAATGAGCCTTACACATCTGCAGACATTGCAAGAGAAGCGAAGGCAGCGGAACAGCGGGTGAGGCGTGCGATCAACCAATCCTTGAAACACATCGCATCACTTGGGTTAACTGATTTTTCTCATCCGACTTTTGAAAATTACGCTTCTAAATTCTTTGATTTCACCATCGTGCGAAAGAAAATGAGTGAATTAACAAAAGAGACGAACGGTAGAGAAGAACATACCCGTATCAATGTGAAGAAATTTGTGCAGGTGCTCTACTACGAAGCAAAACGTATTTTTATGGAAGATTAAAAAAAGGCATGCTCCCTCATGAGGGAGACATGTCTTTTTTGGTGATGGATTGCAGGTGCATCTGCAGCACGGAGCGTATGAGCTGAGGCGGTAAACGATGAGGCTGCAAGATTCCATTCAATGCAAGCCCATTGATGACCGCATAAAGGCGCTCAGTTTCGACTAAAAGATCGATATGATCGAGCAAAAGCCTATCTTCTTTTAATTTCATTAAACAATATTGGGTCATTTGGAAAAGCTCGTCATACATCTTTGCATTGAGTGGCTGTAAATCAGGTTCAGTCATCGACTTGACTGTAAAAGCCTGCCACACCTCCATTTCAAATCTTCGTTCTTCATCAAGTGGAAGAACCTGCTCCAATAACGCGAGAACATTTTCTTCCGTTGAACCTTTCAGCTGAAGTGCTGTCAACCGCTCTTTGACTCTTTCCTGAATCAATGTCATAGAGAAAAGAAATAGCTCCTGCTGTGTGGAGAAATAATGACGCATAGAGCCCGCTGAAATGCCAGCTTCTACCGCTACTTTTCGGACAGAAGCGTTTTCCAATCCATCTTGTTTAATCACTCTCATAGCAGCTTGAGCGACTTTTTGTTTTTGTTTATGGTGATCGACGATTTTTGGCATACATTGATTTTAGCACAGCTATTGTTTTTTTAACACAGTTGTGTTATTTTTTATTTAATACAATCGTATTAAAAAGGATGTGGGGAATATTGGTCGGTTTATTGATTGTGGCATGTGAAATTGGCTTTTGGCTGTTTATTCTGGTGGGGTTAACACTTCGTTATGTGTTTAGACTGAAAAAGTGGGGCGCCTTCTTTCTCATTTGTACACCGATTTTGGATCTCATTCTTCTTGCAGCGACGTATATGGATTTAAGGCAGGGGGCTGTGGCGAGTGTCATTCACGGGCTCGCAGCTGTTTATATTGGGGTGAGTCTTGCTTTTGGACATCAAATGGTGAAATGGGCAGATGTCCGGTTTGCTTATCGATTTGCAGGAGGCCCTAAGCCGAAGGGAAGACCAAAGTACGGGAAAGAGCGGTCTGTGTATGAAATAGTCGGCTGGACGCGGCATCTCGTCTCTTATGTCATCGGAGCTGGTCTACTATTTGGGTTATCCTACCTCATCCAAGCACCAGAACGAACGGAAGCACTGATGCAGCTAGCGAGAGTATGGGGAATGGTCCTAGCCATTGATTTCGTCATTAGCATCAGCTATGTGATCTGGCCGAAAAAACACCCGCAAAATATAGCCAGCTAATAGGAAAAGACAGGCAATATCATTCCGCCTGTCTTTTCTTATGATGAAAGCCCTTTGTAAATGGTGTCAATATTCCATTTCATCATCTTATAGTAGCTGTCCCCATCTTCACCTTTCTTTCCAATGGAGTCAGTAAATACTTTTCCTTTAATCGGAACCCCAGTTTCTTCAGATAGGCTTTCAAGGCTGCGTTGATCGACACTTGTTTCAAGAAAGAGCGCAGGCACTTGATGATCTTTGACAAAATGAATGATGCGCTTCATTTGTCCAGGTGTACCTTCATTTTCTGTGTTGATCTCCCAAATGTAGCCTGCCTCTAGTCCATAGGCATCTGCAAAATACTTGAAGGCTCCCTCACTTGTGACAAGACGCTTTTTATCTTTTGGCAGCTGGTCGAACTTGTCTTTTGCATCATCGTGAAGGGCTTGAAGCTTTTTAATATAGGCTTCTGTATTTTTTTCGTAATCCTCTTGATGCTCAGGGTCCGCTTGAATGAGCGCATCCCGGGCATTTTGGGCATAAAGAATCCCATTCTCGACATTCAGCCAGGCATGGGGGTCCTGCTGGCTTTCAAGTCCTTTTGAAGACAAGTGCTTTACTTTGACGCCTTTACTCATTTCGGCTACAGGTGCATCATCCCCGTCCTTGCCACTCGATTCGAGCAGCTTTTGAAACCAGCCGTTCCCTGTTTCAAGGTTTAAACCATTATATAGAACAAGGTCTGCATCCGTTGTATGCTGAACATCCTTTGGCAGTGGATCAAATTCATGCGGGTCTGTACCAATGGGAACAATGCTGTGAATAGAGACGTGCTCTCCGCCTACTTCCTTCACAATGTCATAAAGAATGGAGTAGGTCGTGACGACTTTTAATGTGCCGTCATCTTTGCCGGAATTATTTTGCTTAGTAGAACAGCCTGTGATGATCATAAGGGCAATGAATACTGCGGTCAAACGGATTGCAAATACCTTCTTCATATATGTCCTCCTTTTACATAGACGCTTCCTTTTTTAGCTGCGTTCGTTTTCGTTTAGATTTTAATGATCTCCATAGAATTCCTTGCTTTGGTGAAAGGATAAAGGCACTCCCGAATAAAATGGTCGCGACCAGTACGATAGAAGCGCCAGACGACAAGTTATACGTAAAACTAAGCCCAAGACCGGCAACAGCTGAAACTGCCCCGAAAAAAGCAGATAAATAGATCATGATCCATAGCCGGTCTGTTAAGAGATATGCAGTGGCTGCTGGCGTAATAAGCATGGCAACGACAAGAATAATCCCAACAGTTTGCAGTGAAGCAACAGTCACAAGGGTCAACAACGTCATGAGAAAATAATGGATCATTCGATTCGGTAAACCGTAAACCGAAGAAATGACCGGATCAAATGAACTAATGAGTAATTCCTTGTAGAAAACGATGACGGCCAGCAGGATAAAAATGCCGATGCCAAGTGTAATCCACATATCAGATGATCGAACAGCTAGAACGTTTCCAAACAAGATATGATATAAATCACTGGAACTTTTCAAAAATGTGATTAAAATGATCCCGATTGAGAAAAAAGCGGTGAAGACAATGCCAATCGCAGAGTCATTTTTAATGCGGCTGTTTTGACTCACATATCCAATGCCAATCGCTGTTAATACACCAGTTAAGACGGCCCCGAAGAAAAAGTTAATTCCCAGCATATAAGAGATGGCGACACCTGGCAGTACAGCATGCGATATGGCGTCTCCCATCAAGGCCATGCCCCGTAAAATGATAAAGCAGCCAATGACCCCGCAAATAATGCCTACCATCACGGATGTAAATAACGCTTTTTGTAAAAATGCATATTCAAAGAGTCCGGTTAAAAATTCCATTACGCGTCTCCTCCTGCTGATTTTAAGAATGGCAGCTGCGTTTCATATGCCTCCAGCATGACCTCTGGGCGAAGGATGTCGTGTACAGGTCCAGCTTTGATGAGTTTTTTATTTAACAAAACGAGATGGCTGAAGTAATCATCGGCTTTACTTAAATCATGATGGACCACTAAAATGGTTTTTCCTTCATCCCGTAATTCCTTCAAAATGCGAACCATCGTCTCTTCACTTGCCATATCAATCCCAACAAACGGTTCATCCAAACAGAAGAGCTGTGCGTTTTGCGCAAGTGCTCTTGCAAGGAAGACACGCTGCTGCTGACCGCCGGATAACTCACCAATCTGTCTTTTAGCAAAGTCCTGCATGCCGACCTTTTCTAAACAGTGGTAGGCATATGCCCGGTCTTCTTTTTTCGGACGTTTGATCAGGCCAAGCTTCGGATATGTTCCAAGTAGGACGGTATCCAGCACATGAATAGGAAACGTCCAGTCTAGATCATTTCTCTGGGGTACATAGGCGATCTGTTTTCTAACTTGTTTAAAGGGCTGGTCAAAAAAGCGAATATCCCCTTGGTCTTTTTCAATTAAATCCAAGCATGCCTTGAGTAAAGTTGATTTACCAGCACCATTTGGACCTATGATTCCTGTCATCGTTCCTTCCTGTATGGAAAGAGAGATGTTCTCTAAAGCATCCTGTCCATGATATGAGACATGAAGACGGTCAATTGTTAAAGCATTTGGCATCTCTTGCAGCCCCTTTCAATCATCATTGCACTTCCTAAAGATATATGCATACATTAAATAATTTTGACTAAAGGATGAAATGATTCTCTAATGCTAATTTGTTTCCTTAGGGAAACTTTTATTTTATTCTAAGCGTATGTCCTTCTTTTGTAAAGAGAAAAGCTGTACTTATTCTGTCGGAGGGCAAACGATCGTTTTTATGTTATGCGCAGAGCGGGGGACATGAGCTTGGTTTATTGAAAATCCGTGTGACAGAATGGGATATAAAAAACCAATTATTTCTTCATAAATGATTGACAGAAGATAAGAAATCCTCATATAATAAGGATAATCTAATATATGAATATATGCTCATATATAAAGTTTTTAATTTTTAATAGGTTGAATCGATCCAGGGAACGTTACTTATCATATAGAAAAAGGTGAGAACATGAAAAAGATGAAGGATGAATACGTATTAAGCGGTCTTGATTGCGGCAACTGTGCACGTAAAATAGAAACAGGTGTCAGCAAAATGGATGGAGTGGAAGCCTGCTCTGTTAACTTTGCGACAGGCACCTTGACTGTGACGCATGCAGATAAGCAAGAATCGATGTCGAAGCGAATTGAAAAAACTGTTCAGTCCATTGAACCTCATGTGAGTGTATCACCGAAAGAAGATGGTCATCATCACGATCATGATCATGGGACGAAAAATTTAAAAACGATCGTGCTGAAATTAATTGGCGGTGCAGTCATTGGAACAGCCGCTTTCTTTATACCTGAAGATGGTGTATTAAAGTTCCTTATGTTTTTCGCAGCATATTTACTAGTCGGCGGTGATGTGGTTTTTAAAGCGCTGAAAAATATCGTGCGCGGCCAAGTGTTTGATGAGAACTTTTTAATGACCATTGCAACAGTTGGCGCTTTTGTTATTCAGCAATATCCAGAGGCACTGGCAGTGATGCTCTTTTACCAAATTGGAGAGCTCTTCCAAGGGGCGGCAGTGAACCGTTCAAGACGTTCAATTAGTGAATTAATGAATATACGTCCAGAATACGCGAATCTAAAAGTCGGAAATGAAACGAAAAAAGTGAATCCAGAAGAAGTAAAAGCCGGTGACCGCATTGTCGTGAAGCCTGGTGAAAAAATTCCGCTAGATGGGCTCGTTATCGAGGGCTTCTCACTTGTTGATACCTCTGCATTAACAGGGGAGTCGGTGCCGCGGGATGTAGAAGCGGGAAAAGAAGTTCTTGCAGGATTTGTAAATCAAAACGGTATACTGGAAATTGAAGTCCAAAAAGAGTTAAGCGAATCGGCAGTGACGAAAATTTTAGATTTGGTTGAGAATGCAAGCAGCCGAAAAGCACAGACAGAAAATTTCATCACAAAGTTTGCTAAATATTATACTCCGGCTGTCGTCGTGCTCGCTTTATTGCTTGCCTTTGTGCCGCCGCTTTTGATTCCATCAGCACAATTATCTGACTGGGTGTACCGGGCACTTGTCTTTCTCGTGATCTCTTGTCCTTGTGCTCTTGTTGTATCCATTCCATTAGGATTTTTCGGGGGAATTGGGGCAGCGTCTAAGCGAGGCATCCTTGTCAAAGGCAGTAACTATTTAGAAGCATTGAATGCAGTGAAATACGCGGTATTTGATAAGACGGGCACGCTTACAAAAGGAAACTTTACAGTGACCAATATTGCCACAGCCAGTGACAAGTGGTCAGAAGAAGAGCTGCTTTCTTTTGCAGCACTAGCAGAAGCCCATTCCTCTCACCCTATTGCAGAATCAATTAAAGCGGCTTACAGCTCACCGCTTGATGAAAGCCAGATCGAAGCATACGAGGATATCGCGGGACATGGAATTAAAGCGACCATCAGCGGTTCTCACGTCTTAGCGGGAAATCATCGCTTGATGGAGCGAGAAGGCATTGCGTATGAAAAAGAAAAAAGAAGCGGAACCGTTGTGTACATGGCGATTAACGGTGAGTTTGCCGGTTCAATCTTGATCGCAGATGAATTAAAGGACGATGCCATTGAAGCCGTATCTGCTCTAAAAGCGTCTGGAATTCAAACCGTCATGCTCACTGGTGATGCTAAGCAAGTTGGAACTGCGGTCGCTAAGCAAATTGGCATTGATGAAGTACATGCAGAATTATTACCGCAGGATAAAGTATCGAAATTAGAAGAAATTGATCAGAAAAAATCGCCTCAAGAAAAGCTATTATTTGTTGGGGACGGCATTAATGATACACCGGTATTAGCAAGAGCGGACATAGGAATTGCAATGGGAGGGCTTGGTTCAGATGCAGCTGTCGAAGCGGCTGATATCGTCATTATGACGGACCAGCCATCAAAGGTAGCAGAAGCCATTGCTGTCGCAAAACGAACAAGAAGGATTGTCTGGCAGAATATCGCATTTGCTCTTGGTGTCAAAGGCATTTTCCTATTACTCGGTGCATTCGGTATTGCGACGATGTGGGAAGCCGTCTTCTCAGATGTCGGTGTCACCGTACTCGCTGTTTTAAATGCGATGAGGGTCATGAAATAAAATTGTAAGGAAAATTTCATGAATACCATCTTTCATAATGGACCCCCTCTTGTTAAAATAGAAGAAGTTGGATAATGGCATTTCCCTGAGCTATTATCCTTTTTCTTTTTTTAAGGAATGAAAAAGATAAGGTAGGTGCTTATGTGAGTAAGAAAAATAATCAATCTTCATCCATTAAATTTGCTGTCATTTTAACCATCATCGCAGCCCTTCTCATCGGTTTATTTGTTGTGATTGGAAACAAGAACAGCCAAGAAGCACAAACAGTTGACAGTAAGCCTTCGATGAAAGGACAGCCTGTCTTAGGAGACAAAAATGCAGCGGTGCAAATTGTCGAGTTTGGGGACTACAAATGTCCGTCATGTAAATCATTCGAAACAGACATTTTCCCAAAACTGAAAGCAGACTACATAGATAAAGGCGATGTATCATTTTCATTTATTAACTTGCCACTGCCTGTTCATGGAGATGGCGCAGTGTTAGCAGCACTAGCTTCTGAAGAAGTATGGAAAGAAGATCCAAAAAACTTCTGGGCATTCCATGAAGCTGTCTATCAAGCACAGCCAGATAGTGAAGCAGAATGGGTGACGCCTGCTAAGCTGACTGAACTGGCGAAAAAGACAACAAAAATTGATACGGACAAACTCAAAGATAACTTATCAAAGAAAACGTATCAGCCGCAGCTGAACACAGACGATCAGCTTGTGAACAAATACAAAGTGAATTCAACACCAACGATTTTCATTAACAATAAACAAGTTCAAAACTTCTATGACTATGATGAAATCAAAGAATTAATTGATCAAGAGCTGAAAGGGAAGAAATCATGAAGAATAAGCTTATTTACTTGTACAGTGCTTGGATTGTCTCGATCGTTGCAACGATGAGCAGCCTGTATTTAAGTGAAATTAAAAAGTTTATTCCATGCGATATGTGCTGGTTTCAGCGCATTTTCATGTACCCGCTCGTGCTTTTACTTGGAATTGCTACGTTCCGGGGTGATGTCAAAGTGAAGTATTACGTACTGCCTTTGGCTGTGATCGGTGCTTGCTTTTCCATCTATCATTATATGGAACAAAAGATTCCAGGCTTTGCGTCGATTCGCCCTTGCCTGAGCGGCATTCCTTGTTCTGTTGATTATTTGAACTGGTTTGGTTTTATCACCATTCCGCTGTTAGCACTTATTGCATTTATTCTGATTATCATCAGTATGCTGCTCTTAAATGCAAAAGAAGATTGAGAGATAGCCTGCTTTTAAGCGGGCTATTTTTTATTTTTGCAAAAAGATAAAATTTAAAGAAAATTTGTATTGCTTTTCGCTTATGTCAGATATACATTAAGGGAGTAGTATGAGATGATCAGATCATGTAAGGAGATAAGCGGAAAATGGCATGGGAAGTCTTAAGTATCATTGGTATTATCGCATTCGCCATTAGTGGTGCGATAGTGGCAATGGAGGAAGAGTACGATATTCTTGGTGTGTACATTTTAGGGATTGTGACAGCATTTGGCGGTGGAGCGATTCGGAATCTATTAATTGGTCTTCCGGTGTCTGCTTTATGGTCACAGGGCAAGATGTTTACCATTGCTCTTGTATCCATTACGATTGTGTTTCTTTTTCCAAAGCTTTTGCTCAAGCACTGGAGCACATGGGGGAATTTCTCGGATGCGATTGGGTTAGCAGCGTTTGCGATCCAAGGTGCATTATTTGCTGTGCAAAGAGAGCTCCCGCTCAGTGCGGTCATTGTGGCAGCCATTTTGACTGGAAGCGGAGGCGGAATTGTGCGTGATTTATTGGCAGGGCGCAAGCCGCTTGTGCTAAAAGCGGAGATTTACGCAGTCTGGGCAGCACTTGGCGGCTTACTCGTAGGACTCGGTTTAGCACAAGGAGAGATTGCTTTGTATTTGCTGTTTCTCATCCTAGTCGTATGCAGAGTGTGTTCCTACCTATTCAAATGGCGGCTTCCCGCTAGGTCTTATTTTTTAAATAAAGGGTAAAACGAGAAAAGAGCGATTTCGCTCTTTTTTTGTGTTTAATACGAGCTGGATGTCAGCAGGTAAGAGAGTTTTCGTGTAAAATAAAAACAGGATCTTTTTGTTCATCATTAGAACAATGCATGTGATGAAAATTTTGTCAGCTGGCTGAATATGTGGATTCAGTCTTTTTTTGCCTAGATGGATTGTTATGTGTTGGTTTCTCTTTTTGCGGAATACTAAGAAGGCATATATCACAGAACGGATGAATTTTTGAAATGAACACATCACTGCATGTAAGCAAAACTTGACAAAAACATGAATGAAGGAGGGACACGTATTAGTGGAGATTTTTTTAGCAGTGCTCGTACTACTAGCACTCATTGCATCATCTAATATTATCAATCGTTTTGTCCCCTTTATTCCAGTCCCGTTAATTCAAGTGGGCTTAGGAATACTGGTGGCAGCTTTTCCTTCAGGTTTACATATTTCTTTAAATCCTGAACTATTCTTCGTTTTATTCATTGCGCCGCTGTTATTTAATGACGGGAAGCGTACCCCAAGGGATGAGCTGTGGAAATTAAGAGCGCCGATTCTTCTGTTAGCCTTAGGTTTAGTCTTTGCGACAGTCATTGTGGCGGGATATACCATCCATTGGATGATCCCAAGCATTCCGCTTCCAGCCGCATTTGCACTTGCAGCAATTTTATCACCGACAGATGTGGTAGCAGTCAGTGCTCTTTCCAGCCGTGTGAATATGCCAAAGGGCATCATGAGACTTTTGGAAGGCGAGGGATTGATGAACGATGCATCAGGACTTGTTGCCTTTAAATTTGCCATTGCAGCAACAGTGACTGGCGCTTTTTCAATTGCTGAGGCATCCTTTAGCTTTGTCCTGATTGCCGCAGGTGGTCTATTGACTGGATTTATTCTATCCTTTTTTATCATTCGTTTTCGCTATTTTCTCCGCCGTTTAGGAATGGACGATGTCACGATGCACATCATCCTGCAAATCCTTACACCATTTGTTATCTATTTAGCAGCTGAAGAAATTGGTGTATCCGGCATTTTAGCCGTTGTTGCTGGTGGTGTGACACATGCCATTGAGCAGGATCGAATGGAAGCAAATTTAGCCAAACTGCAAATTGCTTCATCAAACACATGGAATATTATTTTATTTATATTAAACGGACTTGTTTTCGTTATTCTAGGACTGCAGATTCCTGATGTATCGACAGTCATTTTCCAGGATGAAGCGTTTAATAATTTGCAGGTCATCAGTTACATCTTAATCATCACGCTATGTCTCATGATTCTGAGATTTTTATGGGTATGGCTCTTCTGGGCAGGTAACTGGAGTGTAACGAAAAAGCAGAATGTGAAAAAACCGAAGCTGCGTGCTTCGATGCTGATGACATTCTCTGGTGTTCGTGGAGCTGTCACTTTAGCTGGTGCCTTCTCAATACCATTTACGCTTGCGGACGGATCACCGTTTCCTGAACGGCATTTGATTATTTTCCTCGCAGCAGGCGTCATTTTATGTACACTCATTTTAGCTAGTGTGCTACTGCCTCTTCTATCTGAGAAAAAAGACAAACAAATCGCTGTGGATTTGGATACAAAGATTCAGCATGCGAAACGGAAGCTGCTGAGAAGTGCGATTAAAACGCTAAGAGAAGGAATGAATGAAGACAACAGAGAAGTGTCTCTTGCGCTCATCAATGATTACCGAATGAAGCTGCGTAATATCCAGCGTGAGCCGTACCAATTCGGGATGAGAAGACAAGAGAAAAAAATCAGGCTGCACGGAATTAAAGCGGAACAGATGAAGCTCCAACAGCTCATTGAGGAAGAGAAAATCGATAAACATGAAGCCTATGAGCTGCAAGAAAGATTTCATGAGCTCGAAATGCTGTATTCAAACTCCTTCAAAATTCGTTTCTCAAAAGTGAAGTTTCTACGCTTGCTTCAATGGCTCCAATTATGGCGGCCGAATCAGCTCGTTTCCAGCGGTATTTTAGAAAACGAGGACTCGTACAAGCAAATCCGTAAGAAAACGGCAGAGGCTGCTGTGGACTCGATCAAACAGCATATGACCGATGAAAATAAACAAACGTGTCATCAAGTGATTGGCTTTTACAACCAAGTCATTTATCGCTGTGAACACGGTCCAAGCTTCTTTCAGCAAAAAGACCGTTCATTTGACCGGAAGAAAAAAGAGCTTAACTTCCAAGCTGTACAGACGATTCGAAATGAAATTCAAACTTTGTATGAAAATGGTGAAATCAATCGTGATATTGCCCATCATCTAAGGGAGTATATCAATGATATGGAAGCTGTTCTTCTGACCAATACGTAATGTTGTCATCTCCTCCCCTATGTTTTATGATGATGAAAGAGAACAAGCAGGGGGAGATCAATGATGGCGTATTATGGAGCAATTGAAGCTGGCGGTACAAAGTTTTGTTGTGCAATCGGCAATGAGCACGGGGACATTCTCGAAGAAATGACGATACCTACAGAGCACCCAGAAAAAACATTACAAAAGCTCATCCCATTTTTCAAGCAGCATGACATTGAAGCTTTAGGGGTCGGCTCCTTTGGACCGATTTGTGTCCAAAAGGACGACCCTTCCTATGGTTATATCATGAACACGCCGAAAGTAGAGTGGAAGCATTACCCGTTCATCCCAGAGCTAGAGAAGCAATTAGAAGTCCCAGTATCTTTTACAACAGATGTAAATGCGGCAGCTTTAGGTGAATTAACAAAAGGAGCAGCCAAAGGGCTGAATAGCTGTATGTATATCACGGTCGGTACGGGTATCGGTGCTGGCGCTGTTGTAAAAAACGAGCTTCTTCACGGTCATTCGCATCCAGAAATGGGGCACATCCTTGTCAGGCAGCATGAATCAGACGTGTTTGAAGGAGTCTGCCCAGCGCATGGGACGTGTTTAGAAGGACTGGCCGCTGGACCAGCGATTGAGAAAAGGTGGGGGAAATCTGCTAAAGAGCTCACAGAGGAAGAATCAGTTTGGACACTTGAAGCCGACTATTTGGCGCAGGCACTGATGCAGTACTCGCTTATTTTAAGCCCAGAGCGCATCATTATGGGCGGGGGCGTCATGAAGCAAAAACAACTGTTTCCACTAATTCGAGAGAAGCTTGCTGCTTATCTCAATGATTATGTAGACCTGCCGCTGCTTGATTCATATATTGTCTCTCCAGAACTTGAAGACAAGGCCGGCATGACAGGTGCTTTGCTGTTAGCCATCGAAGCGAAGAAAAACGTCTGATAATAGAGTTTTAATGGACAACGTGAGATAATGAAAAAGATGGAATCTATGAAAAAGGTGGTTGTTAAAATGGTTAAAAGCTTGAATGATACCGTAACACTGAATAACGGAGTGGAAATGCCTTGGTTTGGTTTAGGTGTATTCAAAGTGGAGGACGGCAATCAAGTGGTAGATGCCGTAAAAGCAGCCATACGAAACGGATACCGCAGTATTGATACGGCTGCCGTTTATAAAAATGAGACAGGCGTAGGCAAAGCAATTAAAGAATCTGGCGTGAAACGAGAAGATTTGTTCATTACGTCTAAAGTATGGAATACGGATCAAGGCTATGACAAAGCGCTGGCTGCATTTGACGCAAGCTTAAATCGATTAGGCCTTGATTACTTAGACCTCTATTTGATTCATTGGCCTGGCCCAAATGCAGAAACATTTAAAGACACATGGCGTGCGCTTGAGAAGCTTTACAAGGATGGGAAAGTGAGAGCCATTGGCGTCAGCAACTTCTACATTCAGCATTTAGAAGAGCTATTAAAGAATGCTGAAGTTGTTCCAGCCGTGAACCAAGTTGAATTTCATCCGAAACTGACACTTGTCGAACTGCGTCAATACGCAAAAGAAAAAGGCATTCAAATTGAAGCGTGGTCTCCGCTTATGCAAGGAAAGCTATTAGATCATGACGTATTAAAGGACATTGCTGCACGCTACAACAAATCCGTTGCACAAGTTATCTTGCGCTGGGATCTGCAAAGCGGCGTCGTGACGATTCCTAAATCAATCAACGAAGAACGTATCAAACAAAATGCAGATATTTTTGATTTCGAACTTTCAAAAGAAGACATGGAAAAAATCGATGCATTAAACAATAACGAGCGCGTCGGCTCGAATCCAGAGACGATGACGGTTGGGTTTGAATAAATAAAAAATCCTCTTTCTCATGTGAGAAAGGGGTTTTTTTATGTACTGCTTCTACGAACAGCCAAAAGCATCATAAAAGATAAGATCACAATACAGATCGTCCATGCCCAAGCAAGTTCCATACGCCCAGAATCAATCGCCACATAGATAGCGGTTGGGAGTGTTTGGGTTTTTCCTGGGATGTTGCCGGCAAACATTAAGGTCGCTCCGAATTCCCCAAGGGCTCTTGCAAAGCTAAGGATGCTGCCTGACAAGAGGGAAGGCAGGGCAAGAGGTACAGTAATATAGGCAAAGACTTGGAATGAATGAGCACCATCTACTTTTGCAGCCCCTTCAATATCTGACTCAATTGTAGAAAAGCCCGCCTTTGCTGATTGATACATGAGCGGAAATGCCACGACAGTCGATGCAATGACCGCCGCCCACCATGTGAAGATTACCGGCTGATGGAAGATCCATTCAATCGCGCCCCCTATTACACTATGCTTTCCGAATACGATGAGCAATAAAAAGCCAACGACTGTTGGCGGGAGAACGAGCGGCATCATCAGGAGCGTTTCCACAATCATTTTCCCTTTAAAAGTAGTTCGCGCCATCCAAAAGCCAATTGTTGTGCCAAAGACAGTGGCCAACAGTCCGCTAACGATGGCCACTTGAACGGACAGCCAAATGGGTGATAGAAAGTCTTCAGTCAGCATAGGCATTACGACACTTGAAAGCCGTATTTCTTAAAAATTGATTTGGCTTTATCAGATTGAAGAAATTCAAAAAAGGCCTTGGCTTCTGTTAGATGTTTTGTCCCTTTGACAATCCCTACTGGATATATAACCGGGGAGTGCATGTCCGAATGTGCCTCAGCTGCAATCTTTACCTTTTTGGAGACGAGGGCGTCTGTTTTATACACAACACCAGCGTCAACATTTCCTGTTTCGACGTAGCTTAGAACTTGCCGCACATCCTTGCCGTAGACTGCATTCTTTTTCACTTGGTCCCATATGTTCAGTTTTGTGAAGATCTCTTTGCCATATGTACCTGCAGGAACCGATTCAGGTGTGCCAAGAGCAATCTTTCCTTTTATGTGCTGGACGTCTTGAAAGCTTTTAATAGAGGAAGAGCCATCTTTTGGCACAATAAGGACTAGCTCGTTTTGTATGGCGTCCTTGATATAATCTTGATCAATGTCTCCGGATTGAACAAGTTCATCAAAAGGCTCCTCAGCTGCTGAGAAAAAGAGATCCGCTTTTGCTCCTTGAACGATTTGCTGCTTCAATGCGCCGGATGACCCGTAGTTATTCGTTAATGTCACATGTGGATGCTGTTTGTGAAAGGAGGCTTCAATTTCCTTTAGTGCATCCTGAAGACTTGCCGCTGCTGAAATCACAAGCTCTGTTTCTTTATTCGAATTAGATCGCTTCATCTCTGTTTGGCATCCACTCAGGAGCAAACATATGGAGATGAGGGCTAAGAATGTATACTTCATGTTCACACCTCTTATCATTTAATATCATGTAGTTCCCTTTATTATAAGCAAACTTATTTGAGCATTCATAGGCTTTCAGCAAAAAGAGAGAAGAAAAAGCCGCCAAATGGCGACTTTTAGCATGACGACAAAGGAGATCGTTTTATCCTGTTTACTGCTGATAAAAACGCAGCAAATTCCCATTGATCACCTTGTCTGATAAGGAGAGCTCTTTGTTGGCTTTTTCTATATAGGGCTGACATACCTCATCCTGCTTCACGGGTTCTTTTGTTTTTTGATCATAGCAGGTGTTTTTTGTATAGAGATAATCATCTGTAATAAAGTTCCCGTTTCTCAATACAGCGAAAGGCGTCCGTTCATTTGAAAATAAATCATTGCCAAATTGAATGGAATCCTTCGTTTCAATCCCTAGTAAGTGAAGAAGTGTAGGCTTCACGTCCATTTGACCAGCTGTTTCAGAAATCGTCTGCGGTGCTTGATCCGTGACACCAGGAATGTAAATCAAAAATGGAACACGCTGCAGTTTGACCGCATCAAACGGTGTGATTTCCTCTTGATTGAGCAGCTGTGCCATTGCCTCATGATGTGCCTCAGAGATGCCATAATGGTCACCCATGAGGACAAACATCGTATTGTGATACAATCCTTCTTCTTTCATACGATCAAAAAACATCTTAATCGCTTCATCTTGATAGCGGACGGTCGTCACATAGCGGTTTAAAATAGTGCTGGACGAATCATATTCATCAATAAACTGATCCTTCGGGTCAATTTCAAATGGAAAATGATTGGTCAAAGTAATGAACGTACTGTAATAAGGCTGCTTCAACTTTTTTAAATGATCAACGGATTGATCAAAGAAGTCGATATCCTTTAAACCCCAGCCAGTGGAATTCCGTTCATTGACATCATATGAATCGACATCGTAAAAACGATCAATTCCTAGAGATTCATACATCACATCACGATTCCAAAACGTTTTATTATTCGCATGAAATTGGACGGATTGATAGTTTTCTTTTTTCAACTGCTTGTATAATGTGTCATATTCATTGTCACTCGCTGTGAAAAAAACAGCGCCGCTGCTAGAAGGATAGAGAGAATTAGCGACAATAAACTCTGAATCGGACGTCTTCCCCTGCTCTGTCTGCTGATAAAATTCATCAAAATAAAAACTCTTTTTAGCCAATTGATTTAAAAAGGGAGTGATATATTGTCCATTCACCTTTTGATTCATGACAAATTGCTGCGTCGATTCAAGTGAAATGAACACAACGTTCTTGCCTTTAGCTAGTCCGAAGTACTCTTCGTTTGGTGCGCTGTAATCAGCCTTTGTGTAGTTTGCTACAGTAGAAAGCGTATCTTCATCTGCAAAAGCCTTTTGTCCAATGCGTGCCGTTTGGGCAGCACCGTCGTACAGATGAAATTGGAACAGCCCGAGGTTTCTAACAATGACTTCACGATCATAAGAGCTTGTCAGAAATCTAGGGTGATCCATCATAGCTGAACTGACATGAAACAATAGGAAGCTGCAGCAGATCGCATAATATGTTTTGATCGTCTTGTATGACGCTTTTGGGGCTAATGGTCTGCGCTTGAGCAGCCAAGCAAGTACGACAAAATCAACGAGCATCAGCACAAAAAGCGGGTGGAATAATTCCGTCATACTGCTGCCCATATCTCCCATGTTCTTCGCTTGGAATAGCACGGGAATGGTAATGAAATCAATATAAAAACCGTAAAAGATCGTATTCGATATAAGAATCGCCGTGAGAATAAAATTTGCAGTCAATAAAAAAACCTTTTGTTTGGTTTCATTTAAAAAAAGAGCTATCCCAAACAAAGGGAGTAGAAAGCTAAGTGGATTGATCAAAAGCAGCCATTCATGAAACAGATTGGCTGTTCGTATGTGAAAACCTAGTTGATAAATGATGTATGTTTTCATCCACATAAAGAGGATGGAATACACTAAAAACCAGTGATTTTTGAAAAACGCTTTCATCTATGTATCTCCTCACCATTCTGTATTCAGCTGCAAGGCAAAAACACTTATCTTAAACCTACTAAAAAAATGAGGAATGATCAATTCATATCTTATCTTTTTCAAAACTCTTTTTTATTCTGTTAGATCTGGATGGGGATAGACATGCCGCAGATGACTGCGATGTAATAGCAGGTGACGACAGTGAGAGCAGCTAGTACAACTTGTTCTCCTGTGCTGCCTGTTTTGACATAGAAGGGGAGACGCACTTTAATGGAAGCTGGAAATAAAAATTTAATGCCGTTTACTGTTCCAGCATCAAGGATAAGATGGCTCGCCATTCCAACTAATAAACCAATACTTAGGCTGTCATTTGGAATGTATGTTGTTGCTAGAAAATAAATGATCAGCAGAAATAATAAACTGTGAGTAAACGTGCGATGACCGAATACGCTGCTGATCAGGGCCGAGAGCAGCGGAAATTTTCTACCGATTTTACTTTTTGTATGGCAAAGATCGGGGATCAAAGCACCTGCTGATCCAGCTGCAGCCATGATGACTGGGTCGAATCCGTAGTAGTAGGCGACGGCCGTTGAGGCGGCGATTCCGCCCATAATGTGTGTTTTTCCTGTCATGATGCGTACTCCTGTTCTATTTTTTGTTCAAGTATTCACTATATCAAGGGTGAATTCATTCAGCAAGGCTTATTTCTAAAGAAAAAAAGGACAAAAGGGTTGGCTGATTGGTAAAACATTCTATAATAAGGAGGAAGTCAAGTTGATACTAACGATAAGGATGCGATTCGGATGGGTAATGCAGACATTTTAAAAGAAATTGTTCTTGTACATTATGAAGTCAGCCGTAAATTAAACCGCAAGTTACTTGAGTTAGAAAAAGACATCACGCCTCCGCAGATATATGCTCTTACTATTTTGATACAAGGCAAAGTATCACATGCCGAAGAGCTGAAACAAAGGCTCTCTTTAAACCCAGGTGCAGCCTCCATTGCACTCAATAAATTATGTGAGCAGGGCTATATTCAGAGAGAACGGGACAAAGATGACCCCTCGCTCGTCCGATTAGAAGCCACCGAAAAAGGGCAGGCGATTTATGAAAAGCATACACGTCTTTTCGGAAAGGTGATTCAGCATATGATGTCAGACTTCACAAAGGAAGACTTAAAGACCTTTTTGACGTATCTGCAAAAAATGAGACAGACCTTTCATGATGATTGAGCCTTTCCACTTTGTATAATGCGGCGCACTGTAGCACAAATTAAACAGGCAACCGCATTTTATAAAAAGGGAGGAAACAGCGATGTCATTTTTCCAAAAGGATAAAAAGGCGAAAAGCGAGAAAGACCACAAGCAAGTAGATCAGCTGTTAGAAGAAGCAAGCAAAGAGCTAGCAGGCGATCCGCTTCAGGAAGCTGTACAAAAGAAGAAAAATAACGATCAATAAGCAGGTATAGGGCAGAGAAAAAGATCTCTGCCCTTTTTCTATGTTTTTCCCTTTGACAGAAGTGAGAATGTTTGATAACCTTCGTGTAGTAAAAATGAATAGAAATCCTCACGCTATGTCTCAGTGAGGTAGAGGTTGCGCGGATGATGAGTCACTCATGGGAGAGATGGAATCGAAGATCATGAGAAAAAAGGCATCAGCGCCGAAGTGTAGAGAGAGCTCCAACTTTCTTTATGCTGGGTCTGCATTGAATAAATGCAGGACTGCCACGTCTTTGAAGCGTGGAGGGCTATCCGGAGATCAAGGTGTATGTTTTGAAAAGCATGGACTGTTGTTCAGGCTTTTTTTTATGTTCTGAGTACTGAAGATAAGGGTATGCTGTTAAGAAAGTGACCCATAATGAACATAAAGAATACAAGTCATTGCTTCACAAATATATCAATGAAGATACTGCCGGGTCTGGTCCGAAGTGAATATAACGGAGGTACGGAAATGGAACAGACAAAAAAATGGGGTTTTTGGTTATTGACGGCTTTTGTCGTCGGAAATATGGTAGGTTCAGGCATCTTTATGCTGCCAAGTACGCTTGCCCAGCATGCGAGTCCTTTAGGTGTGACGATGGCATGGCTTGTCACAGGTGGCGGTGTGCTGATGATTGCACTTGTTTTTGGGCATTTGTCCATTCATAAGCCGCAGCTGACGGCTGGACCACAAAGTTATGCAAGAGCGCTTTTTAACGATCCGAAAAAAGGGAAAGCGGCCGGTTTTACAATGGTTTGGGGATATTGGGTAGCAAGCTGGATTAGTAATGTCGCGATTATTACGAGTCTTGCTGGTTATTTAACGACATTTTTCCCAATTCTCACCGTGAAGACGGAAATTTTCACCTTTGGTAAAGAAGCGATCACACTAGGTCAGCTGACCACGTTTATTGTATGTACCATTCTTCTTTGGGGAACACATACGATCTTAATTACAAGCTTAAGTGCTGCAAGTAAATTAAACTTTATTACGACCTTTTCAAAGGTACTTGGATTTGTCCTTTTTATTGTTGCAGGGTTATTTGCATTCCAAACGGCATTATTTGAACATTATTACTTCCCAGTTGCAGCAGAGGGCGAAGGAATGCTCGGACTTGGGGGCCAAATTCATCATGCGGCCATTTCCACACTATGGGCATTTATTGGCATCGAGTCTGCTGTCATTTTATCAGGAAGAGCGTCCTCGCAGCGCGATGTGAAACGTGCAACGATTACAGGACTTTTAATTGCACTTTCTATCTACATGATTATTACTTTGATTACAATGGGCGTCCTGCCGCACGATCAGTTGCAAGGCTCAGATAAACCATTCGTTGACGTGCTTCAGCTTATTATTGGGCCGGCTGGCGGAATTGTAATGGCATTGCTTGCGATTATTTGTTTATTTGGCTCGATGCTTGGCTGGATCTTACTTGGTTCAGAAGTACCGTATCAAGCAGCAAAGGCTGGCGATTTCCCGGCAGTATTTGCAAAAACAAACAAAAAAGGCAGTCCTGTTTTTGCTTTAACGGTTACAAACATTATGTCACAGCTGTTTATTTTCTCAGTGATGTCTCGTACGATTAATGAAGCTTTTACCTTTTTAACGACATCAGCGACACTTGCGTATCTCATTCCGTATATTGTGTCTTCGATCTATAGCTTTAAAGTCATCATGCAAGGTGACACGTATGATCTTCAAAAAGGGAAGCGAACAAGAGACGGAATCATTGCGCTTGTTGCGATGGGGTATTCCGCTTGGGTCATTATTTCAGGAACAGCTGATTTTAAAACATTTGGACTTGGCATCGGTCTGTTCTTAGTAGGTATTTTGCTTTATCCATTGATGTCAAAAGGATTTGCCAAAGGAACGGTATAAGGGAAACGTTTCTCCGTATATGGAGAAACGTTTTTTTATGATTCAGATGTTAAACGGTCCACAATAAACTCAAGCTGTCCTTCTAGTGACACTGGGTCATTAAAGAAGTAACCGACAGGATCGATTTCAAATACGTGTTTATTTTGTACAGCAGGAAGTGATGCCCAAATGCTGCTTTCATACACCTGGTCTCCTTTACTTTTTGAACCGCTCCATGGACTAGTGAAAATATAGTCGCCTGCGTATTCTGGCAGCTTTTCAAGGGAAATGTTTGCATAGCCGACGCCGCTGTCGATGGCATCTTTTTTAACTGCCTTTGGTGCACGTAATTTCAGCTCATCATAAATAATTTCGCCTCCGCGTGCAAAGGTGTTTCCAAAGATATAGATACCTTTATCAAAGGGTGACACGATTGAAACGGTTTTGCTGCCGACCGCTTTTGTTACTTTAGGCTTTACCTCAGCTATTTTTGTATCCCATTTTGTGATCCATTCTGCTGCTTTTTTCGGTGTACCTGTCATTTTACCGAATTCTTTCAGCTGATCTTTAAAGGAATATTGATTGTATTTAATGGCAACGGTTGTCGCAATTTTTTTGTATTGATCAAATTTCTCGTCTTCTCCCCAAGCAATAATCATATCTGGCTTCAAAGCGGCGACCTTTTCGACAGAAGGGGATGTTCCAAGGTTTTTGACACCATCTGTTTTGCCTTTATAGAAAGGGTTTTTAAAGATGGGGGCAGTTGCAGCAATCGGCGTCTTGCCAAGTGTCACGAGGTCACCGTAGTAGCTTTCTGCCAAAAGCACAATTCGTTTTGGATCTTTAGGGAGTTTGACTTCGCCTTTCACGTCCTGATAGGTGATTGTGTCATCCTGGTTGGCGCCAGACTTTTTATTTGAAGTGCCGCTGCAAGCAGCTGTAAAAAGCATGAGAAAGGCTAAGGATATCAAAAGAAATCCAGATCGTTTTTTCACAAAGATTCTCTCCTATTCACGTTCTTATGATAATGATTCTCAATTTCAATTATATCGTAACACGATGGAATGAAAAATGCATCGGCTATGTTAGGACCTAAAGAAAAATGGTGAATTTCTCCCGGTTTTTTGATGAAAATAAAGAAAATGTTCAGAACAATGATTTCAAAAAGGAAAGAAAATGATATACTAGACTTCGAGATTGATAATCATTATCACTGATAAGGAATAGATATGAACGGAAAGGAAGAGACTGGTTTTGGGCTCACAATCGAATAAGCAGCTGCCAGCCAAGGACGATGCAATGGATATTGTCACGAAGCCTTTTGGAACAGCAGCTGTTGTCATCATAGGAATCATCGCTTTAGCATTTGGTCTTTTTTTATCGGTATCATTAGGAGCAGCAAATATTCATCTACACACGGTATGGGAAGCCATTTTTCATTTTGATCAAGAGCAAACTTCACATCAAATCATTCGGGAATTGAGGCTGCCGCGTACAGTTGGGGCTGCACTCGTCGGTGCCTTTTTAGCTGTATCTGGTGCCATCATGCAAGGGATGACAAGAAATGCGCTTGCGTCTCCTGAAATTATGGGTGTGACAAATGGCTCTGCATTTGCGATTGCGATAGCATTTGCATTTTTCCCTGGCCAATCATCTTTCACATTAATTCTTTGGTCATTTGCTGGAGCCGCACTCGGTGCATCTATTGTGTTTGGTGTCGGTACCCTGTCTAAGGGAGGACTAACCCCAGTGAAGCTCGCACTAGCGGGTACGGCGGTTGGAGCTCTTTTAAGCTCGATCTCTTCAGCAATTGCCATTCGGTTTGACGTCGCTCAAGACATGAGTTTTTGGTACGCAGGCGGCGTGGCAGGCTTGAATTGGAGCAACATTCAGGTCGTTATTCCAGTCGCCATCGTAGGGCTTGTGATTGCGATGATCCTTGCTCGCTCGATCACTGTACTGAGCTTAGGTGATGAATTGGCTAAAGGGCTCGGGCAGTATACGAAAACGGTCAAGGTGCTAGGAATATTGGTCGTGATTCTTTTAACCGGTGCTGCTGTGTCAGTGGCAGGCTCAATTGGCTTTATCGGGCTTGTCATTCCCCATGTCACTCGATTCTTGGTCGGAGTGGACTACCGGTGGATCATCCCTTGCTCAGCTATTTTAGGGGCCATCTTGTTAATTTATGCAGACGTTGCTGCAAGACTGGTCAATGCTCCATTTGAAACACCAGTTGGTGCCATTACTGCGATTATAGGCGTTCCTTTCTTCTTATACTTAGCTAGACGTGAAAGGAGCGGAATTTAAATGGAAATGGTGCAGCAGGCAAAGAAAAAGAAATATAAACGAACGATGCTGATGATCTTTTTAGCCATCGTCGTGGTATTTTTGATTAGTTTAAATACCGGAGAAATTCGTATTTCTCCGATAGATACATTGAAAACATTTTTTGGACTCGGAAGTGACATGGATGAGCTGGTGCTGTTCGAATTTAGACTTCCAAGAATGATCATCGCTTTACTTGTTGGTGCTTCTATTGCTGTTTCAGGAGCTATCTGGCAAGGTGTTTCTCAAAACGGCTTAGCTGATCCTGGTATTCTTGGTGTGAATGCGGGCGCAGGGTTTGCTGTTGTGCTTTTTATCTTTGCATTTCAAGGCACGATGTCGAACTTAGGTCATTTGACGATTTTTGTACTGCCGCTTTTCGCATTTGCAGGTGCAGCCTTTGCTGCATTTCTTATCTATGTGTTAGCGTGGAAAAAAGGCATCACACCTGTTCGCTTGATTTTAACGGGTATTGGCGTCAATGCTGCGTTTTCAGCAGCAATTGTGGTCATTCAATTAAAAATGAGCCCAAATGATTTTAACCAAGCCATTGTGTGGTTATCAGGAAGCATTTGGGGCTCAAGCTGGACGTATGTCCTATCAGTTTTGCCATGGATGCTTATTTTCCTTGTGTTAGCGCTTGTGAGAGCACGCTACTTAAATATCATGAATTTAGGTGACCAGCTGTCCTATGGATTAGGGATTTCAGTTCATAAAGAAAGAAGCTTTATGATGCTGATTGCCGTTGCATTAGCAGGTGCAAGTGTCGCTGTTGCAGGGAGTATCTCTTTCTTAGGGTTAGCCGCACCGCACTTGGCGAGAAAGCTTGTTGGACCAAAGCACCAAGGAATGATACCAGCCTCCGCGTTGATTGGCGCACTGTTATTATTACTGGCGGATACACTCGGCCGTGTCATACTTGCACCATCAGAGGTGCCAGTTGGTCTAGTCGTTTCTGCTTTAGGTGCACCTTACTTCATTTACTTATTGATGAAAACGAACTAATGAGGGAGGAGAAAAACATATGAAATCGCTTGAAACAGAAAAGCTATGTATCGGTTATCAGGACCGTTTGATTGTAGAGGATTTAAATATCAGTATCCCAAAAGGCAAGGTGACAACATTGATCGGACCGAATGGGTGCGGGAAATCAACAATTTTAAAAACAATGTCCCGTATCATGAAGTCCAATCAAGGCGCTGTTTACTTAAATGGTCAGGCTATTCATCAAACGCCTACAAAAGAAATTTCAAAACAAATGGCGATCCTACCGCAAACACCCGAAGCACCAAGCGGACTGACAGTGTATGAGCTGGTGTCATATGGACGTTTCCCACATCAAAATGGATTTGGTCGCTTATCAAATGAAGATAAACGAATCATCAGATGGGCACTTGAGGAAACGGGCATGATTGCTTTTCATGACAGGCCAATTGAAGCACTTTCTGGTGGACAGCGTCAGCGTGTATGGATTGCAATGGCACTTGCCCAGGAAACAGAACTGCTTCTATTGGATGAGCCGACGACGTATTTGGACCTGGCACATCAGCTCGAGATTCTTCAGCTGCTAGAACGGTTAAACAGAGAACAGGGACGAACTGTGTTGATGGTCATTCATGATTTGAATCATGCCGCACGTTTTTCTCATTACATGATTGCTCTCAATCAAGGAAAAGTCATCAAAGATGGGTCGCCTCATGAGGTCATGACCAAAGAGGTGCTTGGTCAGGTATTCCACATTGATGCAGAAATCGTACTTGATCCTAGAACGAATAAGCCGATCTGTTTAACATATGATTTGGTGAACCATGAAAGAAAGCTAGAAGCTGTGAATGGATAATAGAAGTAAAAGGAACTCGGTGGAATAGCCGAGTTTTTTTTGCGTCTCTGAAACTTCCTAGTACCACCATTTTTCCCAGTTGATATTTTTTCGCTTTTATGCAGAAAAGAGGTACTTTTTTACTTTAGACAATGGTAATATACGGTTAGAGATCATAGCTAGAAAGGAAAGAGATGCGTGGAAACAGCAAAAATATTGATTGCAGATGACGAAGAAGCAATTGTCAAAATGGTTGAACGCGTATTAAAAAAAGAAGGTTTCAAGCATATATATAAAGCCTACCATGCAGATGAAGCATTAGATGTTGTCAAAAACGAGGACATCCACCTCTTACTTCTAGATGTGATGATGCCCGGTAAGTCTGGTTTTGATGTTCTTCCTGAAATGAGAAAATATACGAAAGCACCCATTTTCTATTTAACTGCAAGAACGTCTGATGTAGATAAACTGACCGGCTTTGCTCAAGGGGCAGATGATTACATCACAAAGCCATTTAATCCGCTAGAGCTTGTGGCTAGAATTAAGGCTCACTTAAACCGAACTTATATCTCTTTAAAGGAAGAGCAAGAAGAGGCTCAAAGTCAATATGAATATGCTCATTTCTCTTATCATCCTCATTCAGCTGAATTGAAAGTAAGAGGAGAGTTGACTGCATGCTCTGCTCAGCTTCTTTCTTTGCTGAAGTACTTTTGTGATCATCCGAATGTGGTTCTTTCAAAAGATCAAATCTATGAGAAAGTATGGGGCGTTCCATCATATGGTGATAACAACACCGTCATGGTTCATATTCGAAAGCTGAGAGAAAAGATCGAGTTAGATCCGAGTCAGCCCGAATATATTGTGACGATCCGTGGAATGGGATATAAATTTATACCACACCCAGTAAAGGTTCATCATTAATTCATGAATTTACGAGCAAAACTTTTCTTTCACTTTGTCGGACAAATGTTTATTGTGATTGCCATTTTGTTAATCGGAAATACGTTCTCTGATAATTTATATTTAAAAAAATACTACGAGAACATGGCTGAAACCGGTTTAACAAAAGCTGATGGAGATACACTCATGAGCTGGCTTTATTTTAACGAGGATGGAGAAATGGAAGCCGATGATCAGCTCAAGCAAGCAGTGAGAAAACGAGACGGCTGGCTGCAAGTGATTGATTCAAAAAAACATAACGTCTATAGTTATCACCGCCCCAAGTCCATTCCAACATCCTATCAAAAGGATGAAATGATCAAGATCTTTGAAAAAAGGCAATATAAAGATTATAAGATGTACTTCTGGCCAATTGAGATTGATCAAAAAAGCTTTATCGTGCTATATGGGTTTAAAACAAACAGCACAAAGGTAGCCAATTATTTGAAGCAGAACGAGAAAAATTTGGCTGCACTCTCTCAATATTCGGTTGAAACGAAAGAATTCTTGAAGAGAATGAATGGGTCGGTGCACCTGTTCAATGATGAAGGGAAATATTTAAAAGGCATTCGAGCCAATACCAATTTGAAACATGATGTAACAGATGTTGAACTGCTCAAGTATCAATCAAAGCCTTGGGAGTTTAGAAGTGATCTGTCTTATATTAGAGTGAATAAAAATCTGTATATCATTATTTCTGTACCAAATAAAGTATACAGCCCAGATGGATTATACGATAAAGAAACAGACGCATTAAATCAATATACAACCATTTTAATTGCAGGTCTTGTGATTACGGTTATTATCGTCATGACATTATGGTACTCGTATCGCTATGGTCTTCCGATCTATCACATTATCCGCTGGCTGATTTTCTTATCTAGAAATAAATTGCAGGAACCAACAAATAGAAAAGGAATTCCAATCAGTAAAAATAAAAAAGGTCGTATTAAGCGGGAATACCGATTATTTGAGGATATCCTAAAAACAATGGATCAGCTCACGCTTACATTAAAAGAGAATGAAGAAAACCGTAGAAAAATTCAAACCACAAGGGAAGAATGGATTGCAGGATTGTCTCATGACTTGAAAACACCACTTAGTACCATTTACGGCTACGGGCTCATGCTTGAATCTGATCAATATCAATGGTCCAAGGAAGAAGTCATGGAAATGGGACAGGTGATTCGTGAGAAATCAGAATACATGTCGACCTTGATTGAAGATTTAAACCTCACGTATCGATTGAAAAATGGGGCCTTGCCTATTAATCGAAAGCCGGTCGAGCTGGGTGAATTTTTAGCCTCTATTATGGACGAGTTTTCAAGAAGCTCTTTTTCTGAGGATTTTTCATCCTCTTTTGAAGATCAAACTAGCGGTGTCATCTTTGAGATCGACAAAGCTTGGTTCAGGCGAGTGATTGAGAACCTGCTGGCGAATGCAGTCAAGCATAACCAAAAAGGCACGCATATTACAGCTGTTTTGTCTGAAACAGATGAAGAAGTTCGGATCGAAATGAAAGACAACGGATGCGGAATGGCACAAGAAACGGTCGATCACTTATTTAACCGCTACTATAGAGGGACAAATACAAATGACCCAACGAATGGAACAGGACTTGGTCTGGCAATAGCAAAAGAGCTTGTCTTACTGCATGACGGTGATATTCAAGTAGAAAGTGAACCTGGTGCTGGAACAACTATTGCGATTATCCTAAAAAAATCACCCCCTGTAAAATAGACAAAAAACGATTTTCCTTTCTGAAGGAGATCGTTTTTTCCTATTTTAGGATTGAAATCAACTTTGTAAACGATTACAATTAAATTGTTAACGTGAACAAATCATTTTCATACGATAAGAGGGATGGGGGAATTTGATGAAAGCCTTTTTAGATGAGCAGTTTTTACTAAACAGTCCAACGGCGGAAAAGTTATATCATGAGTTTGCAAAGGACCTTCCAATCATAGATTACCATTGCCATTTAAGTCCTAAAGACATCTATGAAAATAAAACCTTCCGAAATATCACTGAGGCTTGGCTTTATGGAGATCATTACAAATGGCGGGCCATGAGAGCAAATGGCATTCCTGAAACGCACGTCACGGGTGATGCATCTGATGATGATAAATTTTTGGCGTGGGCGAAGACCGTCCCTATGACCATAGGAAATCCGCTCTATCACTGGACCCATCTAGAGCTGAGAAGGTATTTCGAAGTCGAAGACCTATTAAATGAAAAAAATGCAGATATCATTTGGCAGAAAGTCAATGAAAAGCTGCAAGGAGAGGGATTTGGGGCGAGAGACTTCATCATGAAATCAAACGTTGAAACCGTTGTGACAACAGATGATCCGGTCGATTCACTTCAATATCATCAAAAACTGCGGGAAGAGGGATTCTCTGTACAAGTGCTTCCAGGGTTTCGACCTGATAAAGCTCTAGATATAGCGAATGATCTGTTTGAAAAATATGTTCATGAGCTGGCAGAGGCTTCAGCTATTCCAATACAATCCTACCAAGACTTCTTACATGCCCTCAGAGCGAGAATTGATTTTTTCCATGAACACGGCTGCTTGATCTCGGATCATGCTATTAATGAAATGACATATGAAGAAACGACACAAGAAGAAGTGGAGACTATCTTTCATAAAAGAATGTCTGGTCATCCATTGACGGAAAAAGAGAAGATCAAATTTAAAACAGAGACATTCATTATGCTAGGTCAGGCTTACTGTGAGCGTGGCTGGGCAATGCAGCTTCATATCAATGCACTTAGAAATAACAATACGAAAATGTTTGAGCGGCTCGGACCAGATACGGGGTACGATGCGATGAATGACGAAGACATTGCAAAGCCGCTTTGCCGCATATTAGATCGTTTAGAACAAAAAGATGCATTGCCAAACACGATTTTGTATTCCTTGAATCCAAGGGATAATGTCGTGATATCAACATTGGCTGGAAGCTTTCAAGACGGGAAGACACCGGGGAAGATGCAGCACGGCACAGCCTGGTGGTTTAATGATACGAAACAAGGAATGACAGAGCAGATGATGGCTCTTTCCAGTATCGGACTGATCAGCCGATTTATCGGAATGCTGACTGATTCAAGAAGCTTTTTGTCCTATACAAGGCATGAATATTTCCGAAGGCTGCTTTGTGATATTATCGGGGATTGGGTAGAAAAAGGAGAAGTCCCCTATGACCTTGAGCTGTTAGGGGGCATTGTGAAAGGTATCAGCTATGAAAACGCCAAGCAATATTTTCAATTTGACCGGGCAAAGCAGCTCTATCATCAAAGTAAAATCACATGAAGAGAAAGACAAGAAAATGAAAGCGGTTTTATGATAAGATGGAAAAAAATCATAAAAGGCGGAATAGCATGACAGTCACAATTAAAGACATAGCAAAATTGGCAAATGTCTCTCATACCACAGTATCAAGGGCTTTGAATAACAGTCCTTTTATTAAAGAGAAGACAAAACAAAAGATTTTGTCGATTGCAAAACAGCTGAATTATTCACCAAATGTCCATGCCAGAGGCCTTGTATCACAAAAATCGTTTACAATCGGTCTGTTTTTTACGAGTTTAACAGAAGGCACATCCTCAAGCTTCTTTGTGGATGCGTTAAAAGGCGTCAATAGCGTCATGACAGAGCATTACAATTTGTTTGTTAGGGGTATTGACGATTTTCACGATTACACAACCATTCATAAGCAGCGCTACGATGGCATTTTGCTGATGAGCCAAAGTGAGCACGATGAAGCGTTTATCCATCATGTCAAGAAACAGGGCATTCCAATCATTGTGTTGAACCGCCGTGTAGAAAGTAATGAAGTGATGAATATATTAGCAGATGATAGTCAAGGAGCATACCAGGCAGCGCACTATTTCATTCAGCAAGGCCATCAACAAATCGCCATCATTGAAGGAAAAGAAGGCTTTAAATCGACTCAGGAGAGAAAAGCTGGTTTTCTCCAAGCGTTAATTGATCACCATATTCCTATGAAAAAAGAATATATGATCGCGGGTGACTATCATATGAAAAGCGGCTATGAATCAATGGAATCCCTGCTGACCCTTGATCATCCGCCAACAGCACTTTTTTGCTCTAATGATGACATGGCCATTGGTGCGATGAATGCTTTATATGCAAAGGGCAAGACGTGCCCGGGTGATGTCTCTATTATCGGTTTTGATGATATTGCATTTTCATCCTATACCACGCCTGCACTGACAACGGTGAAAAAGCCAATCGAAAAAATGTGTGCACTTGGAGCAGAGGCCATCCTATCCGTCATTAACGGTGAAAAGCAAGAAGAAGATCATATGGAAAAAGTGTATGTCCACACAGAGCTGATGATTAGAGATTCAGTCAAAAAGATGCAGTAATCAGCATCTTTTATAGAGAAATGTTCACGTGTGCATAAATTACAGATAGGAGAATCCATTTGAGACGTTTATCAAAAACGATATATCCGGTGCCTGAGTATCCTGAAACGATTTTGCAGATCGGTGAAGGGAATTTTATGCGAGGCTTTATTAATTGGCACATTCAAAAGCTGAACGACTGCACAGATTTTAAAGGAAGAGCTGTAATTGTTCCTCCGAGAAAAGGATCTGTTGCAGCTTTAAATGAACAAGATGGCTTATACACTTTATGTATACAGGGCTATCATGACCAGCAAGAAATGAATGAGCGCATGATCATTCAATCGATCAGCAGAGGAATCAGTACGTATACGGATTATGATGTTTTTTTACAAGTAGCTGAAAACCCCGATCTTCGCTTTGTCTTCTCAAACACGACAGAGGCAGGACTTATGTTCAGCAAGGCCGATCGCTTGGAGGATCGACCGCAAGCTAGTTTTCCAGGAAAGCTGACGGCGTTCCTATATCACAGGTTTAAAGCATTTGCTGGTGATGAACAAAAAGGGCTGATCATCCTTCCATGTGAACTGGTCGAACATAACGGTGATCGCTTGAAGGAATATGTGATAGACATGGCAGCTGAGTGGAATCTGCCGTCTGCATTTATCACATGGATCAAGGAAGCCAATACGTTTTGTAATACGCTTGTGGATCGGATTGTTCCTGGGTTTTCTAAGGAAGCAGCTGAAATTGTCCAAAAGGAAGAGGGATACATCGACGAGTTGCTTGTCACGGCAGAATACTATCACCTCTTTGTTATTGAAGCACCTGCCTTCGTACAAAAAGAGCTTCCCTTTCAAGAAGCAGGTTTAAATGTCCTTTTTGTAGAGGATATTGCGCCTTATCGCATGAGCAAGGTACGGATTTTAAATGGTGCTCATACAGCAATGGTGCCAATCGCTTACTCATGCGGGGTAGAAACTGTAAAAGAAGCTGTGGATGATGAGGATGTCGGCACGTTCATCCGGCGGCTGCTGGAGGAGGAAGTACTGCCAGGGCTTGAGCTCTCTCGAGATGAGCTTCTTCTTTATACACAATCGGTTTGGGATCGCTTTTGCAATCCATTTGTGAAGCATCAATTGCTGGATATTGCGCTTAATGGTGTATCTAAGTTTCGAACCCGTATTCTCCCGTCATTGCTCGATTATGTTGAGCAAAAGAAACAGCTGCCAATGAAACTCGTGTTTTCACTCAGCAGCCTCATTTATTTTTACAGAGTACATGCAGAAAAGATAAAGGATGATGAGACTGTACTGGCATTCATGAAGGAAGCCTTTGAAGAAGAGAACCAATCTAATGAAACGATCGCAGCAAAGATTCTATCATGTGAGAAATTATGGGGGAGAAATTTAACGGATATAAATGATTTGGTTTACGCTGTAGCTGACCAGCTTACCCTCATAAAGGAGCAAGGGATGAGAGCGGCTGTTCAACGAATGCTACAACATCAATATGAAAGTCAGGGGGAGAAGGCATGAAAGATTTTATTGTGATTCACCCTTCAGATAATGTCGGTATTGCTTTAAAAGTACTTGAACAAGGGGAGGAGCTACATCATCAAGATCATTCCGTTATTTTAAAAGAGACCATCGCCAAAGGTCATAAGTTTGCATTGGCTGATATCAAGCAAAGAGAGAATGTCATGAAATATGGTTACCCTATTGGGCATGCAACGACTGCCATTTCTGCTGGAGAGTGGGTGCATACACATAACATCAAAACCAATTTATCAGGCAAGCTCGATTATGAATACGAGCCTTCTTTTACAAATAACCCCTATGAAAAAAAGAACCTTACATTTAAAGGATATAAACGAAAAAATGGGGAAAGCGGGATTCGAAATGAGCTTTGGATTGTCCCAACCGTTGGATGCGTAAATGGCATCGCCGATCAAATCATTCAAATTTTTACCGCTGAAATGGGCGGAAGCATCCATCCGTTTGAAACAGCTCTCGTGTTAAAGCACAATTACGGATGCTCACAGCTTGGGGACGATCATGAGAATACAAAAACCATTTTACAAAATGCCGTGAAGCATCCCAATGCTGGAGGAGTGCTTGTCCTCGGACTTGGTTGTGAAAATAACGATATTGACCATTTTCAGTCTACATTAGGTGATTATGACCGTGAGAGAGTGAAATTTTTAAGAAGCCAAGAAGTAGGAGATGAGATTGAGACGGGAGTTGCTTTACTCAAGGAAATTTATGAGGCAGCGAAAGAAGATCACCGTGAAGAAATCCCGTTATCTGAGCTGAAAATCGGCTTGAAGTGCGGGGGATCAGATGGATTCTCCGGAATTACCGCAAATCCGCTTTTAGGAAGGCTGTCCGATTTTATTGTTGCTCAAGGCGGCACGACAGTGTTAACAGAAGTGCCCGAAATGTTTGGAGCAGAAACGATTTTAATGGAGAGAGCGGAATCAGAAGCGACTTTCGACAATATTGTGCAAATGATCAATGACTTTAAACAATACTTCATGGATCATCGACAGCCAGTATATGAAAATCCTTCCCCGGGAAATAAAGCAGGTGGAATTTCGACATTAGAGGATAAATCTCTCGGTTGTACACAAAAAGCAGGAACTTCTGACATTCAAGATGTATTGAAATATGGGGAATTGCTGAAGCGAAAGGGTTTAAATTTGTTAAGTGCCCCGGGAAATGATTTGGTTGCCTCATCTGCTCTTGCCGCTTCTGGCTGTCAGTTGGTTCTTTTTACAACAGGTAGAGGGACACCATTCGGCACGTTTGTCCCAACAATGAAAGTCTCGACGAATACAGCCTTATATGAAACAAAAAAACATTGGATTGACTTTAATGCGGGAGAATTGCTTGAAGATGTACCAGAAGATATTGTGTTAGAAAAATTCATTTCAACGGTCATTGATGTGGCGAGCGGAAAGCTATTAAATCATGAAAAAAACAATTTTAGAGAGCTGGCTATTTTCAAAACAGGTGTCACACTTTAAGGCGACTGGGGGATCATAATGTGTCTAGAAAACGGGATTTGATGTATATCACAGCAGGAACGGTACTTACGGGGATTGGACTCACTCGTTTAGCAAGGCAAGGGAAGAAAGACAAAGAAGCAAACGGAATCCATCAAGTGTTAAAACAGATAAAAGCACCGCTGTTCCCTGATCGTGAATTTAATGTGGTTCTTTATGGTGCAGATGCAAAAGGAATCGAGCTTTCAACAGATGCGATCCAGTCTGCCATTGATGATGCGCACCGTTTGAAAGGGGGACGTGTGCTGATTCCGGAAGGGACGTTTGTGACAGGTGCGCTAGAATTGAAGAGTCATGTAGAATTGCATTTGCATGAGAAAGCGTATGTGACATTCAGCCAAAACCCAAAGGATTATCTGCCGCTTGTACTGACAAGATATGAAGGGGTTGAGCTTTATAATTATTCACCTCTCATTTATGCACACCATGCAGAAAACATCGCCATTACAGGAGCTGGAACGCTTGATGGCGGAGGGGATGAGCATCATTGGTGGCCTTGGAAATATGGCACGAATGGCCAGCCTTCTCAAGATCGGGATCGTCAGCTTCTATTTGAGATGGCTGAAAAGAGAATATCAGTAGAAGAAAGAGAGTTTGGAGAAGGGCATTATTTAAGATCAAGCTTTATCCAGCCCTACCAATGTCAGCAAGTTCTTATTGAGGGAGTGACAGTGAAGGATTCACCGATGTGGCAAATTCACCCTGTACTGAGTGAACATGTGATTGTCCGTGGAGTCCATATTATTGGGCATGGACCAAACACAGATGGTGTCAATCCGGAATCTTGCCGGAATGTGCTCATTGAAGATTGTTATTTTGATAATGGCGACGATTGTATTGCCATTAAATCTGGAAGGAACGAGGACGGACGGAGAATAGGGATTCCGTCTGAAAACATTGTCATTCGTAGAAATGAGATGCGTGATGGACACGGCGGAGTGACGATTGGGAGTGAAATCTCTGGCGGGGTAAGGTATGTCTATGCAGAGAATAATGTAATGGATAGTCCGAACCTTGACCGGGCACTTCGGATTAAAACCAACTCTGTCAGAGGCGGGACCATTGAACATATTTACTTTAAAAACAACACAGTCAAAAGCCTAAAGCATGAAGTGGTCTGTATCGACATGATGTATGAGGAAGGGGATGCGGGTCCACATCGTCCTGTTGTACGTCATATTGAAGTAGAAGAATTGAAAAGCAGCGGCGGAAGATATGGTGTGAAAATAGCCGCCTACCCACATTCTCCTGTGACCCATTTCAACATGAAAAATTGTGTCATAGATCATGTGACGTATCCGCTTTCTTTGGAGCATGCAGTAGCGCCTTCTTTTCAGAAAGTCGTCATCAATGGGGAACAAATTAATAAATAGATGGGTGAAAAACAGTCTTTTTAAAGGCTGTTTTTCTTATATCAGAACGAAAAAGACGCTTTTAGAAATCACATATACAACCTATCTGCACTGTAGTATAATATTCCCGAAATTAGAAAAGAATTGACGGAAGAGATTTCGTCAAGCAGTACATAAATCAGGGGGTTCATTCATGAAAAAGTTAACGGCCATTTGGCTATCGCTCCTGCTTGTGATGGGTGTTTTAGCAGGATGTGCAGGTGCTGAAACAGACCATAAAGCAAAGAGTTCACAAAATAACGAAACAGCGGCTGCGGCATTTCCTGTCTCGATTAAAGATGCAGCTGGTAAAACAGTTGACATCAAAGAACAGCCTAAACGAATTGTTTCATTAATTCCAAGTAATACAGAAGTTGCCTATGCGCTTGGTCTTGGAGATAAAATGGTTGGACGATCTGATTTTGACAATTATCCAAAGGAAGTTGAAAAGGTAGAGAAAATTGGCGGACTTGAATTCAATGTCGAGAAGGTTATTTCCTTAAAACCTGATCTGGTACTAGCTCATGCCTCGCAGATGGGATCAAAAGATGGATTTAAACAGCTAGAGGATGCAGGGATTCAAGTACTGACTGTAAATGATGCCACTTCCTTTAAGGATGTGTACAAATCGATCAATATGATTGGTGAAGCAACAGGTGCAAAAGAAACATCAACAAAGCTTGTAGACGAGATGAAAGCAAAATTGAATAACATCAAGAAACAAGCAGAGGCGATCTCAAAAGACAAACAAAAAACAGTCTTTGTTGAAGTGTCAGGTACTCCTGAAATTTATACAACAGGAACTCATACATTTATGGACGAAATGCTTTCTGTAATCCATGCGAAAAATGCTGCTGGTGATCAAACTGGCTGGGTGCAAATGACAGAAGAATCGATTATCAAACGAAACCCTGACGTAATCGTCACAATTGATGGTTCCAGTTTAGCTGATCTGAAAAAGAGAGACGGCTGGAATGCGATCAAAGCAGTGAAGGAAAAACAAGTCTTTCAATTGAATACGGATCTCGCATCAAGACCGGGACCGCGATTGGTTGAAGGAGTCGAGGCTCTTGCGAAAAGCATCTATCCTGACACCTTCAAATAAATTCATCATCGCATACACACTAAGTGCTTTACTTCTTGTGGTGAGCATTGGAATGGGAATCTCCTTTGGAAGCTTAGGGATTCCCATTCCTTCTATTCTCCGTATATTTGTTCACGAACTATTCGGTGTGCAGATAGGCACAATAGATTCAATTGATCGCAATATTATGATGAATATCCGGCTGCCAAGAGTGATATTAGCGGCACTAGTCGGAGCAGCGCTGGCGTTATCTGGAGCAGCTTTTCAAGGCTTATTAAAAAATCCGCTTGCTGACCCATATACACTGGGGGTATCTCAAGGTGCATCAGTTGGAGCTGTCGCGACCCTATTTTTCAGTTTGCAGCTCCCTTTGCTCGGCAGTTTCACACTGCCTTTTTTCAGTATGACAACAGCACTTGTGACCTTATGTCTCGTCCTCTTTTTTGCACGTCTTGTTCATCGGGGGATGAGCATCTCCTCGTTAATTTTAACAGGGGTGATTTTCAGTTCTTTTTTGGGCGCGCTTATTTCATTGATGATTGCTTTAACGGGTGATGATCTAAAAGAGATTATTCATTGGCTTCTTGGCAGTGTGTCCATGAGGGGCTGGCGCTATATTGTGCTTTTCCTTCCTTTCTTTCTGATTGGGACCTTTGCATTAATGCTGATGGGGAGAGATTTGAATGTTATGACGTATGGCGAGGAGAAGGCAAAGCTATTAGGTGTACATGTGAAAAGGAGCAAATATATCGTGCTGCTTGCTGGATCAATTCTGACTGGAAGTGCGGTAGCGGTATCAGGAACGATCGGATTTGTGGGACTTGTGATTCCGCATTTTATTCGCCTCTTAGCTATTACAGACCACCGGCACCTCCTGCCTTTGTCTATGCTGAATGGCGCTTCCTTTCTTGTTTTAGCAGATGTGTTATCGCGTACGATCATTGAGCCGACTGAATTACCGATCGGCATCATCACAGCGTTAATTGGTGCCCCTGTATTCGGCATCATCCTCATTCGTAAATATAGAGGAGGGACTCATCTATGATTCAAGTGAAGGAAATTAAAGGTGGATATGGAGAGAAAGAGGTCATACGCG
The DNA here is from genome assembly GCF_046535585.1 of Bacillus sp. SIMBA_005. Taxonomy (NCBI): domain Bacteria; kingdom Bacillati; phylum Bacillota; class Bacilli; order Caryophanales; family Bacillaceae; genus Bacillus; species Bacillus sp. SIMBA_005. The sequence continues at coordinate 171,043 of NZ_JAWRWI010000005.1, read as the reverse complement.
GCATCAGTCTTGAGGTAAAGCAAGGCGAATTTCTCGGTATACTTGGTCCAAATGGAAGCGGGAAGTCGACTTTGCTTAAAATGATCTCTGGGCTGCTGGAACCTGACAGTGGTGAGGTACGCCTGAGCGGTCAACTGATTCAATCTTACCGTCCAAAGGCACTTGCACAAAAAATGGCTGTTCTACCGCAGAAAACGGACCAAGCCTTCTCATTTACAGTGGAAGAAACGGTTCAATTCGGTCGTTATCCATATCAAAAAGGATGGCTGCAATCTGTTACACGAGAAGATATGCAGATCATCAACAAAGTAATGGAACAAACGGATGTTGCACAATTTAAGGATCAATCCATTCATGAGCTAAGCGGGGGAGAACAGCAGCGTGTGTACTTGGCACAGGCATTAGCCCAGCAGCCTGACTATTTATTGCTGGATGAACCAACCAGTTTTCTTGATTTGGCCTATCAAAAAGACTTGCTTGATTTAATTAAAGAAGAGACCACTTCCTCTAGGCTGACGGTAATCGGTGTGTTTCATGATGTGAACATCGCCAGTTTGTATTGTGATCGGCTGCTCCTGCTTGATGAAGGAAAGGCAGAGATGGCAGGGCTGCCGCATCACGTCTTGACGCCTGAGCGAATCAACCGAGTATATGAAACAAATGTAACACCGCTCCAACATCCGCGAAGGGCAAACCCTCAGGTGATCATTGAGCCTGCGGGGGCTTCTGTAGCATCAAATGCAAAGTTAGCGGATGGCTGGAAAACGCATGGCGGAGAAGGAATGACGTTTTCCCTCAAACAGCCGCTTCGCATCCTTTCCTCATATCAGAAAAAAGGCGGCTTCTTTTGGAAAAGGTCTCTCGGAACGGGAAGTGAGATGCTTCGAGATGAGCTGGAAGATCGGGAAGGACTATTGTTTTACGACCAAGCAAGTGGACCAAAACAATTTGCTGCTGAAGACACAGACGACGACATGGTGCTTTACGGCATGCGTCATCAAGGAGAGCTGACCATTTGGCTTGTACTGAAAGAGTCTATATCAGACGGAGCGTCTGTTCAGCTTGTGGGGCAGCTTGTCCATATGATGAAACAGGAGACGAGCATGTCCATTCATCATCTTTGTATCGCTGCTGCGGGTATGCAAGAAACAGAAGATGATGAGCATTTACACGAAAGATTAAAGCAGAAAGTGCACCGTCTTCTTTATTCATTAAATGCCATTTGAAAGTGAACCAAAGGGTTCGCTTTTTTTGTTTATGATGCGATGAACATCACAGTGCTTTAGTTAAACAAATACATCCTTTTCACTTCAGGTTATACTAAAAGGACAAAGCAATAGAGAAGGAGGAACACCAATGAAACTTTATACCAAAACCGGGGATCAGGGCCAAACAGGCTTGATCGGCGGAAGAGCTGATAAAGATGATGTGAGAGTAGAGGCTTATGGCACGTTAGATGAGGCGAATAGCTTTATTGGACTCGCACATGCAAAATTACGTCAGCATGGCGAATTGTTTCAAGACATTTTGTCAGAGCTGATTATGATACAGCACGAGTTGTTTGACTGCGGCGGTGATTTAGCAGCAGTGAAACCACCGAAAGAAGGTAAATTAACGGAAGCGTCTGTAGCAGTCCTTGAGCAAAGAATGGATGTCTATGTAGAAGAAGCCGCGCCGCTCACGAAGTTTATTTTACCGGGCGGCCAGGAAGGCGCAGCTCTCTTACATGTGGCGCGGACAGTCGTCAGAAGAGCAGAGCGGCATATGGTGACGCTTGCGAAGCAGGAGAAGATTCCATCAGTTGCGCTCACATATGTAAACCGCCTATCTGACTATTTATTTGCAGCTGCCCGAATCGTGAATCATCGGCTCGGTGAAGCGGATGTTGAATATGAACGAAGTGCAAACGTATTTCGGTCTAAATAAAGAAAAGAAGACAAAGGGCTAAAATAAAGATCATTTTAGCCCTTTGTCAACAATCTGAGCACTCTTCTCATTGAAGAGTGCTTTTTTATTGGATTCTACCGCTCAGTCTGAGCGAAGTTACGACTCTGGTCGCAATGAAAGATCAATCTGCGACACGTTTTGCCAGCTTTCTTTTTTGACTATAGTAAAAGCAAGGAGCAAGAAAGGAGGCATGAAGATGAAAATAACAAGTAAAACCATCATCGGTTCGATTTTAATGTTTGTCGGTCTATCCATCTTCTTCGGTGGTTCACTAGGAGGGCTGATCCCGATTCTGATTGGGGCGTGGCTCATCTATGTAGGTGTAAAGAAATATGAGCAAGGCAGTAAAACCTTCGGTGTCATTCTAGCAGTCATTGGTGTCATGATCGTTGTGCAAGCTCTGCCATTTATCCTTGGAATCGCACTAGCTGGGGGGCTTCTCTACTTCGGCTGGACGATGATCAATGGTGAAGTGGCAAAAGGATCATCAAGCAGATCATATATGGAGCCAAACACGTCCCCGAAAATGGAAGAACCTATGCATACGTCATTTGATCAAGAATGGGAAGACTTTTTAAAGAAAAAATAAGAGGAGGAAATTCAAATGGTATTTAGAAGAATGAGAGATATGTTTGTTGCAACGGTCAATGAGGGCTTAGATAAAATGGAGAACCCGCGTGTCATGCTAAATCAGTACGTTCGTGATATGGAGGACGATATTGCCAAAGCGAAACATGCGATCATCAAACAGCAAACGATTCAACAAGGTTTCCTGCGCAAAGCAGAAGAGACGGAAGCATTTGCTGAAAAAAGAAAGAAGCAGGCTGAGCTGGCATTTCACGCAGGAGAAGAAGAGTTAGCTCGAAAAGCGCTCACAGAAATGAAGTATTTTGAAGAAAAGCATTTGGAATATCAGGAAGCTTATCAGCAATCTGTGAAACAACTAAAGGAGCTAAAAGAGCAATTGCAGCAGTTAGAAACGAAGCTGCGTGATATTAAAGACAAGAAGCAGGCGCTCATAGCAAGAGCAAATGCCGCACAGGCAAAGCAGCATATGAACGAATCTATGAATAAAGTAGATAGTGAAAGTGCATATAAAGAATTTCTTCGAATGGAGAACCGTATCGAAGAAATGGAGACAAAAGCAGGCAGCTATGCACAATTTGCAGATCAAGGGGCATATGCTCACCTAGACTATGCAGATGAGGTTGAAAAAGAATGGCAAAAGCTCAAGCTGGAGAAGAAGCCTGAGCAGAAGCAAGCAAACTAAGAAATCAGAGACAGGTCGGAAGAAAAGCAGGATTTTTCTTCCGATATTTGATTTCTTTCTGTTTCGCTTTTCCTTATAATGAAAAGGTCAGAAGATAAAGGGATGGTATGAATGAAGCGATTAATTGGTCTAATTTGTATACTCGTAGGTGTCTTTTTAATGATTGGGATGCTTTTCAAAAACGAAAATCTCTTTCATTTGAGTTTCTCCCGTGAAAAACCAGTCACAACAGCTTCAGCGAAAAAAGATGAAATTGATCAATTAGATATTTCTCTTTCTGGATTTTGCGTGAAGGTACAGCCTGAAAATCGTTCCGATATTTCCGTGATGGTCGTAGGTGGAAAAGGGAAAATGTATGCGGAACAAACAGGCAGTACATTTAACATCCGTGCTGAAAATAAAGGATTCTTGTTTTTCACTTCATTTGAAAAAGGAGAACTCTTAGTCAAAATGCCAACAGATTATCATAAAAATGTGAAGATTACGGGTGGAAGCGGGGTCAGTGAGATTGACGGCGAAGGGAAGCTGGCACTTGAAGATGTGATCCTCAAATCAACAAGCGGAAACCTCAATGCCGAGAATTTCTCAGCAAACAATGTCGAAATCAAAGCGACATCTGGCAGACTCTCTGTGTCTCACATCGATGCGAAAAATAGCGATATTGGAGCAACCTCAGGGCGTGCCGATATTAAAGATGTCAAAGGGGAAATGCAGCTAGAAATGACGAGTGGTAGATTGACGGCAAGCTTTGATACCATTGAATCACCTGTCTCCTTTCACATGACATCAGGCAGCGCAAAATTTAACCTGCCGGATGAAGGAGATTTTAATGTCCAAGTGAAAAAAACAAGTGGAAGTGTCGATCACACCTATCACTTTGATCAAGCAGATAGTGAAGGTCGAGGCTTTACAGGCACGCGGGGAAAAGGGACACACTTAGTCGATATTGAAATGACAAGTGGAAACTTAAAGCTGCGGTAATGAACGAAACAAAGGAAGGAGGCGAGTCAACTGCGTTTTTCAAGGAATCAAATTTTAGGCATCATTGTCGTGATTTTTGGTATTAATCTATTTCTCAAAATTATTGGGATCGGAGCCGATTTGTTTTGGCCTGTGTTTTTTGCGCTTGCGGGCTATTGGCTGCACTCAAGATCCAAACGTTGGCTCGGTTCAGTTTCCTATATTTTTGCCGGCTTTCTCTTTTTAAAATTCCTGCTCAATATTACGTTTAGTCTCACAGGATATTTATTTGCGGCCTTTTTGATATATGCCGGCTATCGCTTATTGAAAAACAAACCCGTTTTTGATGTCGATAAAAAGGAAGCACCGGAGAGCAATAAGCCTTCTCTGAAAGTCAATCTTGAAAAAGAGGGCGAGCAAAAGAAAACAAAAAGCCAGACAAAGCCGCGCAAGGAGCATGACTTCTTTATCGGTGAAGTCAGACTGATGAAAAAGCCGTTTCAATTAAGTGATCTGACGATTTCAGGGTTTATCGGAGATGTCAAAATCGACTTATCAAAGGCCATCATCGCAGAAGAAGAGAGCACGATCGTAATAAGCGGGCTCATCGGAGATGTGGATATTTTCGTGCCGCAGGATATTGAAGTATGTGTGAGTGCTTCGGCTGCCATTGGTGATATGAAAATTATTGATGAAAAAAGAAGCGGATTCGGCAGTAAAGTGTATGTGATGACCGACAATTACGATGAGAGCAAACGAAAAGTGAAAATCTCCATCTCTTTACTGATCGGAGATGTGGATGTGAGATACTTATGAGGAAACTCCATCTAGGTATCCAGTGGCAATCTATTCGTCTTGGAGTAGGGATCTCACTTGGTGTTGTTATCATGACGATGCTGCCCATGTTTTTTTATTATCAGCTTGATCCGATGATTCTCCTCTCTACCCGCTGGTTCGGCATCCCGTTTTTTTGTATTTTACTGATCATTAGTCTTGCCATTGGGGTTTCTGCCTCACATGTATTTGGCTATCAGCATAAAAAGCGTCTTGATCAGCTTGTAGAGTCGATTTTAAAGTTTGAAAATGGGAACTTTGCATACAGACTGCCGTCTCTTGGCGATGATGAAATTGGCTTAGCGGCAGACCAATTAAATGAAATGGCGAAACGAGTAGAAGGTCAAGTAGCCTCTTTGCAAAAGCTCTCGAATGAGCGGGCAGAATGGCAGGTGCAAATGAAAAAATCGGTCGTCTCCGAAGAACGTCAGCGTCTAGCACGAGAACTGCATGATGCGGTCAGCCAGCAGTTGTTTGCAATTTCAATGATGACCTCTGCGATTCTTGAAGGCATGAAGGAAAAGGATGAAAAGATTTTAAAGCAGATGCGCTTAGTCGAACGAATGGCTGGCGATGCACAGAATGAAATGCGTGCGCTTTTGCTACATCTCAGACCGATCACCCTTGAAGGAAAAGACTTGAAAAAAGGCTTGATTGAACTCCTAAATGAATTTCAAGCAAAGCAGCCGATTGATATTGATTGGGAAATAGAAGATGATGTACCGCTCTCAAAAGGAGTAGAGGATCACCTCTTCCGAATTGTACAGGAAGCCCTGTCAAATGTGTTCAGGCATGCAAAGGCGACAAAGGTGACGGTGCGTCTGCTCATTCGAAATCGGCAGGTGCAGCTGAAGATTATCGACAATGGGATCGGCTTTCAAACCGATCATGTGAAGACGGCCTCCTACGGACTGGAATCAATTCGTGAAAGAACAAGTGAAGTAGGCGGTGTCGCAGAGATTATGTCATTTGAAGGAAAAGGAACACAAATTGATGTGAAGGTTCCCATTTTTGATGAAGGAAAAGGAGAGAACGTTCGATGATTCGAGTGCTTTTAATTGATGATCACGAAATGGTGAGAATGGGGCTTGCTGCTTTTTTAGAGGCACAGGCTGATATTGAAGTCATTGGTGAAGCGTCAGATGGACAAAAAGGTGTAGAGCTAGCAGTTGAATTACGGCCAGATGTCATTTTAATGGATCTTGTCATGGAAGGCATGGATGGCATCGAAGCAACGAAAAGAATTTGTCAGGAAATTGAAGATGCTCGCATTATCGTTCTGACGAGCTTTATTGACGATGATAAAGTTTATCCAGTGATTGAGGCAGGTGCGTTAAGTTATTTATTAAAAACATCCAAGGCAGGCGAAATTGCAGATGCCATTCGGTCTGCAAGTATCGGCGAACCAAGACTAGAATCAAAAGTAGCTGGAAAGGTGATGAATAAACTTCGTCATTCCTCAAATGAATCGATCCTTCATGATGCATTAACAGCAAGGGAAATGGAAATCTTGAAGCTGATTGCCGATGGGAAATCGAATAAGGTCATCGCTGAGGAACTATTTATTACAATTAAAACAGTGAAGACACATATTACGAACATTCTTTCCAAACTCGATGTAGAAGACCGGACGCAAGCGGCTGTGTATGCACATCGTCATAAGCTGATCCAATAAAATAAAAAAACAGCTTTCAAAAGAAAGCTGCTAGAACATGCGTAAGTTTAGTCCTTCTGTCCTGTGATCGGACGTTCGGATAGTTGATGGAGCTCAGGAACTGGAAAAGCCTCCTGCTCCTCGGCCGATTTGTCTTCTAGGGCTTTCTTCATCTCGGATAATAGCTTTACGCTCTCCTTTGCCAAAGCTGCCTTTTTCTCTTGCAAACCAATGATCTGTGAAAGTCCGACGAATATACCGCCTCCAATAAGAAGGAGCGCAGGGGTTTGTCCATAATAGATCACGATCAAAAATGTGCTTGAAAAGCTGTCGGCTTCAATGAAGAAATCTTCTTTTGATTGCATGAATACAACGATTAACAGGAGTATTCCTAGAATCAAAAATAGAATGCCGGCCGAAAGTAAAGCTCGTTTCATGATTGACACCCTTTTTTTCTTACCATTTTAACATACTCTATAAGGATTGTGTTGCGCCCTTAGTCCCGAAGTCACGGATTTTCACATTTGCTTTGTACTGAATATCTGATTCACTAAAAATCTCATCCCAATGTTTTGCATCTTTTCGAAAATCCTTCGGGTAAGCAATACTCGCCTTTTGATAGAACCCGCAAATATCAGCTTTGATCTCATGCTGTAATTCCTCGATGAAATCTTTTGCATCTTCCTCTAATCGACGCTCCACTGCACGCTCAATTTCTTGAAGATACTTTTCATTAAATGCGTTCTCTCGCTCATTCCAATCCTCAGACAATCTTCCATCAAGCTCCACTGACACATTAAATTGATAATTCCCACTGGCTGTTTTATTCGTTTCAATGTTGTGTTTTAGTTTAAATATCTCAAAAGAATAGATGCTCTGATCATATTTAAATTCAACGACTCCGCCTTTACCGTCCCCAGTCAACAGATTGTATGACTGCACGGCTAACGGAGAGATATTGGTGAGAAAACGTTTGTTTTTAATAATAGAGGCACCGTCGATTATTAATTTCCCTTGATCCACACTGACTTTCGGAACAGCAAAAGATACGTTGTTTTGCATAGCAGAAGAAATATCTCCTAATGAAACGGGCTTGAGCATACGTATAGTCGATTTAGTATTCCCAGAAATATCATATAATGTAGAAGAAGCTGGCTGTCCATCGTCATTGATTTTCAGGATGTCCCCAGGTTTCTCAGGGGTCATAAAGACGAGGCTTCCTCTCCGCGCTTCATTGTCGCGAATAAATTCATTAATGACGAGGTCGAAATTATTCTCATTGATGAGCTCCTCAGAAAATAAATACACCCTTAGCTGCTGCGCGAAAATACGGTGACTTTTAAGTGTTGTTGTTCGGAATATTTGATGTACGGAATCTCCGCTCGTTTCAATAATCTTTGTTGGGTCTTTTACGCTGGATTCTTGCTCAATTTTTTGAGGAACAAGGACTTGCATAGATATTTTAAGCTTATGACCGTCATCTCCTTTATCTAAGCCATAACCAATCGCCATGTTCAGCTCCTCAATATTGGTACTATCCCAGCATCCACTTAATAGAACAAGGATCAGAATTGCAAAGGTTGCGTTCTTTTTCATGCAGCTTTCCGCCTCCTTTTAAAAAACACGATGATAAATAAGAGAAACGGGAGGATACCGAATAAAAGGAAAAATAAATCATTCACATAAGTTAAATAATCACGTACTGTGTCAACATCCTTTGGGAAAATAGCAGCAAAGTAAATGACAATTCCCATTAAAACGAGGACCACCTTTTTAGGAAACTTAGTCAGTTTAGATATACCGATAGCAGCAAAAAATGTATACCCAACAAAGCTTGTATACAGCTGAACAAGCCAAACGATCAGCAAAAAGGATTCAATCCGTTCAATAAAAATCCCCTGTATATCAAACGATTGAAATAAGGCAATTGTCGGCCAAGTCAAAGTCGCTGTTTCTTTCACCGTGAACGCACCAACCACAAGAATATAGGTGAAAATATAGATGATCGCAGGAATCAAAAAGCCGACTGTACCATAAGCAAAGGTGTGTTTTTGCGTGTTCAAATAGGCAGGCATAAACAGCATCATTTCAATGCCTACAAACGAAATGGCTGATGCGTTCAAAGATTTGAAGACAGGGGTGAATCCCTCTCCTAAAACGGGACGAAGGTTATCTAGCTTAAATTCTTGCACGCTCAGTCCGTAAGCGACAAATAAGATGATGAGCGTCACAATCAGAATAAAAGGAAATAGCCTGGCTAAATCACCAATCCCGCCAATCACAAGATAAAGACCGACCACAATAAAGCTAATCATTGTCACCGCTACAGGCGTGTTTTGAAGCAGAAAGAACTTTACCATCTCCGACATAGCCCGTACTTCATAGCTGGCAACGCCAAGAAAATAAATAATAATTAAGAGGTTAGCAAGCGCGCCAATCCATTTTCCAAGTCCCTCATTCGTATAATCATAATATGAGGAGAAGGGTACTTTTTTCATCATCAGGACATTTGCAAAAATAAACACAATGTAAATGACACTCATGAGTAAGAGTGCAATCCAGCCGTCAGGTGTAGCCGCAGCCTGAGCCATTGCACGTGGCAGAATCATCATACTCGCGCCTAGTGTTGTATTCGCAATAATGGCACTTGCCTGATAGCTTGATATCGACTCTTTATGATTGACCATCTCGTTCTCCTTTCTGTTGATTTTTTAAGGGCAATCGAATAATGGAATTGTTCTCGTTTTTATAGCTGAACACAAAATCTGGTGAGAAATACGGTGTGCCAAAACTTTTTTGACGTGTGAGATGGGTAAGGAGTACGAGCATAAACAGCACAATCCCATATAAACCAAAGGTAGCTGCAGCAAACATGGACACAAAACGGAGCACGCGAAAGGACATGCCCATTCCATATTGAGGAACAGTAAAGGATGCAAGTGCAATGACACTCACGATAATCACCATAATCGAGCTGACAATATGTGCCTGAACGGCAGCCTGTCCAATAACAACCCCGCCAACAAGTCCAATCGTTTGACCGAGTGGATTTGGCAGCCTTAAACCGGCTTCCCGCAGCAGTTCAATTGTGATCTCCATGATAAGCGCCTCCACAATAGGCGGAAAGGGGACATTTTCTCTCGTACTTGAGATTGAAATAGCAAGAGTTGTTGGTAAAAGCCCTTGATGGAAGGACACAAGCGCAATATAAATGGCTGATAAAAATAATGTCAGAAAGATCGAGGTAAACCGCAGCATCCGAATGAGAGAGGCAGCGATCCACCTTTCATAATAATCATCAGGTGATTGCATAATTGTGGCGAGCGAAGCAGGTACAATTAACACAAAAGGTGAGTGATCGACAAAAATGGCGACCCGGCCATTGTTTAAAGCAGACGCGACTTTATCCGGCCGTTCTGTGTTTTGAATTTGTGGAAAAGGAGAGTACACATTGTCTTCAATGAGCTCCTCAAGAACACCAGAGTCCTGTATATCATCAATGGTGACTTGCTTGAGCCGCTTTTTGACTTCCTTTAAAACAGGTACTTGTACGATACCGTCGATGTACATGATGGTCACCTGTGTGTATTTCTGTAGACCAATCTTCATATCGATGGTTTTGACATCAGGATTTTTTAAGCGCTGTCTTACAAGCGCTAAATTCGTATTTAAATCTTCAATAAAACCAATTTTTGGTCCTCTTACGACTGTTTCAGAGGTAGAATCCCCTAAATTGCGTTTCTTCGTTCCGTTTGTTTCTAATATATAAGCATGCTGAAATCCGTTAATCAGCACCACGCAGTGACCTTCAAAAATCGCATCAATCAATTCTTCAGAGGTCTTAACCGAACGAGTGGTCATCATGGATAAATTAGATTCCAACTTTTCTTTTGTAAGAGACGCATGATCTTGGAGAAGCAGCTTTAAAAAGGTTTGAATCTCCATCTTTTTGTTCATTTCTTTTATGTATAAATAGTAAACAACTTGCCCGTGAGGCAGCGTTTTTTTCTCATGAATCAAATCGTCCATATCCTTTAACTGCGGGAGGATGACAGAGAGATTATCGTATAAGTGCTCTTTCAGTGGAGTTTGATTCAAATGGATCACCCGCCTCAAATAACTTTTTCTTAGCATTACCTGCTTGAAAAAACAATATTCTGTGTTACATTATTTTGTGGTAAAAGAAAGAATTAGGGTTTTGGAGGAAACAAGATGGCGCAAATTCGTTTAGCAGGAACAAAAGAGGAGATTGACCGTATTCTACAGTCGTTTGACAAGCATTATGAAGTGACATATACATCAAAAGATTACGGAAAAACGAACCCAAAATACAAATATTCGAAAGATGTCCGCGTTTATATTGAACTAAAATTAAAATAAAGATAAAATTTTAATTGAAAACGCTTAAAGGATTTTGGTTTTTTGTATAGAATAGAGTTGAGTGTATAGAAGCTATGGAGGGATACATAATGACAGAATTTAGAATCGAAAAAGATACAATGGGCGAAATCAAGGTGCCAAAGGACAAGTTCTGGGGTGCACAAACACAACGAAGCAAAGAAAATTTCAAAATCGGTTCTGAGAAAATGCCAAAGGAAGTTGTGAATGCGTTTGCAATTTTGAAACGTAGCACAGCGATTGCCAACGAACGTCTTGGCAACCTTGAGAGCGAAAAAGCAGAAGCAATTGCTGCTGTATGTGATGACATCATCAGCGGAAAGTATGACGAGCATTTCCCGCTTGTTGTATGGCAGACAGGCAGCGGGACACAAAGTAACATGAATATGAACGAAGTCGTTGCAAATAGAGCAACTGCTTACTTGAAAGATAAAAATAGTGAGTTCAGCATTCACCCGAATGATGACGTCAACCGCAGTCAAAGCTCAAATGACACATTCCCAACTGCTATGCACGTGGCAGCTGTTTTAGCTGTGTACAAAAAGTTATTGCCTGCGATTGATCAATTGAGAGCGACTCTTGATGAGAAAGCAAAAGCCTATCAAGAAATTGTGAAAATTGGTCGTACGCATTTGCAAGACGCAACACCACTGACAGTAGGTCAAGAAATTAGCGGCTGGGTGTACATGCTGGACCGTTCAAAAGAAATGATTCTAGAATCAACTGAAAAAATGAGAGAGCTTGCGATTGGCGGAACAGCTGTTGGTACAGGAATTAACGCACATCCTGAGTTTGGTCAATATGTCGCTGAGGAAATCAGCAAGCTGACAGGTCAAAATTTCAATTCTTCACCAAACAAATTCCATGCGCTGACAAGCCATGATGAAATTACGTATGCACACGGTGCCCTAAAAGCACTTGCAGCTGATTTAATGAAAATTGCCAACGATGTGAGATGGCTGGCAAGTGGTCCACGCTGCGGAATTGGTGAATTGATCATTCCTGAAAATGAGCCAGGAAGCTCCATTATGCCAGGTAAAGTGAATCCAACTCAAAGTGAAGCTTTAACAATGGTTGCAGCACAAATTATGGGGAATGATGCAACGATCGGTTTTGCTGCCAGCCAAGGAAACTTTGAGCTGAACGTATTCAAGCCGGTCATCATCTATAACTTCTTGCAATCAGTAGAATTACTTGCTGACGGTATGAACTCATTCCATGACAAGTGTGCCATTGGAATTGAACCAAACCTAGAAACAATCGAGAAAAACTTGAACAATTCATTGATGCTTGTGACGGCACTTAACCCGCACATCGGATATGAAAATGCAGCGAAAATTGCAAAGCTTGCTCACAAAGAAGGTTTAACGTTAAAAGAAGCAGCACTTCAATTAGAGCTGTTAACAGAAGAGCAGTTTGAAGAGTTTGTGAAACCAGAAGAAATGGTGACACCGAAAGCAAAATAAGAAACCAGGGGCGGCTGCCCCTGGTTTTTTTCATTGAATGTGATGTGAACAAAAATGAAACCCAAGGAATGCCTTGGGTTCTACAAATGGTCCTCTTTCAAAATACGCAAAAGTGATTCGGAGTGGGTTCGGAGCGGTGTGTATAATTTTAATTGATGCAGCATGCCTTTCACGATAACTTGTCTAGGTTTCTGTTTGTTTAATTCATTTTCTAAAATGCCAAGTGCTTCAAATAAATCAGGCTCGTCTTTCACTTCATAGTGTGCCTCAGCCTGCTCTCTTAGTTCTTTTAAAAGAGATTCTGTCAGCGGGTCGAATGACCGTTCATAAATAGGACCAAACCAATCGCTCGCTTGATCTACAGAGATGAGCGGAAGATCATGTCGCTCTATCATACCGCCCATCAAATCATCAATACGGTGAATCATCGTTGCGGCTAGCTCCTCAGCCTCCAGCTGAAAATCATATAAAATCGCAAGCTCGAAATATACGTGGCTCATGCCCTCAATCGTCAAACAAAGATCAGCCATATAAGGAATCGCTGCATCTCCATATACTTGCTTAATGTTATCAATGTGAAGCTGAATGGTGGCAAGTCTGATTTGTTTTGCGAGCTGCTGCGTATCTTCATTCATTGGCAATGCTCGATCACTTAGCTGCATTTTAATAAAATCCTTTTGCTGCAAAATATTATCGTAGTAGACAGTGAGCTGTTTACGGTAGGCTTCCTTTGGTGTGCCGCCCTCTGTTTGAACCTCGTGAATCCGGGTAAATACCTTATCGTAATAGTAATGCAAGATCGAAATGAGCAGTGCTTCCTTCGATTTGAAATAAAGGTAAAACGCACCCTTTGACATGTGGCATTCATCCGCAATTTCCTGAACAGACGTTGTATTGTAGCCTTTGCTGGCAAACAATTTCATGCCAGCCTCAATGATCATTTTCTCTTTCTTTTTCAATATGAATGTCATCCTTTCTTACCGAGAGACAAATGTCTTAGGAAACGTGCGCAAAGAGATGTGACTTATCGGTCATAAACGACGAAAGTTTTCAAAAATTAATCAGATTGTAACTTGTTTTTTACAGTGTAATTCTTTATATTATAAAGTAAGGTGACCAACTGGTCAAAATATGTGAAAGGATGATGTTCCATGAGAGAAATCGATGATATGATGAGACGCTTGCGAACAAAAGGAATTCAAGTAGAAAAAGTCAAAATGCCGAAAGAGACAACCATTGAAAAGAAATGGATGTATCAAGCTGGCAAGAAAATTAAAGCCACATACCGTGATTTTAATGGGTATTCATTCATCTAAAAAAGACTGCGGTCAAAAACCTACAGTCTCTTCTTTGGAACCGTGATCGTGTAACGTACACCTAGTTCATCATTTTCAATAGATATAGACGCTTGATGCATGGAGAGAATTTTTTTGACAATGCTTAATCCAATACCGAATTCGCCCTTTTTTCCCTTACTAAAAGGTTCGTATAGGTTGGATAGCATATGTTCTTCAATTGGAGGACCGTCATTACGAATGACAATGCGTATTTGATCCTCTTCCTGTTTCATATGAATATCAATTTTACTTTTTGCGTAGCGAAGTTGATTTTCTAGTACATTCTCAAATAATTTGCTCCATTGTTCTGGATCGCCTTCAAGAGCAGCCTCATCATCTAAGTCCACGTTCCACTGCAATTCATTTTTCGACCAGCGTATCCGGTCGACCACTTCCAGCATCGTATTACTGAGTAGGAAGGAAGCATGTGCAGGGTGTTGATTTGATAAATAATCAAGCTTTGTTAAGTACAGCAAATCCTTGATTTTCTTCTCAAGCTTTTCCGCTTCACCTTCAATGACTTCCACCGTTTGTTCAAGATCTCCCTTAGGAAAAATACCATCTTTAATCGACTGCGTATAGCCGCGGATGACCATGACAGGTGTCTTTAAGTCATGTGATATATTTTGCAAAAGAGTCCGTTCTGTTTCATCCTTTTGAATGAGTTTTTGTCTCATTTCTTCAATGGTATGACCAAGCTTTCCGATCTCATCTTGCCGGTCAACGATGACAGGATCGTCCCAGTCTTCTTGTGCAATCCGCTTCACGTGCTTTTCAAATGCAACGATTGGACGGGATAAGTAGCGGGCAAGCCAAATCGATGGAATCCAGCTTAATAAAATAACGGTGCCCAAGATAAAGATCAGCTGTTTAAACAGTGTAAAGGACAGGTCATCTCGATAAGAGTCTGGCGCATAAGACAACAGAATATATTGTGTATTGCCTGTTGATACTTTTTTGATGACAAAAAAGATGTGCTGGCCGTTCACCTCTTCAGAATAGCGTTTCGTTGCGCTTTTTTGTTTTTTCACAAAGGCTTGGATTTTCTCAATAAAAGCGTGCGGGAAAAACTGTGCCATTTGGTTTAATTCATCTGACGGAATCAGAATGTGCTGCACCGAGCGGTTTTCCGGTGTCGACTTTGGTGAGCCGTCTCGGTTCAACGGATATTCTGTGAGCACCTGTTGTTCATTTTCGATATTTTTATAAATTTCATTCGTGAAAAAGTTACGTAATGTATTGGAAAATAGGATGATCAGGACAATCGAGATGGTGAGTAAAATACCAGAGATGACGATCCAAATTTGAAAAGCGAGTGGTTTGTTCTTCATCCTTTTAGCATCCTATAGCCAAATCCATAGATGGTCTCGACCTTTAAGTCGGGCATTTTTTTGCGCAATCGTCTGACAAGGTCATCCACCACACGATCTGTCCCAAAGTAATCGTGTCCCCAAATTTTGACGAGAATATCTTCACGAGAAAAAGCATGTCCTTGATGATGTGTAAATAAAAGCAGCAAGTCAAATTCCTTAGAAGTTAAGTTAATAAGCTGATCTCCTTCATACACCTCTCTTACATTCTCATGAATGACATAAGAGGAAACGGGTGTAACACTTTGCTGCTGCGGAGTATCGCTGTTTTTATACACAAGCTCAAGCAGCTTTTGCACCCGAATGATCAGCTCGCGCGGAAGAAATGGTTTCGCAATATAATCACTGCTTCCCAGCTCTAAACCGAGGACACGATCAATATCAGCGTCGCGTGCTGAAATGAAAATGACCGGTACGTCAGGTGATGCGGCTTTGATTTCTTTAATCAGTGTGTAGCCATCTGTATCAGGCAGCATGATATCTAAAATCCATAGATGCGGCGGCTTATTCATTGCTTCGCGTGCCGCTTCTCCGGTTAAAAAAGAGGAGACATTCCAATTTTCACTCTCTAAATATTTGGTTAAAAGTTCGTTTAAGTTTTGTTCATCTTCCACTAAATAAATGGTGTACGACAAAGTCTTCCACATCCTCTCAACGTCATTATAACGGGATATAAAGGCGGCATGTCAACAATCTCATGCTTTTTTCACAATTTCACATATTCTTCTCATTATTATCCCATAATGTTTGTTTATGATAAGCTCAAGGGAAAAAAGGGCATAGACAAAAGGCAGATCAATAGGTGCTTTTCACGAATGTGCGCACCTTGCTTTTTTTCTATGAATAAGTATTATATAATTTGACTTATTGTCATGTAGTATCTTCAATGATGTTGCCATTAAGAGGACATGAGTCCTATCTACACATATGAATCAAGCAAGTCATGAACATGATGTAAAGGAGTGTAAGCGATGGATTTTCGAAGAGAAGATGAAGAGAAGAAGTTGAATCAAGAAGAAGATGTACATCAAGAGAATGAGAAACAAATAGACGAACCTGAAAAAGAAAAGGAAGTCGTTTTTCAACCTCATGAAAACGAAGCTTCTGCCACTCAGGAGAGTGTGACAAACCATTCTCCTCAAATGGGGGATGACCGTGCGTCGAAAAAGGAGAAAAAGCGGAAAGCAGCATGGCTCAGTCCGATCCTTGGCGGAATTATTGGCGGCGGCCTTGTGCTTGGCATTACACCGCTTTTGCCGCAGTCACAGGACACAACAGCAAACAATCAAACGCAAACAGCGTCAAGTGAACCAGCGGCCTCTGAAAATTTCTCAACAAAACAAATCACCAATGCTACGAATGTTTCTGATATGGTAGAAGATTTAGAGCCAACCATTGTGGGAGTCTCAAACTATCAATCTACCCAAAATTCGTTTGGCCTTAGCGGTGATTCAACAGAAGCTGAAGCTGGAACGGGTTCTGGTGTCATCTTTAAAAAAGATGGCAAAAAAGCGTACATTATTACAAATAACCATGTAGTCGAGGGTGCCAATAAACTGAAGGTCACACTTTATGACGGAAAAACAAAAGACGCGAAGCTTGTCGGCAGTGACGTGATGACAGATTTAGCGGTTGTAGAAATCAATGCAGACGGCATTGATAAAGTGGCGAGCTTTGGTGATTCTTCTAAGCTCCGTGCTGGAGACAAAGTGATCGCAATTGGAAACCCGCTTGGTGCCCAGTTCTCTGGTACTGTAACAGAAGGGATTATTAGTGGTCTTGATCGTACAGTTGAAGCGAACACGTCATCTGGTACGGTGGAAATGAATGTACTGCAAACAGATGCAGCGATCAATCCAGGAAACAGCGGTGGACCGCTTATCAATACAGATGGTCAAGTCATCGGTATCAACAGCTTAAAAATTAGTGAAAGCGGTGTGGAATCACTTGGCTTTGCGATTCCAAGTAACGATGTCAAACCGATAGTAGATGAGCTGTTGAAAAACGGAAAGGTTGAACGTCCTTACCTTGGCGTACAAATGATTGACCTTGAGCAAGTGCCTGAAACATATCAAGAAAATACGCTCGGCCTATTTGATAAACAAATCGGCAAAGGGATTTACGTAAAGGATGTATCAAAAGGATCACCTGCACAAAAAGCAGGCTTGAAGTCTGGAGATGTCATCATCAAGTTTAAAGGGAAAAACGTGGCGAACAGCTCTCAGCTGAAAGAAATTTTGTACAAAGAAACAAAAGTCGGCGATAAAACAACAATGACTGTCATTCGTGAAGGGAAAAACAAAAATCTAGACATTACCCTTGGACAGTCTGAAACTGAATAAATGAAAAAACAGGTGGACGTTAAAGGTCTACCTGTTTTTTTATGCTTACTTTTTTGAAGAGAGTGTACGTAATATGATCTTTTCCCAGAAGCTCCAAGGCAGAAGCTGCTTTGCGGTAAATGAAAGTCGCACTCCTTTCCCAATCGGATATCTCAGCTTTTTCAGCCGCGTCTTCTCGGCTAATCGGATCACAAGGTCTGCGACTTCACGCGGATCCCCGTAGTTTGATTTCTGGGCAATGATATGAGCCATCATCTTTTGATAAATGTGTATGTATTTCGAGCCTTCCTCTGGCTGCAACATGTGCTCGTTCATAGACGTGTTCCAAATATTCGTTTGGAAAGAGCCTGGCTCGATCAAGGCTGCCTGAATACCGAACGAGGCCAGTTCAAGGCGCAAGCTCTCTGTGTAGCCCTCTAAAGCAAACTTGGAAGATACATAAGGAGAAAGTGCAGGCATTCCCATTAATCCGCTGATGCTGCTCATATTGAATATCTTTGCACCATTTGTCATAAACGGAAGGACGGCTTGTGTCACTTCCATGACTCCGAAAACATTGACATCAAATTGCTGGCGGTACGTGTCAACAGGAACCTCTTCAGCAAAACCCGCATAGGCTGTTCCTGCATTATTGACAAGGAGGGTAATGGGGGCGTAAGCATGTAGTTTTTTCTGAAATGCTTGAATCGACTGCGTGTCTGTCACATCTAATGCTTCAATATGTATCGCTTCGGATAACGAGACTTGCTCGATTTCTTCAGCTAGCTTTTTCGCATTGGCTTCCTGCCTGACGCCTGCAATCACTGTATAGCCTTGCTTGGCGAGACCTATCGTGATGAGCTTGCCAAAGCCGCTATTGGCACCAGTTACAATGGCTGTCCTTTTCATCATCTCGTACCTCCTTTTTGTTTCAATTTACCATAGCCCGCTCTTTTATTGAATAACGAAAAGAAGGATGGAGAAGAATAAAAAACGATGATAAGAAATAGGAGGAAGCACATGATGTGTTGGAAGAAGGCGGGACAAATAGGAGTGCTGCTTTTTATGCTGTCTGGCTGCCAATCAATCGAGCCGCTCCAGCAAACAAAGGAAGCAGAAGCAGAGAGTCTTTCAGCGGTTCAAATGAAAGAACTTCCATTTGAGCATCTCCACCTGCATGTTCAATACGGGCAGAAAAGCGAATTATACGAAGCCACCTATCGTCAGGCGAAAGGCAAAGAAGAAGCACTTATTCGTGATCATATGAACGGTGTCCGCTATGAAGGTGAAGAAGCATTACGGGAGATGAAGATGAAGCTAAATGATATGTCTATTCCTAGTGCGAAGATCAATGAAACGTATGTAAATGAGCTATTAGCTGCTTTTAATTTAGACGATGATTATCAGCGAATTCAGGTCGATATTAAGCTTGAAGATGGGACCAAACGTACATTCCAAAAGAAGAAGTAAAACGGAACTTTCTCATTTTTTAATTGAAAATGATTTTCAAGATCACTTAAATCTGATACACTAGATTGAGATAAGTGATCTTTTGCGTCTATATATAGACGATATTTCATATAAAAAATTTGCATGAGAAAAGGAGCGTTTGAGCGGAATGAGTGCCATTTCTACTGAAGGTTTAAGCTTAGGCTACGGAGAAACAATGATCATAGATGAACTAAATGTATCAATCCCTAAGGGTGAAATCACAGTATTTATTGGCAGCAATGGATGCGGTAAATCCACGCTACTTCGCTCTTTGGCCCGTCTCATGAAGCCAATGGGTGGTTCTGTTTTGCTTGAAGGTCATTCCATTGCCAAATTACCAACAAAGGAAGTAGCGAAACAGCTCGCCATTCTTCCGCAAGGACCAGAAGCGCCAGAAGGATTAACCGTGCATCAATTAGTGAAGCAAGGCAGATATCCTTATCAAAATTGGCTGAAGCAGTGGTCAAAGCAGGACGAGGAAGCAGTGAATCGTGCACTGAAGTCAACGAAGATGGAAGACCTTGCTGATCGAACGGTCGATTCATTATCAGGTGGACAAAGGCAGCGTGCATGGATTGCGATGACGTTAGCGCAGGAGACGGATATCATTTTGTTAGATGAGCCGACAACATATTTAGACATGACGCATCAAATTGAAATTCTCGACCTTCTGTTTGACTTAAATGAAAAAGAGCAGCGCACGATTGTCATGGTTCTTCATGACCTGAATCTCGCATGCCGATATGCTCATCACCTTGTAGCGATTAAAGACAAGACGATTTATGCAGAAGGAAGACCAGAAACGGTCATTAATTGTGATCTTGTGAAAAATGTCTTTGATATGAACTGCCAAGTGACAACAGATCCTTTATTCGGAACGCCATTATGTATTCCGCATGGCAGAGGACGCTGTATTGTGCAGCAAGCGCAAGCGGAGACATTTCTCGCTGCAAGATAATCGTATGTCAAAAGCCTGACATCTGTTACGTACAGAGTCAGGTTTTTTTCTGAAAAAAGGAGCGGAAGATCAAAATGGGGAATGAACTAGACGAAAAGCTGGAAGGCTTACTTGAGAAATATACTGAGCTGCTGCTCGGTGAATCAACAGACGCACTGAAACAAGATGTGAAACAGTGGGTCATCTATTCTCATATTGCAAAAAGTATGCCGCCTCTAGCAAAGCACTTTAATGAAACGTATCCAGAGGCTAAGGAAGAAATCAAAGAAACCATTCAGCGGATCAAACAAATGAACGAAGCTCATCGATCCAATCAAGACCGCTAAAAAAACTGCCAGTATAGTGCTGGCAGTTTTTCTTTATGACATCTGTGATGGTCCGTATGGAGATTGTTCTGTCAGTGTTTGCTGAAATTTCTGGTGTGCCTGCTGGAGCTTTTGCTGCTCAGCGGCTTCAACTGAATACCACCCATATCGGAACATGACATCATATAAATGTCTTTGTGTTTTCTGAGTTTCTAGCGCAATTCGCTGAATATCCTGATAAAGAGATTCATGACTGAATTCATTGAGCGCTGTGTTGTATCCGCTTGTCATATATTTTTCAGTCGACAAGAGATCTGTGACAAAATCACGATCATTCATGTTTGTTGTTGTGGGAACCGGAGTTTGAGGATTCCCGATTTTTTGTTGGTTTTGCTGTTCCATGTTTTTTCCTCCTATTGCATAAAGCCAGTAGACTGGCCTTGCCCTGAGCTGCCTAAATGCTGAAGAATTTGTGTGTAATGCTGATGGTGCATTTGGCCCACTTGATTTAATTCTTGTTTCAATGTTTGGTCCTGGCAATGCTCGGCCATAAAGTGAGCCTTTTTCATAGCGATCAAGTTCCAATTCAGCATATCCTCTAAGTACAAGGAATCCTTCACTGAAATGACTTGCGGGGGCATATTCATTTGCTGATTGTTCAAGGTGTGTTCCTCCTTACGATTTTGTTTCCTTACTGATTCTTTTTATATTGCTGATTTTGACTAGTCTTTTTGCCGCCTAGGTCTGATTCCTGTGATGGACCTGCGTTTCCTTTTACACTTGCAGCACTTACGCCTGCTTTCGATGGGTTTTTCTTCAAACGAGACATGTGGACATCACCTCCATTCTTACAATGCCCTCTCATCTTTAATTCATACGCCGCAAAGTAAGGCTCATGAGAAAGTGTAAATTTTTGAAATCCGTACTTGAACTGTTTCGGAAAATCTTTTAAGATAAAGAAAGAGGCATTGCTTTTTTTTGGACAAAAAATGAATGACTGTTCATTCAAAATGTTTAGGG
The DNA here is from genome assembly GCF_046535585.1 of Bacillus sp. SIMBA_005. Taxonomy (NCBI): domain Bacteria; kingdom Bacillati; phylum Bacillota; class Bacilli; order Caryophanales; family Bacillaceae; genus Bacillus; species Bacillus sp. SIMBA_005. The sequence goes on along the minus strand of NZ_JAWRWI010000005.1, from coordinate 149,712 downwards.
GGATATTTATGGGCAAACATATTCGCAAGGCGGCTGTCATTGGTTCAGGTGTCATGGGCTCAGGCATTGCTGCGCATCTAGCCAATATCGGGATACCAGTAACATTGCTAGATATTGTGCCAAACGAACTGACAAAGGAAGAAACGGCAAAAAAGCGAACGCTTGATCACCCTAGTGTTCGGAATAGATTAAGTCAAGAAGCGATGAAAAAATTGTTAAAGCAAAAGCCAGCACCTCTTACTTCAGCAAAAAACCTATCATACATCACACCAGGAAATCTCACAGATCACCTTTCCTTATTACAAGATGCTGACTGGATCATTGAAGTCGTCACTGAAAAGCTCAGCATCAAAAAGCACGTATTCTCGCTCATCGACGAACACCGCAAAGAAGGCAGCATCGTATCAAGTAACACATCGGGAATTTCGGTTGAAAAAATGGCAGAAGGCCGATCAGAGGATTTTAAACGCCACTTTTTAGGCACACATTTTTTTAACCCCGCTCGTTATTTAAAGCTTTTAGAAATCATTCCTATTCAAGAAACAGATCCAGAAGTACTCCAATTTATGAAAACGTTTGGCGAGGATGTACTTGGTAAAGGCGTTGTTGAAGCGAAAGATACGCCGAACTTTATTGCCAATCGTATTGGTACTTATGGACTCCTTGTGACAGTGCGTGAAATGCTTGAAAACAAATACACCATTGGAGAGGTGGATTCAGTCACAGGACCCCTCATTGGAAGACCGAAAAGTGCGACCTTCCGTACACTTGATGTCGTAGGACTCGACACGTTTTTCCATGTAGCCCGCAACGTATATGACCAAGTAGAAGGTAAAGAAAAAGATATTTTCCAGCTTCCTGAGTTTATTGAAAGAATGCTTGAAAAGGGATGGATTGGCAGCAAGGCAGGACAAGGGTTTTATCAAAAGAATGGAAAGGCCATTTTAGAACTTGATCCTGTGACGCTCACATATGGAGAACGAACGAAGCTGAAAGATCCAGGCATTGAGATGGCGAAGCAGCAAAAGGGAACGAAAGCGAAATTGAAAGCGCTTATTTATCAAGATGGGCGTGCAGGACAATTGCTCTGGAACATGACGGCACCTGTGCTCCTTTATTCGGCTCAGTTAACAGGCGAAATTGCGGATGACATTCAGTCCATCGATAACGCAATGAAATGGGGGTTTGGCTGGCAGCACGGTCCATTTGAGCTATGGGATGCAATCGGTGTGAAAAAAGCAGTCGAGCGCATGGAAGCAGAAGGTCACAGCATCCCGCAGTGGGTGCAAGACATGCTTTCAGAAGGACACGATACATTCTATCAAGAGAATGCTGATGGAGAGCGTGCGTTTTATCATAATGGGACTTATGAACAGGAAAAAGGAAACGAAAAGAATATTTCCTTAGCGAGATTGAAAAAGAAGCACGGCGTTATTTTTAAAAATGCTGGTGCGAGCTTGATCGATATCGGTGATGATGTCGCCTTGCTCGAATTTCACTCCAAAAGCAATGCCATTGGACTAGATGTCATTGACATGATCAATCGCGCTGTCGATGAGGTGGAACAAAATTATAGAGGGCTTGTCATCGGAAACCAAGGCAAGAACTTCTGTGTTGGTGCCAATCTTGCTTTGATTTTAATGGAAGCTCAGGACGATAATTTCTTTGAAATTGACTTTGTGATCCGCCGCTTCCAGCAGGCAATGATGAAGGTGAAATATAGCGACCGTCCAATCGTTGCTGCACCGTTTGGTATGACACTCGGAGGCGGAACAGAGGTTTGTCTGCCGGCAGCAGCTATTCAGGCGTCGAGTGAAGCATACATGGGTCTTGTCGAAGCGGGAGTTGGACTGATTCCAGGCGGCGGTGGAAACAAAGAATTATACCTTCGCCATCTGCAAGGATCAGCGAAGCCATCGCAGACCGCTATACAAGACGCCACGATGAAAACATTTGAAACAATTGCAATGGCGAAAGTATCCACTTCGGCAGAGGAAGCGCGGGATATGAACATGCTTCGCGCGAGTGACCGAATCAGTATGAACGGAGATCACTTGATCTATGATGCGAAACAACTTGTGCTCTCTCTTGATGAAGCGGGTTATCGTGCGCCGCTCAAGCAAAAGGTGCCCGTCATGGGCGAAACAGGCTATGCAGCAATGATATTGGCGGCTGAAAATATGAGATTGTCTGGATACATTTCAGAGCATGACATGACCATTGTTAAAAAATTAGCTCATGTTATTTCCGGCGGAAAACTGCCATTTGGAACAGAAGTAGAGGAGCAATACTTATTAGAGCTTGAAAGGGAAGCCTTTTTAAGTCTTGTAGGAGAAGTGAAATCACAAGCACGCATGCAGCACATGCTCGTCAAAGGAAAACCTTTACGTAACTAAGGGGGAGTCAAAATGAGAGAAGCAGTCATTGTCGCTGGCGCGAGAACACCAGTAGGTAAGGCGAAAAAAGGATCGTTAAAACATGTTCGACCTGATGATATGGGCGCATTGTGTGTAAAAGAAACATTAAAGCGTGCCGGTGATTACGACGGACAGATAGATGATTTGATTATCGGATGTGCAACACCAGAAGCAGAGCAGGGGTTAAATGTGGCTCGGAATATTGGAGCATTAGCAGGGCTTCCGTATACAGTCCCTGCCATCACCATTAACCGCTACTGCTCATCTGGTCTTCAGTCCATCGCTTATGCGGGTGAACGAATCATGCTCGGTCAGGCAGAAACAATCTTAGCTGGTGGCGTCGAATCGATGTCACAGGTGCCGATGATGGGTCACTCCATTCGTCCGAATGCTCATTTGGCAGAACAAGCGCCTGAATATTATATGAGCATGGGACACACGGCAGAGCAGGTGGCGCAAAAGTATCAGGTCACACGTCAAGATCAGGACGCCTTTGCGGTAAGAAGTCATCAAAAGGCAGCCAAAGCATTACAGGAAGGAAAATTTTCAGATGAAATTGTCTCCGTTGATGTAACAGAGCGGCGGGTAGGAGAGCAATATCAATTAGAAGAACATCAATTCACGTTCTCACAGGATGAAGGCGTAAGAGCAGGGACAACGGAGGAGATTCTTTCGACTTTGCGTCCGGCTTTTTCAACAAAGGGCACGGTAACCGCAGGAAACTCTTCACAAACAAGTGACGGCGCTGCGTGTGTGATGATGATGGATCGTGAGAAAGCATCCTCACTTTCCCTTCAGCCGCTCGCCAAGTTCCGGGCGTTTGCTGTTGGCGGTGTACCGCCTGAGGTGATGGGAATCGGTCCAATTGAAGCCATTCCGCGTGCGCTGAAAATCGCTGGACTTGAGCTGAAAGATATCGGGCTGTTTGAATTAAACGAAGCGTTTGCCTCTCAGGCCATTCAAGTCATTCGTCATTTAGGGATTGATGAAGAGAAAGTGAATGTGAATGGCGGGGCAATTGCGCTCGGACATCCGCTCGGCTGTACAGGAACGAAACTGACACTGTCACTTATTCATGAAATGAAACGTCGAAACGAGCAATTTGGTATCGTCACAATGTGTATCGGCGGGGGCATGGGAGCAGCAGGAATTTTTGAATTGATCTAAAGGGGGAAATCAGGATGAAAGCAATGGAAGAGGTAAAAAAGGGTGGAAGCTTCTTAATTGATGAGACGAATTATGAGCATATCTTTACACCAGAGGATTTCACTGATGAGCATCAAATGATTGGAAAGACAACAGAGGATTATATTTTACAAGACGTTGTTCCATATATAGATCAAATTGAAAAGCATGAATTTGAGCATTCTGTCAGGCTTCTCAAAAAGGCTGGAGAGCTTGGACTGCTGGGAGCTGACGTGCCTGAAGAATTCGGCGGGCTCGGATTAGATAAAATCAGTTCAGCCATTATTACCGAGAAATTCTCCAGAGCAGGGAGCTTTTCCCTTTCCTATGGCGCCCATGTCGGCATTGGATCTTTGCCCATCGTACTGTTCGGAAATCAAGCGCAAAAGGAAACATATCTGCCAGGACTTGCTTCTGGAGAAACGATTGCGGCGTACGCCCTAACTGAGCCAGGATCAGGCTCTGACGCTCTTGGAGCAAAGACAACTGCGGTGTTAAATGAAGCCGGAACCCATTATGTGTTGAATGGGGAAAAACAGTGGATCACAAACTCCGCATTTGCCGATGTCTTTGTCGTATATGCGAAAATTGATGGTGAACACTTTTCTGCTTTTATCGTAGAAAAGGATTTCCCTGGTGTCAAAACGGGACCTGAAGAGAAAAAGATGGGCATTAAAGGGTCCTCGACAAGAACGTTGATCCTTGAAGATGCTCAAGTGCCAAAAGAGAATTTACTAGGTGAGACTGGCAGAGGTCATGTCATTGCCTTTAACATTTTAAATATCGGACGCTACAAGCTGGCTGTCGGAACAGTTGGCGCGTCAAAACGTGTCATTCAATTATCGGCAGAATATGCAAACCAGCGTAAGCAATTCCAAACGCCCATTTCTCGATTTAGCTTAATTGGTGAAAAAGTAGCCAACATGTCGGCAAAGCTCTATGCGATGGAAAGTGCTGTTTACCGCACAGTTGGATTATTTGAACAGCGCATGGGTCTATTAAGTGAAGAAGAGCAAAAGGACGGCAAACAAATTGCCCAGTCCATTGCAGAATATGCAATTGAATGCTCTCTTTGTAAAGTGCTTGGCTCTGAAACTTTAGACTATATTGCGGATGAGGGCGTGCAGATTCACGGCGGATATGGATTCATGCAAGAATACGAGGTCGAAAGAGCCTATCGTGACTCGCGGATTAACCGTATTTTTGAAGGAACAAACGAAATCAACCGTCTGCTAGTACCAAGCACATTCTTGAAGAAAGCGATGAAGGGAGAGCTTCCTCTTCTTCAAAAGGCGCAAACCTTACAGGAAGAGCTCATGATGATGATGCCGGAAGAGCCGGGTGATCAGCCGCTCGATCAAGAAAAATATTTGCTCGCCCATGCGAAAAAGATCGCCTTAATGGTATCTGGAATGGCGGCGATGAAGTATGGAAAAGCATTAGACAAAGAGCAAGAGATTCTTGTGAACATAGCGGATATCGTCAATGAAATTTTTGCGGCTGAATCGGCGATTCTACGTACTGAAAAGGCAATCGCTGCATCAGGGCTTGATAAGAATACTCAAAAGCTTGCTTACACACAAATTTTCACGCAGGAAGCCTTCTTAAAAATTGAAGCTCATGCAAAAGAATCCTTGATCGCGATGGAAGAAGGAGATGCACTCCGCATGAGTCTGTCAGCTCTTCGCAAACTGACAAGATTCACCCCGATTAATGTCATCGCCAAAAAACGCGAAGTGGCGAAACAAATCTTTGAAGCAGAGAAATATATTGTATAAGACGGCTTAAAAGGTGCGGATATCATTCCGCACCTTTTTGTAAGCATACATTTAGGTTTTTAAAATATTTTGTGATAAAATGTTGTCACTATTTGCAGGAGGTGAAAATGGTGGCCTTAGATTTTTATGAATACCCATCTTGCAGTACATGCCGAAAAGCAAAAAAATGGCTGGAAGAACACAATAAAGACATCAACAGCATACATATCGTCGAAGAGACGCCTGATAAAGAAACATTAAAAGCCCTTTATGAAAAAAGCGGCTTAGAGCTGAAGAAATTCTTTAATACAAGCGGACAGAAATACCGAGAGCTGCAGCTGAAAGATCAACTTCCTGCAATGTCAGAGGACGAGCAGCTAGAATTACTCGCATCTAACGGAATGCTGATCAAGCGTCCGATTACAACAGACGGTAAACGAGTCACAGTTGGATTTAATGAAGATACATTTAAAAGCGTCTGGAAATGATGTAACTTTCATTCAGATTGTGGTATCTTCAATATAGATTGAAAGAAAAGACTGGAGGGGTATTGAATGAGCACACCAAAAGATTTACGTTATTCAGAAGAACATGAATGGGTCAAAGTAGAAGGAGATAAGGTGCGTATCGGTATTACGCATTTTGCTCAATCTGAGCTAGGTGATATCGTGTTCGTTGAGCTTCCTGAAGTAGGAGACAAAATTACAGCGGACGAGCCTTTCGGAAGTGTAGAATCAGTGAAAACAGTTTCTGAGCTTTACGCACCGATCAACGGCACAATCGTCGAAGTGAACGATGAGCTGGATGACAGCCCTGAATTCGTCAATGATTCTCCATACGAAAAAGCATGGATGATCGTGGTAGAGCCAGCTGATACATCTGAAATTGAGAATTTGATGACTGCTGAGCAATATGAAGAAATGACAAAAGAAGACTAATTCACGTGAAATTGGACACTCTACCTTTATGGGGGGTGTCCAATTTGTCTTTTCAAAAAGAACAGGTGGATATAACAGATCATGTCACTGGTCGATTCAAAGAAAGCGGCATGGTGCTGTATCATCAAAATGAAGAGATTGGCACGATGATTAGTGAAAACCAATATGAGTTAAAATCAGGTTATTCCTATGATCAAAATCGTTTTTATCGTCTGACGGATACATTGACCCACGGGACAGAAAAATATGTAGACTGTGATGATGAAAATGGCTGGTGCTAATCACAGATAAGGCTGCAGTGAGCATAAGCTGCAGTCTTTTTAGTGCAAGCGCCCAATCTTTACAACCTCGATGAAAGATTGTAATCTAAGGGAGAAGTGAACAACGTCAAAAGGGCCGGGTGATCGTGATGAATGTAGAGGTAGAAAAGGTCATCATTGTAGAAGGTAAAACAGACAAACAAAAACTAAAAGAAATCATAAGTGAACCTGTTACCATCATTTGCACCAATGGCACGATCAGTACATCGAAGCTGGATCAGCTCGTAGACGAATTATTGGGGAAAGACGTTTACATATTAGCAGACAGTGACGATGCAGGCGACAAACTGCGGAAGCAATTTCGAAAAGAATTCCCTGAAGCACTTCATCTTTTTGTCGACAGAACGTACCGCGAAGTGGCCGCTTCACCGTCAGCCCACATTGCATCTATCCTATTAGCTGCAAACATTGATGTTCATTCGAAATATGTATGAGGGTGGACGTATATGAAAGAGATTGAAGAACACGAATTCAAGGAGATAAAGGACGATTTATTTCTTTTATACTTATATACACCGTTTTGCGGGACATGTCAGCTGGCAAAGAAAATGCTTGCTGTCGTTGACACCATGCAGCCGGATGTACCATTTTACGAAAATAACTTAAACTACTCACCAGGCTTTGCGAAAGCTTTTGAGATCGAAAGCGTTCCTTGCTTTCTACTGTTTAAAAAAGGTGAGCTAGTGCAAAAAGGCTATGCCTTTCACTCTGTTCCATATCTTCACGAAATGATTGAAACCGCTAAATAAAGCGGTTTTTTGTCATATTTCAAGCAATTCATCTGAAAATTTGTCGAGTTATTTATAAAGGACAAGCCAATGTTTGTAGAGAAATGTTATGTATAACCAAATGACAGGGAGGTTATACATGTGGAAAAAGTGAAAACCCATGGTAACACAACAGGGCAGCGATTATTGCTAAAGCCGCTGCTCTCATCATCATCCTTGAAGATTACATTTGAGGCGGAAACTGACTCTTGTACATTGATTGTGGATGAGCGTGGTGAAGTGAAGAAACTACCTGCAATTGAGTTATCGGATCTCATCTTTTATGGTGAGAGAAAAGAAATACTTCAATTATTAGATGGAGATATGTCCTTACAGCAGTTAATTAGCAGGGGACAAGTGAAAGTAAAAGGGTCATTCCGTGCGCTCCTAAGACTAGAGGCGGTGCTTTGGCTGACGAACGGTTTTTTTCGAAAAATGATAACGTAGTCGTTTACTAGGAAATTAGCGATTTACAGCGTTGACATATCTCGGGTAGCATGATATTCTACGTTAGTAAAAACATGAACATCACATAAAACAACATATTTTCTCTTATTAAGAGAGGTGGAGGGACGTGCCCTATGAAACCCGGCAACCGTCAGCATAGCTGAAATTGGTGCCAATTCACTCAAAGCCGCAATGCTTTGAAAGATGAGAGAAAGGCGTATTGAACATAAAAGGCCTTTCTGCTTGCATTGCAGTTAGGTCTTTTTTACTGACCTCAAGCCAGGCGCGAAGCATGGCAGCAGGAAGAATAATTAATGTATGTGATGGCAACCTATAGATTCAGCAAGAAAGCAGGTGAACAGACTGTGATCCATTTACAGAATGTATCAAAAACGTATCATTCAAAAAGCGGAAATGTTGATGCCGTGAAAGACGTCAACTTGGATATTGGTAAAGGTGAAATATTCGGAATTATCGGGTATAGCGGTGCCGGGAAAAGCTCGCTTATTCGCCTATTAAACGGTCTGGAGCTGCCAACAACAGGAATTGTTGAAGTGGCAGGCAACCGGATCAATGAAGTATCGAATGCGAAACTTCGGATAGCAAGACAAGAAATCAGCATGATTTTCCAGCACTTTAACCTACTTTGGTCAAGAACGGTGAGACAAAATATTATGTTCCCACTTGAGATCGCAGGTGTACCATCGTCAAAACGAAGAGCTCGTGCAAACGAACTTATTAAACTAGTCGGTTTAGAAGGAAAAGAAAATGCATATCCTTCTCAGCTAAGTGGCGGGCAAAAGCAGCGTGTAGGAATTGCGAGAGCATTAGCGAATGATCCAAAGGTTCTTCTTTGTGACGAAGCAACATCAGCGCTTGATCCGCAAACAACGGATTCTATCCTTGATCTTTTAGCAGATATCAATAAACGACTTGGGCTGACGATTGTGCTGATTACACACGAAATGCATGTCATTCGCAAAATTTGTCATCGCGTGGCGGTGATGGAGAATGGGCGCATTGTCGAAGAAGGCGAGGTATTACGCGTCTTCAGACAGCCGAAGGAAGAAATGACGAAGCGATTCGTCCAGCAGCTTGCTGAACCAGAGGAAGCGAAAGAAACAATCGAGCACGTCTTAGAGCGCGTAAAAGAAGGTCAGGTCGTACGGTTGTCCTTTATTGGTGATTCTGCCGAGCAGCCGCTCATCACTGAAATCATTCGATCCTTCAAGGTCGATGTAAACATCCTTCAAGGAAAGATTTCTCAAACGCAGGAAGGCGCGTTTGGAACACTCTTTATCCATATTAATGGAGAAGAGACCGAGGTAGAAAAAGCCATCGCCTATATCCAAAGCAAACAGGTTGAAATTGAGGTGATGACACATGTTTGAGAAATGGTTTCCGAATGTTGATTTAGAAGTCATTTGGAATGCAACGGGTGAAACGGTCTATATGACACTCATTTCATTGGCGTTTGCCTTTGTGATTGGAATTGTTCTTGGACTCCTGCTCTTTCTCACAAGTAAAGGTGGTCTTTGGGAAAATAAACCGATCAACACAGTCATCGGTGCAGTCGTCAACATTTTCAGATCGATTCCTTTTATCATTTTAATTATTCTTTTATTAGGGTTCACGAAATTCTTAATGCATACAATTCTAGGTCCAAATGCAGCACTCCCTGCCCTTGTCATTGGGTCAGCTCCATTCTATGCACGTCTTGTCGAAATTGCACTGCGTGAGGTAGACAAAGGAGTCATTGAAGCAGCACGATCAATGGGAGCGAAAACGTCGACCATCATTTTCAAAGTATTGCTGCCAGAATCATTGCCAGCCCTCATTTCAGGTATTACCGTAACAGCGATTGCTTTAATTGGCTCAACTGCGATTGCAGGTGCAATTGGAGCAGGCGGACTTGGTGACCTTGCCTATGTGGAAGGATACCAATCTGGTAATACAGATGTCACACTTGTTGCCACTGTGTTTATTCTCATCATCGTCTTTATTATTCAAATAATCGGTGATTTGATTACAAATAAAATTGATAAACGATAAGGGAGGATTTATTCATGAAGAAATTGATTTTAAGTGCACTATTCCTAGCATTTGCAGGCATTTTAGCTGCATGCGGTTCATCTAATAACGCAAGTGATAGCAAAACCATTACGGTTGCTGCTTCAAAAACACCACATGCCGAGATTCTTGAAGAAGCAAAACCACTTCTAAAAGAAAAAGGCTACGACCTCAAAGTGAAGGTACTTAGCGATTACAAAATGTACAACAAAGCGTTATCTGAAAAAGAAGTGGATGCGAACTTTTTCCAACATATCCCTTACTTAAACGAAGAAAATAAATCAAACAAAGATTACAACCTTGTGAGTGCTGGTGCGGTTCACCTTGAGCCATTCGGTATCTACTCTAAGAAATACAAATCAGTAAAAGATATTCCAAACGGCGGCACGATCATCATGACAAACAACGTAGCTGAGCAAGGACGTATGCTTGCCCTATTACAAAATGCTGGTGTCATCAAACTTGATCCAAAGGTTGATACAATCAACGCTACTGTAAAGAACATCAAAGAAAACCCAAAGAACCTAAAATTCAAAAAAATCGCGCCTGAATTAACTGCGAAAGCTTATGAAAACAGTGAAGGCGATGCTGTGTTTATCAACGTCAACTATGCGATCCAAAATAAATTGAATCCGAAAAACGATTCAATCGAACTTGAGCAAACAAAAAACAACCCATACGCAAACATCGTGGCGGTTCGCAAAGGTGAGGAAAAATCAGATAAGATCAAGACTTTAATGGAAGTTCTTCACTCTGATAAAATCAAAGAATTCATCGACAAAAAATATGACGGTGCTGTACTACCGGTATCTGAATAACCATGTGTTAACCTCGCTTTCATCAAAGCGAGGTTTTTTTGTGTATTTTTTCAAATCTCGCTCATAATAAAAATGTACAAATGACCTGAAGGGATGGAATGAAGATGAATGAACAGCATATGAGCGGATCCATGCAGCAATCACTGACTGATTATAAAACCGCAATGGGTGAATTTCAGAAGAAAATGCCGGTGTTTGGGAAGAAATTCAATGAATTCACGGAGCAGTGCTTTCAGAGCGATTCATTAACACAAAAGGAAAAACAAATGATTGCTCTTGGCATCAGTATTCATGCACAGGATGAATACTGCATGATTTATCATACAAAGGGGGCGCTCGATCAAGGCGCGACAGAGGAGAATTTGCTGGAGGTTGTCAGCGTGGCGGCAGCATTTGGCGGCGGGGCAGCACTGAGCCAAGGGATTACTGTCGTTCAGCAATGTATTGACGAATTTGGAGGACAGACGCATTAAGGGAAGGATAAGATGGTATTTATCCATCTCAGGGAGTTGAGTCGTTCTCAGCCGATGGTGTGAGAAAATATGCCAGCATAACGCGCTATATCCCTTTTGAGTGAAGCCGCATGCCTTTGATACAATAAAGCTACACTCAAAGAAGGGAATGGTTTATTATTTGTTCGGACCATAGTACACTGGGATTGGATTATACCGCCGAGATGGAAAAGGCCATGCATAAGGCTCATGGCATGAGCTATGCAGAGTACGAAAGAGACCATGACTTACGGATGAAAGTGGAATATAAACGAGAGCAGTCCTATCGAGATGAGAAAAGGCAGCTCGCAAAAATGAATATACGAGGCTATTAAATAGCTTAGGGACGGGAGAACAGTTTCCCGTCCTTTCTTTATGAAAACAGTCTTTTCGACATAATTCCTTTTATCTACCGGCTTTTTTTGTTAGAATTTTGAGAGCATCCTCTCACGCTTATCGTGAATGTGTTGTATTCACTTTTAATTTGTTATAAAATTAGAATGAGAATAAATTGAGAATAATGATTATTTTGGAGGTATCGATATATGACTGCTTCGACATTAACAATTAAGGACTTGCACGTTGAGATTGAAGGGAAAGAAATCTTAAAGGGTGTAAACCTCGAGATAAAAGGTGGAGAATTCCACGCAGTAATGGGACCAAACGGTACAGGTAAATCAACTTTATCTGCTGCAATTATGGGTCACCCTAAATATGAAGTAACAAAAGGCAGCATTTTGCTTGATGGCGAAGATGTACTTGAAATGGAAGTAGATGAGCGCGCTCAAGCAGGTCTTTTCCTTGCAATGCAATACCCATCTGAAATTAGTGGTGTGACAAATGCGGACTTCCTTCGTTCTGCTATTAACGCTCGCAGAGAAGAAGGCGATGAAATCTCTCTCATGAAATTTATCCGCAAAATGGACGAAAACATGGAGTTCCTTGAAATGGACCCAGACATGGCGCAGCGCTACCTAAACGAAGGTTTCTCAGGCGGGGAGAAAAAACGCAACGAAATTCTTCAATTAATGATGATTGAACCTAAAATTGCCATTCTTGACGAAATCGATTCTGGTCTTGATATCGATGCGTTGAAAGTGGTTTCTAAAGGAATTAACAGAATGCGCGGCGAAAGCTTCGGCTGCTTAATGATCACTCACTATCAGCGTCTACTGAACTACATCACACCAGATCATGTTCATGTCATGATGCAAGGACGTATCGTGAAATCTGGCGGACCAGAACTCGCGCAGCGTCTAGAAGCAGAAGGCTATGACTGGATTAAAAAAGAGTTAGGAATTGAAGACGAAACTGTTGGTCAAGAAGCGTAAGCGTTAGGAGGATTATTGATGACATTAGAAACGAAATTATCAGTAGATCAAGATTATGTCAAAAGCTTCTCCGAGAAGCATCAGGAACCGGCATGGATGAGTTCCCTTCGCTTACAGGCTCTTGAAAAAGCAGAAGACCTTCCAATGCCAAAGCCTGACAAAACGAATATTTCTAAATGGAATTTAACCAATTTTAAACAGCATACAGTCGAAAGTGCGCCATTTGGATCATTAGAAGAGCTTCCTGAAGAAGTGAAATCTCTCATTGATTTAGAGGACACGGATAAGACAGTTTACATTCAGCGTGATCAAACGCCAGCATACTTGTCTCTTTCAACAGAAGCGAAAGACAAAGGCGTGATCTTCACTGATCTTCATACAGCGCTTCGCGAACATGGTGATCTAGTGAAGAAATACTTCATGACGGATGCAGTGAAAGTAGATGAGCATAAACTAACAGCTTTACATGCTGCTTTAGTGAATGGCGGAGCTTTCCTCTATGTACCGAAAAATGTAGAACTTGAAGCACCAATTCAAGCCGTCTACCTGCATGAAAATGACGACACGACTTTGTTCAACCATGTCATCGTCGTAGCAGACGATCATAGTGCAGTGACATATGTAGAAAACTACATCAGTACAGCAAAACCTGAAGAAGCAATCTTCAATATCGTGTCCGAAGTGTTCACGGGTGCTAATGCCCGCGTTACTTACGGTGCAGTAGATAACCTTTCTGAAGGTGTCACAGTCTATGTGAATAGACGCGGTATGGCAAATGGCCGTGACAGTAAAATCGAATGGGCGCTTGGCTTGATGAATGATGGAGACGTCGTGTCTGAAAACATCACAAAGCTTATGGGCGACGGTACATTTGGTGATACAAAATCAGTTGTTGTCGGCCGCGGGAATCAAACGGAAAACTTTACAACAAGTATCATTCACTTCGGTAAAAACTCTGAAGGGTATATCTTGAAGCATGGTGTGATGAAGGATCAAGCATCCTCTATCTTTAACGGAATTGGTAAAATCGAGCATGGCGCAACGAAGTCAAATGCCGAGCAGGAATCACGTGTTCTCATGCTGAGTGAGAAAGCACGCGGTGATGCAAACCCAATTCTATTGATTGATGAAGATGATGTAACAGCAGGGCATGCTGCTTCTGTTGGACGTGTCGATCCAATTCAACTGTATTACCTCATGAGCCGCGGGATTTCCAAAGAAGATGCAGAAAGACTTGTGATTTATGGCTTCTTAAATCCAGTTGTCAAAGAACTGCCGATTGAAGGAGTTAAAAAGCAGCTCGTTTCTGTGATTGAAAGGAAAGTAAAATAATGAATATCAAAGACGTTCGTGAGCAATTTCCAATCCTTCATCAGCAAGTGAACGGACATGATTTGGTGTATTTGGACAGTGCAGCGACTTCTCAAAAACCAAGAGTGGTCATTGATGCAATGAATGAGTATTACCGGTCTTACAACTCGAACGTCCACCGGGGTGTTCATACCCTTGGTACAAGAGCAACGGACGCATACGAGGGTGCGAGAGAGAAAGTTCGTGCATTCATCCGTGCTTCATCTGTCCAGGAGATTATTTTTACTAGAGGTACAACAACTGCACTAAACACAGTGGCGATCAGCTATGCTAGAGCAAATCTCAAAGAAGGCGATGAGATTGTCATTACGCACATGGAGCACCATGCGAATATCATCCCTTGGCAGCAAGCAGCAAAAGCAACTGGCGCCACATTGAAATACATTCCGTTACAGGAAGACGGCACGCTATCGCTTGAAGATGTGAAGCAAACGATCACACATCAAACGAAAATCGTCGCTGTCACACATGTCTCAAACGTATTAGGAACCATCAACCCGATTAAAGAAATCGCAAAGATTGCCCACGATCACGGTGCTATTATCGTTGTCGATGGTGCGCAGAGCACACCGCATATGCAAATTGATGTTCAGGATCTAGATTGTGACTTTTTCGCATTCTCTGGACATAAAATGTGTGGACCGACTGGCATTGGTGTACTTTACGGGAAGAAGGACCTTTTGAATAATATGGAGCCTGCTGAGTTTGGCGGTGAAATGATCGACTTTGTGGATCTGTATGATTCTACTTGGAAAGAGCTTCCGTGGAAATTTGAAGCGGGAACACCGATTATTGCCGGAGCAATTGGACTCGGAAAAGCCATTGATTTCTTAAATGACATTGGTATGCAGGAAGTCAGCCGTTACGAGCATCAGCTTGCCACTTATGCACTTGAGCGCTTCAAAGAGCTTGACGGTGCGACTGTTTATGGACCGCAGCACCGAGCTGGGCTTGTGACGTTTAACTTAGATGACGTCCATCCGCATGATGCGTCTACTGTTCTGGATACGGAAGGTGTCGCCATTCGTGCTGGACACCACTGTGCACAGCCGCTCATGAAATGGCTTGGTGTATCAGCGACTGCAAGAGCAAGCTTTTATCTGTATAATACAGAAGAAGAGATTGACCAACTTATTGCAGCGCTCCGTAAGACAAAGGAGTATTTTACGAATGTCTTTTAATGTAAACTTAGACACACTGTACAGACAAGTGATTATGGATCATTATAAAAATCCGAGAAACAAAGGTGTGTTAAACGACAGCATTGTCGTCGATATGAACAACCCAACGTGTGGTGACCGCATTCGTCTCACGATGAAAATCGAAGACGAAAAAGTCACCGATGCGAAATTTGAAGGAGAAGGATGCTCGATTTCGATGGCATCTGCCTCTATGATGACGCAGGCGATTAAAGGGAAAGATATTGAAACAGCTTTGAAAATGTCTCAGATTTTCTCCGATATGATGCTAGGAAAAGAATACGACGATTCCATTGATCTTGGTGACATTGAGGCGCTGCAGGGAGTGGCAAAATTCCCTGCCCGTATCAAATGTGCAACATTATCCTGGAAGGCGCTTGAAAAAGGCGCATCTGCCGAAGATAACGGCAAATCATAAGATTGGAGTGAAAATGGATGGCTAAAAAAATGCCAGATGTTGGTGAATATAAATACGGCTTTTCTGATAAAGACGTTTCCATTTTCCGTTCAGAGCGCGGACTGACAAAAGAGATCGTTGAAGAAATTTCTCGTATGAAAGAAGAGCCTCAATGGATGCTCGACTTCCGATTGAAATCTCTTGAGCACTTTTACAACATGCCGATGCCACAATGGGGCGGAGATTTAAATGCATTAAACTTTGATGAAATTACGTACTACGTAAAGCCATCAGAGCGCTCTGAGCGTTCTTGGGATGAAGTACCAGAAGAAATCAAACAAACCTTTGATAAGCTTGGGATCCCAGAAGCAGAGCAAAAGTACTTAGCAGGTGTATCTGCTCAGTATGAATCTGAAGTTGTGTATCACAACATGAAGCAAGACCTTGAAGATCTAGGCATTGTGTTTAAAGATACAGACAGCGCATTAAAAGAAAACGAAGACATCTTCCGTGAGCACTGGGCAAAGGTCATTCCTCCGACTGACAACAAATTTGCTGCGCTTAACTCGGCTGTATGGTCTGGTGGTTCATTTATCTACGTACCAAAAGGGATAAAAGTAGATACTCCACTTCAAGCATACTTCCGTATCAACTCTGAAAACATGGGTCAGTTCGAGCGTACACTGATCATCGTTGATGAAGGCGCACATGTGCATTACGTAGAAGGCTGTACAGCTCCAGTTTACACAACAAACTCTCTTCACAGTGCGGTTGTTGAAATCATCGTGAAAAAAGGCGGCTACTGCCGTTATACAACGATTCAAAACTGGGCAAACAACGTCTTCAACCTTGTGACGAAACGTACAGTATGTGAAGAAAATGCAACGATGGAATGGATTGATGGAAACATCGGTTCTAAGCTGACAATGAAATACCCAGCAGTCATCCTAAAAGGTGAAGGCGCTCGTGGTATGACATTAAGTATTGCCCTAGCAGGTAAAGGTCAGCACCAAGATGCAGGTGCGAAAATGATTCACCTTGCACCAAACACTTCTTCAACGATCGTATCGAAATCAATTTCGAAACAAGGCGGTAAAGTCACATACCGCGGAATCGTTCACTTCGGACGTAAAGCAGAGGGTGCACGTTCAAACATCGAGTGTGACACACTCATCATGGATAACAAATCAACATCTGATACGATCCCTTACAATGAAATCTTAAACGACAACATTTCATTAGAGCACGAAGCGAAGGTATCAAAAGTATCAGAAGAGCAGCTATTCTACTTGATGAGCCGCGGAATTTCTGAAGAAGAAGCAACAGAAATGATCGTTATGGGCTTCATCGAGCCATTCACAAAAGAACTACCAATGGAATACGCCGTTGAAATGAACCGTTTGATTAAGTTTGAGATGGAAGGTAGTATAGGTTAACCGTTGATATACTGGGGATTAAAGGTGTTTAGGCATTACATTTATATTAAGCACCCACAAAATTTAATTATGTAACATACCGCAGATACATTTCCATTGGTCCTCAATTATGGTGGGACATGGAGAGACGTGTCTGCGGTTGTTTTTTTATGCTAGAATTTCCCCGCAGGTTGCTTGATCGTTGGGACAGCTTCAAAGGTGGTATCGCCGTTCTTATAGAAATAAAAAGCCACCTGTTAACAACAGAAGCAGACCCATTCAAAACAGCAGCTTCAAACCTGTTAAAAAGTCATATGGCTTGCCAACAGGTATTTTAAAAGCCACAAAGCCTCTTACAAAAGGATTAGCAGTAAAAGCGGTACAGCAAACCCTAGTGGCGGTTCATTACTACCCGGACAAAGGCGCAAAAAATAGCCGCATTTATGGCTATTACGGACCAAAGATTGTGTTTTCTATAAAATGATTCCAATTGATGCATGGTCTTGCTGCTGACGGCATTTACGGACCTAAGACAAAAGAATCTCTGCAAAAAGCATTGAAATAAGTAAAACCCCTGTCCTTTTTAGGATGGGGAACTTTTTGTTGATTTGTAACATCGATCAAGTAAAATTTCTAAAATTTTGTTAAATATCTAAAGCATTTTCACCAATAAAAAACATACATATTCCTATATATATTCATGAACTTTATTGTTAAAATAAGGGTTAATAAGCAATATTTTAATAAAATCACTTGTTTTTAACAAAAATATATAAAATGTACTCTTCGCCTGCGATAATGAAATAAAATGAATAGTGATAGGGGACTGTATGTTAGTCGGAAAAAGTTGAAAATCCATTTGTTTAAATCCCTTTTGATTAATTAGACCTATTGAATACATTGTCTTTAATACCATAATATTCTATAATTGTATAATGTGTACATACAACAAGGTCGTTAAAGTGTTGATTATTAAATTACGAGTCCGGGTCGTAATTTTTTAATAATACAATTCAAAGGGGAAACAAAATGAAGAGATTTATAACAAGTATGAAAGTCTCTGTTGTTGTCTTATTATTGTTTGCGATCACACCCATTGTAGCAACCGCAGAAGAAACTAACGATCAGGATTTAACGTTTAAAAAAGCAACGGATATTGTAACAAATGAAGACATAGTAAACTACAAGGCTTTAAGTGAAGACGAGATCATTGATCGAAAAATAGCGATTAGTGAGGGTTATGCTGAAGGTGATGTTTTATCAAAAGAAGATACCTTATTTTTACTAACTGAATCAATTGTTGAACGTCAAGATCAAAACGGAGAGCTTTCAACTCTAGCTGGTAAATCATCAAGAAGTTTTAGTACTTCAAGAAAGAAATACGGAACAAAAGTAACTTTAAAAGGCACAATGTATCAAAATATTGCGTTCGTTGCAGGAACATCATCGTTTCGTGGAAATATTAAAGCAACACGAAACAGTGGGAAGCTCAAGCAGATCACTCTACTTACTTACCATGATTCATTCGGTGTCGTAGGATGGAACGGAGGGTGGCCATCTGTTGGTAAAGTATATGGTGGAAAAGTCAGTAATAAAAAAGTTGCCAATGCTAAAACATATGCAATGGATAAAACACATCGTTACAATTCCGTTTTGCCTGTCTACACCACTATGTGGACAAAGGCAGCTGTGAAAACAAAGTCAGGAAATGCCTATGATGTAGCTTCTAAAACTTGGACTAGATGGCATTAATCCTTAATGAAAGGAGATAGTAAATATGCCTTGGAATACAATTATCACTGCCGGTCTATTTGTTGTGATACCTGTAATCATTATCACAGCAGTCGTTTACTTTATTAAAAGAAAGAGCACCAAAACATCTAATAGTTGATGATTTTAAAAAGAGCCGTTCGTATTAATTCGGCTCTTTTTTAATATTAACTAGTCAAAATTGCTCCCGAATAAGGCCTTACCATATCAAAACACCCTAACTTTTGCGATTTCTTTTCGTGGATTTATTTATAAAATAAGAATATATGTCATTATAGGGAATAGTAAGGAAGGGGTAGGGTCTTATGGAGAAAGTGCTTTCTTCTCTTGTCGGTATGAAA
This sequence comes from Bacillus sp. SIMBA_005, assembly GCF_046535585.1. Lineage (NCBI taxonomy): Bacteria > Bacillati > Bacillota > Bacilli > Caryophanales > Bacillaceae > Bacillus > Bacillus sp. SIMBA_005. Next base: position 130,678 of record NZ_JAWRWI010000005.1, on the reverse strand, counting down.
ATCAATGAATGGTATTACCATATTCAGATTTAACGTGCGGTACGCCGAAGCATATAAAGAAGAAATAAAATCTTTGCTCGATCATATGGAGGAAAGCCAGGATTTATTATTATATTTCTCTCTCATGGAATTCCGATAGTCTTTACCTGTTTTTATTTTAAAGTCCTCTATTGTGGGGTTCTTGCGAAATCAGCTCATATTATTGATGATCCTGTATAGCTTCCTCTCAAGATCATTCATGAGATCACCACCTCGGACTATCTTATTTGAATATCTTTTTCATTATCTTGCCGGATGCTTTCCCCGCAGCGCATGATGCGTTTTCCAATAGTACCCTTTTGAACGGCATTGAGATGTTTTATAAAGGAATGATCTTAATTTATTTATGTGGGCGCGCCCACAAAGCACCCACAAACATATGACGGCTTATTATTTTATATGACGTAAAACAAATATAAACTGCAGGAATCACGCCAACAAGAGTTAAATACGACGGTTCAGCTTAACAGTTTATTACTGCAAACCGATAAAGATGATTTCAAAGAAATAACAAAGGATAATCTGCACATGATTTGGGGGGAGTATGACAAAGGCTATTCTGCTCCATCACATCCTGGTAAGGTTGAGTTTGTACCATATGGCCACCAATTTCCTCTTAGCCATCCGAGTGAAACGGCAGCATTGGTCATAAAAAATAATATACCAGCAGATGAGAGTGTGGGATAAATAAAGTATGTCGTAATTGAAGTGAAATCGCATTGCTTGCGATCCCGCCTATGCCCATCAACTGAAAGATTTTGTAGCGCCCTAAAACGAAAAAGGTGATTTTTATTAAAAAAAGCACGATTTTTCGTTTTGGGTCTTTTGATTAAATACGGGTTAATTAGGTCCATAAAACTGATCTAAGGTTTTCGTCATATCATCAGATGCAGATTGTAAGATAGCATCTTGCTCTAAAATCGCTGTTCCTTGTGCTCGGACAATATGAAATTGTTGAAAGGCCATTAAGTTTTGGAATATTTCTTTTAGGTAGTAATGTGAAAATTCCAGAGGTGTGTATCGATCGTTATTTGTGAAAATTGAGCCGCTTGCTTGAAGCAAAAGTACACGATAATCGTCAGTCATCAGACCAACTGAACCATCTTCTGTATATTTAAACGTTTCTCTAGCAATCAAGATATTATCTATATAATCTTTCATACGTGACGTCACATTGAAATTATGAACAGGTGATACAATCACGATTCGATGATGTGCTTTGAATTGAGCCAATAAAGCAGATGAAGCAGCAGCAATTTTTTCTTCGGCCGCTGTTAATGTTTGTTCAGATGCTTGCTTATTCCAAATACGTAGCAGCTGGTCTTTTTCAATACGAGGAATTTCAGTTTCATGTAAATGTAAAATTGTTGGTTCTTCATGAGGGAATCTTTCTTTAAAATGTTCTAAAAATAGTGTTTGCAGTTTGTGTGAATAACTTTCTCGATGAGTGAAATCAGGGTGCGCGTTAATAATTAATGTTTGCATATACATGCTCCTTTTCTTTTGATAAACTGAGTATAAAATATAAAGGTGACAAAACATGTCACCTTTTTCAAAAGGAAAATCAAATGAAAAAATCAGAACGATTAAATCAGGAACTTATTTTTTTAAGTGATAAGTACTCTTTTCAATTAAAGGATTTAGAAACCGAATTTGGCATATCGAAACGTACGGCGTTGAGAGATATGGAAGAACTAGAGTCCATGGGTTTAGCTTTTTATGTTGAAAATGGCAGACATGGAGGATATCGACTGGTGAAACAATCTCCAATGGTCCCTATTTATTTCAATATCGATGAAGTTCAAGCTATTTTTTTCGCGCTTAAAGCGCTAGATCTGGTGTCAGCCACACCATTTAAAAAGTCCTACTCACAAATTCGGCAAAAGCTGTTTGCCACAATGTCTGATGAGAGAAAACAAATGATTACGGAGACTTTGGAAGTGATTCATTACTATAATGTCGCACCAGTTAGTGAACAAAATCATTTGGAATTGATTTTACAGGCGATGATGGAAGATCAAATCGTGAAGATGACGTACACTCAATATGAAAATAAAACGATCAGGCTGCAATTTCTTGAGTTATTTTATCGAAATGGGATTTGGTTCACCAAAGCATATGATGTTCAAAATAAAAAGTGGGGCATCTATAGATGTGATTTTATGAAGGACTTGATCATTGAAGAAGAAGGCAGTGACACCTTTACGAAGGAAGAATTAAAAGCAATGCAGGTCGAGTACGAAAAAACTTATCATGATATCTTATTTAAATGTCGATTAACGGAACAAGGGAAAGAAAAGTTTCTGAAGAATCATTATCCGAATATGAGATTGGAGATCATTGATGATACTCCTTATATTATGGGTGGGTACAATCAAGAAGAATTATCGTATATGACTCACTATTTGATCTCATTTGGGAAACATGTGAAAATTGAATACCCAGATGAATTAAAAAAGAGTTATTTGACTCAATTGCAAGAAATGATGGATCAGTATTGAAAGTGAACGAATTGTCTCTGAATAAAACTTCACATATTAAAAAAGGCGAACTATAGCCATTCGCCTTTTTTCTTTTACTTCGCCTCATGAAATGTATTGGTTTTCGATCTGTCATTGACCTTCCCATACGTCAGCTGACGCCAAATAAATTCCATCGGTCCATACTTAAAGCGCTTTAACCAAAACGTACTGAAAAGCACAAGGAAGACATACACGCCAATAGCCATAAAGAACGTACCAGCCGGCTGGAGATGATCGACAAGCCCCGCTCCATACTTTAGAAATAGCATCGTTCCAATGATCGAGTGAAGCAAATAACAGGTCAGGGACATCCGTCCGACTTTTGTAAAGACCATCAAAGCACCTCGCAGCTGAGGAACGTGCAGAAACAGCATCGCAAGTGTACTCATATAAAACATACTGCCAGTTAATCCCCCGTTTTGTTCCAGAGCAGTGGCAATGCTCACCAAGAGTGTATTTTCAAAAGGATTGACCGCTGCTATGATCGTACTGCTTTGAGTGATGAGAAAAGCGATTGTACAGATGAGCCAAATGCGATTCCAAATCGTTTTTTTCGCCTCCATGTTTTTGAAAAACGCCATTTTCACAAAATACACACCTAGTAAAAACATGAAGAACATGGAATAGACAGTAGAAAAAGAACTGGAAGCCATCGTGACCATATCTGTCCACCGATCACCGATAGATGCTAAATAAGTCAGACTGTTGTGGCTGATTAATTCAAAATCAGCAAAGTCCGGCTTGCCTGATGGTCCTGAACTGACGGTATTGAGCAGCATCGTGAAAAAGGGCGTGAGCAATTGAATCACAAAGAGTGCGATCAACCAGTATCCGATGGTTTTGGCTGTGCGTTTGTAAAAGAAAAGCAATAAAAAGCCAGCGACTGCATAATAGGCCAAAATATCACCAATCCAAACAAAAGTTAAATGCAGAAGGCCAAATCCTAAGAGAATGGTTAATCTGCGGGCAAACAGCTTGTTCGGATTGTTCACCCTCTGAGCCGCTCGATCCATAAAAATCATAAAACCAACCCCGAATAGGAAGGAGAACAACGTAATGAATTTCCCTGAGGCGAACCAATTCACCAAGTTATGAAAGACATCATTTGCTCCCATATCGAACCCCTTCGCCGAATCCACAATCAAAAAGTAATTCACCAGAATAATTCCCATTAGGGCAAATCCCCGTACGATGTCTAAGAAATGGATCCGATCTTTCAAACTCATCGCGTGTGCTACTTTGCTTGCATTCATATCCATGCTCCTTTTCTTGTTATGATAATTGTCATTCGGATCAGTTCAACGATCCTTACAATGAATCAATATACGTCCCAATTCTTAACAATTTATGAAGATCCAATTATTTGAAAATAAATGTGACAAATTGATGGAGGATGGTCAAATTCATAAACTGTTAAGATTTATGCTGTATCTTTTCACATAGCTAGATGATATATAGTAAAGGCATAATAGAAAGTACATCACGTATCATGAGGTGAGAGAGACATGACACATCGAATATTAGTCGTAGAAGATGATCAGGATATTGGAGACCTTTTGCAGGAATCCCTTACACGTGCTGGATATGAGGTGCTGAGAGCAATGAATGGCGAGCAAGCATTGAAGTTTGTGGACGATTCGCTCGATTTGGTGATTTTGGATGTGATGATGCCGGGGCTCTCAGGCATTGAAACGTGCCAGCAGATGAGAGCCTCTTCTAATGTCCCGATTCTGTTTCTAACAGCCAAATCAGGTACATTCGATAAAACCGAAGGCTTACTTGCCGGCGGGGATGATTATATGACAAAACCTTTTTCACAAGAGGAGCTTCATGCTAGAGTGATTGCACAATTACGCAGGTACACCGTCTATCAGGAAAAGAAGGAACAGGAAGAAACTTTTTTTGTTGGGGGCAAGCTGAGGGTGAGCGAAGAATTTAATGAAGTGTGGAAAGAAAATCAACAAATCAAGCTGTCTGATTTAGAATATCGTGTGCTCAAGCTGCTCATGAGCAGGCGAAACAAAATCTTTTCAGCCCAAAATATTTATGAGAGTGTGTGGGGACAGCCTTATTTCTATTGTTCCAACAATACGGTGATGGTGCATATTCGAAAGCTGCGTGCCAAAATTGAAGATGATCCGGCACGTCCTATATATATCAAAACCGAATGGGGAAGAGGATATCGATTTGGCACATCGTAAATATACACTAGCCAAAAAGCTGGCACTGCTGATTTTGACAGCTACGGTTGTGAGTGGACTTGTCTTTTTGACGCTGCAAAAAATCACCAATGACCTCATTGACGGATATTTGAGTTCAGACGAGTATTACGAGGCGGAGTCAGCTAGATATATTCAAAAATTCAGCCGCTATGTGTCTGAGAATGAGCTGTCTTCTACAAATCGACAAGCGTTTGGTGAATGGGTGAAAAAAGAGAATTACATTAATTTGACCATCTTCAAGGATGAAGTGCTGCAATATGACTCCATCTATTCGGCTGCTGATGAATCGGCTTACGGAAAAGAAAAGGTGACCCAGTATGCTGAGCATCATTCGTATCCGGTTCAGTTTAGCGACGGTGAAGGCCGTGTCATGGTGGATGGTTTCTATTCATCTCGTTACCACGATCTTGCCTTTACACTTGAGCTGCTCGGGTCGACGCTTATTTTTCTCCTCATTGTTCTGCTAGGCATTCGCAAAAGTTTACGCTACCTGCAAACGATTCACCAAGACATTCATATTCTTGAAGGCGGTGAGCTGGATTACGAGATGACGGTGAAAGGACATGATGAATTAGCGATGATTGCCAAAAGTATTGAGGATCTTCGTAAAGCTTTTCTGGACAAGCTTCAAGCCATCGATGAGCTGCAAGAAGAGAGCCGCAGCTTAGTTACTGAAATGTCACACGATATGAGAACACCGCTGACATCGCTAATGATGAATTTAGAGTTTGCGAAAAAAGAGGCGGCTGGGACGGATACACGTAAAGATCAATATATAGCAAGTGCTTATGACAAAGCACTGCAATTGAAAAATCTGTCCGATAATCTGTTTGCCTATTTTCTGCTTGATAAAGAACATGAACCTGAGCTTGAGACCGTTGCAGTCAAAGAGGTCATTTACGATCTCCTATCAGATCAGGTGGCGATCTTGCAGCAAGAGACATTCAAGGTTCATCTTTTAGGAGAGCTGCCTGACAGCTATATCAACGTGAATGTCGAGGAGCTGGGCCGAGTGTTTGATAATCTGATGTCGAACATACTGAAATACGCCGATCCGAAAAAAGACATCAATCTCACATTTCTATCCGATCAAGAAATCTTTGAGATCCATGTCAGCAATGCGATAAAAGAGACAAATGACACGCAGGAAAGCACTGGACTTGGTGAACGAAGCATTAAACGAATGATGTCCCGCATGCACGGGCAGTTTGAAAAGATGGAAAAGAACGGCGTTTACTACACCGTGCTGCGATTCTGGCACATCAAAATATAGATGACAAATGAATAATATGGAATGGAGAGACAATCTCATGAAACGATTCAACAATTTCCAAAAGGTACCCGATCTCTTGCAAGGTCTGCTGAATATCTGTCTATTCTTTCTAGCCCTTGCTTTAAGCGTTCTCTTAATCAGTGAAACGTGGTATATTGTCCAATTTGTCTACAAGAATGTGGTCAACAAAGGAGAAAGCTATTATGAAATGCTTGGTGAGCTGCTGATCTTCTTTATGTACTTTGAGTTTATTGCCTTAATTATTAAGTACTTTAAATCAAACTTTCATTTTCCGCTTCGCTATTTTATTTATATTGGCATCACAGCCGTTATCCGTTTGATTATCATCGATCATAAAGAGGCTGTATCGACCTTCTGGTGGGCGCTGACTATTTTAGCTATGACTGTTGCACTTTTTATCGCTAGTAAACGACATACGGTTCAGGAGAATGAAGAAGTGAAGTGAGGGAAGAAGACGAACGATGACCGTTCGTCTTTTTTTAATTTGAACGAGGTGGTTCGCTCATGCACAATCTTGAGCTGGTTGTCTATTAATGAACGGTTAAAAATTGAGAGGAAGTTCAATGAAATTGTTGAATTTCAACCTGTTCAGTTGATCACTCATCGTATTGCACACCTCTTCATTCATGAACATCGTGCTAGGATTTTTTTGGGGAATCTGAAAAAGTGTTTAGTACGAAAGAAAGTTTCACCCTAATCTTGAAACAATACTCAATGTTGAGTATAGTGTAAATAGATGTTGCTTAGGAGGAATCTAATGACGAACTTATATATATTAGGATTAATATCGATGAAACCGATGTCAGGGTATGATATTGAGCAGAATTTAAAAAATACAATGGTGGATACATGGGGTGGAATTCTAGTTGGCTCCATCTATTATGCGCTAAATAAATTAGAAAAAGGAAACTATATAAAAGTTTGTGAAACAAGGACGATAGGGAAAAAGAGTACGAAAATCTATAAAATCACAGAACTTGGAAAAAAATACAAGAAAGAATGTGTGATGAAATGCCTTGTAGAATCTCAAAATACTTATCCAACTCAACTTTTTACTGGACTCATGTTTGCTGATGAAATTGAAAAACAAGAAGCTGTTAAATCATTAAATATTCAAATTGAAGCGCAAAAAAGACATTTAGCAGAAATAAAAAAGGGTGAAGAAGAAAAAGAGAAACAAATGAATTTATCTTCTTTAACAAGGCTAACGTTTGATTACATTTATGAAATGGAAGAAATGAAAATGAAGTATCTTCATGAAGTTATTCAGTTAATAAAGACGGGGGATTAACCGATGAATAAAATTGATCATATTGTTATCAATGTTGATGAAAAATATCAAAAAGACAAAAAAATGATAGATATGATACAACAAAATGGTTTTCCGTATGCACCTAAAAAAGGTAAAAGAACAAAAGGCTTTAAAATAAGCAATCTTTGGATTGGAAAGGAGTATCTTGAATTAGTGAATATCACACAGAAGGATGGCGGTGGCTGGAAAAAAGATTGGACAGAGTTGTATAATCGAGGCACAAGAGGAGCAATATGCTTAATGATTGAAGTATCAGATATTGATTCTGTACATCAATCGCTTTTAGACAAAGCATTTGATGTACAAACGCCAGAAAGAATCGAATATAAATTATTTGGACTATTTAAAATTTCATCATTATGGAGAAACATGTACTTACCTTATTTTGAAAAAGAGGCATTTCAAATTGGATTTCAGCAATTAGATAACGAAGATATTTCTGAAAAATTTCAAAAGAAAATGATCCCCAATAGTATCAGTCATAAAATAATGGGGATGACCAAAATGATAATTAATGGCAAGTGGACGGAATTAGACTTTAATATGATTGAGAATACCTTTCCTAATACTCAAAAAGAAGGCAATGCATTAAAAATAAAACTTAATAATGGAAGCGATATAATTTTTGTTCAAAACAATGATTTTTCCCTTTACGTAGAAATGGATAATCACCGTTTGCAATCTAAGTCTATAACAAAAATAGAAAATGTATATTTAGTAAACAATTAGATTCAATACATACAGCTCATCATAAAACACAATAGGACAATACATAAAAATGAAATCAATGGATTTGTTCATGAAAAGCTTTGAAGTAAATGACGTCTTTCCTGTCTTCCCTATTCCCGATGCAAAAAAAACGTTAAAATAAATTGTTGCCATTATTCAAAGCAAGACCTTCCCTTTGTGGGAGATTACTTAATAGAATGTAGTCATGAGAATGGCCAGTATCGTTTGCCATCCTCGTTTCTTTTTGAAGGAGCGAAAACAATTGAAAGACACCAAGAACGAACCATTCTCATTTGCAAGTATGCAGCAGGTAGCCCCTGTTCATATTCCAGAAAGACAATTCATGCCATCACACGACGGCACAAGCCTTGCGTATTATCCATTTTTAGCAGAAAAGCAGAACGTGGCAAATGTCATCTTGATTCATGGCGGAGGCGCTCACAGCCTAGCTGGTTACGAGCATATCGCCTATACGCTTCAGCATGATTTCCATGTGAATACGTTTTTAATCGATTTAAGAGGTCACGGCCATTCGGAAGGAAAAAAGGGTGATACACCTAGTGTCACAGATGTGTGGCAAGATATTTCGCAGTTTGTGGATACGGTCAAACAGCAGCATAAAGGAGCTGTTTATCTTTGCGGGCATTCTTCTGGAGCGGGATTACTGCTAAATTACCTATCTTGGCCGAAAAAAAGAGAAGTAGACGGTTACTTTTTTATTGCACCTGAATTTGGCTATCAATCAGACACTGCAAGACCTGATCAAATTCCTTTTGCGACCGTTCAAGTATGGAAATTCGTTTTGTCTGCTATGACAAAAGGGATGCTGATGGGTCATTCTGAAGCCGTGCGTTTTCATTATCCAGCATGGGTAGTTGAGCAGGATCCGCTTCTATTAACATCCATCACCGTCAATCTATCACTTGCTTTAACCCCTTCTGCACCTAAAAAACAATTTGCTAGGATTGATCGGCCCTATGCGATGATAGTAGGCAGCGAGGATGAACTGTATGATATAGAAAAATTTTCTGCCTATCATGAACTGCCAAATGAAGAGATCAAGCAACAATCAGTCTATGAAGTGCTGGATGGACATACCCATTTGTCGGTGTTACTCGAAGCGGGAAAACAGATTGGCGAGACCATCCAAATGTGGAATCGTTCTATTTAGTATGAACAACTAGTCAACACTCTCCCTTTTTCTTAAAAATTTACATTGACACCATCCTTTTCTATGATAAAATCATAGTGTGATAATGAGAATCGTTATCAAACGATATGACTACATATAGAATGGATAGGTGAGGTACATGTTCAAAAAATCTTTTTGGTCGCTATTAGTTGTGCTCTCCATCGTTTTACTTGCAGCTTGCGGCAGCAATAGCAGTGAAGGCAAGTCAAATAGTAAAGAAAAAGCAAGAACAGTTGAAAGCGCTATCGGTTCAACTGAAATTAAAGGATCGCCTAAACGTGTGGTGACGCTGTACCAAGGAGCAACCGATGCAGCAGTCGCAATGGGCATTAAACCAGTGGGTGTTGTTGAATCATGGCTTGAAGCACCTACGTATAAATATTTAAGAGATGACTTAAAGGATGTCAAAATTGTTGGGCAGGAAATACAGCCAAACCTAGAGGAAATTGAAAAGCTTAACCCTGATTTGATCATTGCATCAAAAGTCCGCCACGAGCAAATTTTTGATCAGCTGAAAGAAATCGCTCCAACTGTTGCAACTGAAACAGTGTTCACATTTAAAGATACAGTGAAATTAATGGGTGATGCGTTAAATCAGCAAGACAAATCAAAAGAATTGCTAACGAAGTGGGATGACCGCGTCGCTGACTTCAAAGAAAAAGCGAAAAAAGACATCAAAAACTGGCCAATGAGTGTGTCTGTAGTGAACTTCCGTGCAGATCATGCTAGAATCTATCAAACTGGTTTCGCAGGGTCCATTTTAACAGAGCTAGGCTTTGAAGGACCTAAGAATGTCAAAGATAAAAAGCAAGACATTATTACACTTACAGACAAAGAGAGCATTCCGCAAATGGATGCAGATGTGATCTATTACTTCATGGATGACCAGGATAAAGCGGTTGAAAAAGCACATAAAGAGTGGACGAGTCATCCTTTATGGAAGCAGCTTGACGCAGTGAAAGCGAAACAAGTGCATAAAGTCGATGAAATCACTTGGAACATGGGCGGCGGTATTATTGCTGCAAACATGATGCTTGATGATATTTATGATCGTCTCGGCATTGATAAATAAGGATAACAGAGGAGAAAATGTGAAAAACCATTTTCTCCTTTTTCCATAACAGATTGAAAGCGGGAATCAGATGAGAAGTTTATTAAAAAAGGATTCGAGCAAGGCGCTGCTGTTTGCTGGATTCGTCGTATTGATGTTGGTCTTTTTTATGCTCAGCATTTCTCTTGGGCAAACCTCCATTTCCCTCAAAGCCACCATCCATGCGTTTCTTCAATTTGATGAATCGGATCCAAACAGTGTCATTGTCATGACATCCAGATTATCAAGAGCTTTAATTGCAACAGTTGTTGGATCAAGTCTAGCCATTTCAGGTGCACTGATGCAGGCATTAACGAGAAACCCGCTTGCAGCACCAGATTTGTTAGGAATTAATGCAGGTGGACTATTTTTTATCGTCATTTCGATTGTTTTCTTTTCAACAGAGTCATTAACAGGCTATATGTGGACAGCCTTTCTAGGTGCGGCAATTGCAGGGATGCTTGTTTTTCTTTTGGGTTCCATTGGAAGAGATGGATTGACACCGGTCAAAATTGTCCTTGCGGGAGCGGCAATATCTGCACTGTTTGCGTCCTTTACACAAGGTCTTTTAATCGTGAATGAACAGTCGATTCAAAGCATTCTGTTCTGGATGGCGGGTTCAGTGTCTGGAAGAAGCATTGATATGCTGCTGCCTGTTCTGCCTTATATTTTAGGTGCGACAGTTGTGGCGCTGCTTCTTGGACGTTCCATCAACGTCCTTTTGTCAGGAGATGATATTGCGAAGGGACTTGGCCAGCGTACGCTGATGCTGAAAATCACGATGGGAGTTCTCGTCGTCTTTTTAGCGGGTGGTTCCGTCGCTGTCGCAGGATCGATTGGGTTTGTTGGTTTTCTAGTGCCGCATATTGTGAAAAAGCTTGTCGGACCTGACCACCGCTGGGTACTGCCGTATTGTGCCGTAGTGGGGGCGTCTCTATTACTTGTCGCAGACCTTGCGGCTCGTTTTCTGATTATGCCGCAGGAAGTACCGATTGGTGTCATGACGGCGGTAGCAGGAGCGCCTCTGTTTGTTTATCTCGTGCGCAAGGGGTTGAAGACAGGTGGCTAAAACATATACAGTGCGTTCAAAGGACGGACGCATTTCATTTCAATTTTCAAAGCGGACGTTTTTAATTTTACTTTTATTGACGGCCATTGCTTTTGGGTTATTTATTCTCAGTCTCTGTATGGGCAGCCGATTTATTTCGCCTGTGGATGTGCTTCTTCATTTAATCGGTCAGGGAGAGGGAAATACCTTTGTGCTCAATACACTGAGGATTCCAAGAACATTGCTGGCTGTCTTAGTGGGAGCCGCACTTGCGGTATCAGGGCTTATTTTGCAAGGGTTAATCCGAAATCCGCTTGCATCACCTGACATCATTGGGATTACGAGTGGTGCTTCGTTCGGTGCGATTATGTTTATTGTTTTTTGGATGGGTACTGTGCCTATTGCGTATCAATCTTTGTGGGCGATTGCAGGGGCGTTTGCCGTCTCGTGTCTGATTTATTTGCTTTCATGGAAAAAAGGAGTCAAGCCGATCACACTTGTTCTAATGGGCATCGGGATTTCTGCCATCATGAAGGCGTGTGTGACGTTTACTCTTGTTCTTAGTGATACGATGACGACGACAAAATCATATATTTGGCTGACAGGCAGTTTATATGGTTCTACGATGAAGGACGTCATGTCGATGCTTCCTTGGATCATGATCATTTTACCAATTGTCATGGTGTTAGCAAGAACGATGAATGTGAAGGAGCTTGGAGATGATCTTGCAACAGGTCTCGGGGTAAAAGTGCAGGCAAAAAGGTTATTCTTTCTACTGATGAGTGTGACATTGGCGGGGATTGCGGTTGCCTTTGCAGGCGGTATTGAATTTGTTGGACTGATGGCGCCGCATGTCGCACGGATGATCATCGGTCGTTCCTTCATTGCGCTTGTCCCGGCATCTGCACTAGTTGGCAGTATTCTCGTGATGCTCGCAGATTTAGTCGCTAGAACGGCTTTTCTACCGTTAGATGTACCAGCAGGTGTATTCACAGCTGCAATTGGGGCACCATTCTTTATTTATTTGTTATACCAGCAGAGAAATCGATAAACGAAAGATGGAGGTTTTGATATGAGGCCAGAGTGGGTTGAGAGAGAATTACTTGATTTCGGCGTACACATCACACATGGACCAATGACATCTGATCGCACACTTGCTGCGCTTTTTTCAGAAGCATCTGTCCTGCGTTTATTAGAGGCTGAAAAGGAAGCAATGCATGCACCGAATTTAGCTGTAGCGTCGTCGATGTTTTCAAAGCGTTATGCCTACTTAGCCGTCAGTTCCACTTTGTACATGATGACGCTGTATGACGGTGTCTATCAGTTTCCACCAGAGGCATGTGCCTTTAGAGAGGATCGGAAAATCGAAATTGATGAGTCATTGTGTTCGTTTGTTTCATTAGAAGGAGATCGGAATGAATGGAGAGAGCAGGTTGTGCATGCGCTGTTTACGGAGTGTGTTACACCTCTTTTAGATGTATTAAAGCGCACGTCAAGACTTCCATATTCTATTTTATGGGAGAATGTAGCAGTTCGTATCAATTCTCTTTATCGAAGCATGATGCGGGAGGCTGAAGACCCTGCTGTGAAGCAGCGCGTACGGGAGGACTATCTGTATCTGAAGCAAGCAGCGGGTAATGTATTCGGAGCAAAACAAAATCCATTTCATCACAGCTTAAACTTAGATGACAGTTTACTAGAAACATCCAATCGAAAGACTTGCTGTATGTATTATAAGCTCGAGAAAAAATCGGAGAGTCTCGATTATTGTCTTGTCTGTCCGCTTGATAAAAAGAAAGGCACTGCTTGTTCGTAGCAGTGCCTTTCTTTTTTATTCCCAAATCGCACTTGCCCATTCTGGGTGATCGATAAAGGGATTGCGGTTGTTCTGGTATGTTTGATAAATGATCTCGTTGCGGTTTCGTTCGATTTGATCGACAGGATCTTGTTTGTGCCACTTGAGGAGTACGGACATTTTGCCATGGAGAGGGGCGCTGCCATTATTCACTTTTTCGTTTAATTCTAAATCTGGAAAGCGGTCATCCCCTTCGTATCGCACTGCCATATAAAAGAGCATTCTTGCCACATCCCCTTTCACCCGGCTATGAGGTTCGAATGAGTCGCTATCGTAGAAATTGCCCGGTGCTCCCTTGTATTCATTTCCGCCCATATCAAAATCTAAATTTCCACGAGTGCTATTCGTTTGTACGTCTGTTGCCCGCAGGTGATGGAGATCTGTACCTGGGCCCTGGCTTGTCCCAAAATTGCCGTGTGACTTAGCCCACACATGCTCCCGGTTCCACTGACCAACATTTCCGCCATTCGCTTGCTTTGAGCGAGAGACACCGCTATAGAGCAAGAGCACATTGTTTGGATTCTTTGGATCTTCATCTGTTTTCTTTAAGGCATCCCAAACTTGGCTGTAGGATAGCTGCTTATGATCATCAATAATATCGTGTAAAGCTTTCTTTAAAGCGGGTCCTGATTTGCCATTAGCAGTTTGATAATAGGAATCGATTTGACTTGTAGCGGTTGTTTTCGTTTGCTGTGCAGATGTTTCGTTTTGAAGCTGTAACGGGGAAAATGTGATGGTTTGGCTCGGTTCATTCAGAGTAAAGCTTTGAGCATTCGCAGCTTGCGGCAGCGGGGCGGCTAACGTACCGAATATCATAATTCCGGCAGCCACAGTTCCAAATAAGGTTCTCTTCATTCGATTTCCTCCTTAATAGGGAATGTATTCTCTTTATTTCTATCATAATGTCAGAAAGAAATAAATGGATTTATCGTAAATTTTATGTAATAAATTCGCAGGAAAAGAGATTGCTATTTTATCAGCATTACTGTATAAGTGGGCATATAGGATGACAGCAAGGGAAAGGATGGATAACGTGAAAGAACTACAAATACCTTCAAGAACGATTATGACACCAGGACCTGTTGAAGTAGATCCCAGGGTACTCCGTGTGATGAGTACGCCCATTCTCGGTCAATTTGATCCAGCATTTACACATATCATGAATGAGACGATGACCTTATTGCGTTCCCTTTTCCAAACAGAAAATGAATGGGCTTTTCCAATTGACGGCACGTCTCGTTCAGGGCTTGAAGCTGTGCTTGCCAGTGTCATTGAGCCGGGAGATTCGTTGCTTGTGCCTGTCTTTGGCCGGTTCGGTCATCTTCTCATTGAAATAGGACAGCGCTATGGGGCTGATGTACATACAATGGAATGTGAATGGGGAACGGTTTTTGACCCTAGTGATATCATTCAGAAAATGAAGCAGGTTAAGCCTAAAATCGTTGCGATGGTCCATGGTGAAACATCCACCGGTCGATTGCAGCCGCTTGAGCAAATCGGTGAAGCGTGCCGAGCACTGGATGCGTTGTTCATTGTAGACGCTGTAGCAACCATTGGCGGGGTCCAGGTGAAAGTGGACGAATGGAAGATTGATGCGGCGATTGGCGGTACGCAGAAGTGCTTGTCAGTTCCATCAGGTATGTCCCCTATCACGTATAATGAACGGGTGGCAGCTGTCGTTGAGTCGAGAAAGAAAGTGGAAAAGGGTATTGCGACACAGGATGAATTGCAGGAGCAAATGGATATTTCGCCAATTAAAAGCAATTACTTTGATCTCAGCCAGCTCCAGGATTATTGGAGCCCTAGGCGATTAAATCATCATACAGAAGCGACAACGATGCTCTATGCACTTCGTGAAGGGGTTCGTGTTGTGCTGGAAGAAGGTCTGTCTGAGCGTTTTCAAAGGCACGCATATCACGAGAAAGCCTTGATGAAAGGTCTTGAAGCGATGGGACTTCAATTGTTCGGTGATCCACATTGTAAAATGCCAGTTGTGACATGTATTGAGATTCCAAGTGGTATGGATGGAGAAGCGGTACGTGCCGATCTGCTTAAGCATTTTGGTATTGAAATTGCCAGCTCCTTTGGACCGCTAGCCGGACGTATATGGAGAATTGGTACAATGGGCTATAGCTGCCGAAAAGAAAATGTGCTCTTTGTGTTAGCAGGGCTAGAAGCAATTCTAATCAAGCATGGTGCATCTATCCATTGCGGTGCAGGGCTTCAGGCGGCTCTTTCTATCTATGAACATGGTGAATAAAGTCATAAGGATACTCGCTATTTGCGGGTATTTTTTATTTGGAAAAGAAAACTAAATTTTGAAAAACTAGACTTATAGACAGTGATATCGCTATACTGAAGAAGTTCTGATCATTTTTGTCATCATTTTCATTTATTTAGCAGAAAGAGGTTTTTTGATATGAAAAAAATGGGCAGATTATACATTTTGATGCTCAATATTTTTATTGCCATGCTTGGCTTTGGCCTCATTGTCCCTGTCATGCCAAGTTACATTGAGGCCTTTGGCGCAACAGGAAAAACACTCGGTTTTCTTGTCGCTGCAACAGGTCTCACACAGTTTGCTTTATCGCCGGTCGCAGGCGCACTGACCGATCGATTTGGACGTAGAAAATTGATCATTGCCGGGATCGCCGGCTTTACGATTGCCCAGTTTATTTTTGCATTTGCTGATCAGCTTTGGATGCTGTTTGTGTCTCGGTTTTTAGGTGGTGCTGCCGGAGCTTTACTCATGCCAGCCATGTTTGCATATATCGCTGATATCACAAGTGAGAAGGATCGAGGGAAAGGAATGGGGCTATTTAGTGCAGCAATGACGTTAGGCTTTGTCATTGGACCAGGCGTAGGCGGCTATTTGGTCGAGTACGGAATCGCTTTTCCTTTTCTCATCGCAGGTTCCTTTGCAGCTCTTTCTACCCTATTGTCCATCCTGTTTTTACCTGAAACATTAACAAAGGAAAAGCAGGAAGAAGCGCGGTTAAACAAAGACATTCATTTCAACCCATTTGTACAAATGATGCAAGCTTTAAAGACATCCTACGGTTTTTTGTTTATATTGGCGTTTGTCCTCAATTTTGGCATCATTCACTTTGAATCGATTTTCGGCTTATATGTAGATCAAAAACATGGATTTACACCGAAGGATATTGCGTTTGTGATTACAGTTGCGGGTCTTGCTGGCGTGCTTGTCCAAGGTGCGTTGGTGAATGCCTCTGTGAAACGATTTGGTGAAATGCGTGTCGTGCGTTATGCCCTGCTGGGAGCGGCTTTGATGCTCATCGTCTGCCGTGTTGCGCCGTCATTTTGGCTGATCTTTGCAGGCTCTATTTTATTTTTGTCGGCTACATCATTTGTTCGTCCAGCCCTCAATACATTGCTGTCCAAAATGGCAGGTAATCAGCAAGGAGTAGCGGGAGGCCTCAATACATCCTTTATGAGCCTTGCCAATATTGTTGGACCGAGCCTTGCGGGCATTTTATTTGATGTGAATATTGAGTTCCCTTTTATGCTCGGAACACTGGTGCTTTGCATAAGCTTCATTGCATCCATCGTGTGGGGGAAAAAAGTGCAGCAGCGTTCTGCAATTTCTTAAAATTCAATGATAAAAAACCGATCAGCACAAATGGATCGGTTTTTTTATGGTCATCACCTTTTATATGTCACGACAGGTGATTTTTCTTTATGAAGCGCACGAATCATGGCATCACCTACATGCAAATGCTCTTTCACTAATTGAGGAGGGGTTAAGGCCATCCACTGATTCAACGAAATATCTGCAAAGCGGTCACTTTTAAACATTTCTAAAAACCAAAGGCTCGTTTGACCGATATTTTGGATGTAATGTCCCATACCAAAAGGAACATATCCGACATCACCTGCTCTGTAATTAAAGGTGCGGGCAGTGCCACCGGCTCCAAAGACCGTCATTTTGGCTGTACCTGTTAAATAGTATTGCCACTCATCATTATTAGGATGCCAGTGCATTTCTCTCATGCCGCCAGGCTTTACTTCAACAAGCGCAGCTGCAATGGTTTTTGAAACAGGGAAATTCCGTGAATCGACAATGCGGACAGTTCCTCCAGAGGTCGTCAGCGGTTTTTGGCGAAGCAGCTGGTACGTAAATGGTGGCTCGATGCTTCCGTATGGATCAGATACCGTTTGGCTTTCTAATGATGCTGGTGGAGAGCCTTGAAACATGTAGCGCTGCTTATTCGGAATATCATCAAACAGCTTCTCAGGAACGCCAAAATTTTCGGAGAGAATGTTTTTCGGTGTATGGGCAAACCAGTCTGTGATGGTGAACGTATCAAATTCAGAAAAAGCGCCATCATCAAAGACTAAAAGAAATTCACACCCGTCCTCAAGTCCTTGAATGGAGTGCGGAATACCTGGCGGGAAATACCATAAATCTCCTTCTGCTACATCAGCGATCATATTTCGCCCTTCTGCATCTACAGAGGTGATACGGGCTTTTCCTAAAATCATATACGCCCATTCAGCCTGCTTATGCCAATGGAGTTCTCGCACTCCGCCTCGAGTCAGCCGCATGTTGACACCCGCAATCGTTGTGGAAACAGGCAGCTCTCGCTTCGTAATTTCTCTTGACCAGCCGCCAGGATTCAAATGCATATGTGTATCGGAATATGAAAATTTCAAGTTTGGAATGGTTCCGGCATCGGTTTTAGGTGGAACAAGCATATCGGGGTTCTCGATGTCTCGAAGGACGTCCCGCGGGCCTAGATCGGTGGCACCAGCACCATCCTCTCGAATTGGCTGCGGGATGTGACCCAGCTCACCATCCATTGATCATCCCTCCTCTTGTATCACTTTTCTCCTCCAAACTATATGAAGCTTCGGAAGAAAACATTCAATCAGGATGGGGTGAAAGAAGCATCTGAATACGTAATGCTAAGCGCAGCCTTAATGTGGCTTCAGGGTCTTTTAAGCTGATTCGAAGCAGCTCTTCACACTTTTCCAATCGATAAATGACCGTGTTGCGATGAATTGACAAACGTTTTGCTGTTTCTGAAATGTGGCAATGTGTTTCTAAATAGACAGATATGGTGTGGAGGAGGTTTTGACCAGCTTCATATAACGGATGAAGGTGCATTTGGTGAAACGTGATTAAATCCTTTCTTGGAATAAGCTTCAATAAATCTGGCACATCCTTTGCTTGATAGAAGTGTATATATTCCGGCTGTGCCGAGAGATGTCCGGCTTGAAGTGCGTCTAATGCTTCACTGTAGCCCTCAAACAGATGGGTGATGCGACAACTAGTCAAGCTCACGCCGAAGGAAATGGTGTGATTCACTTGTATGCTAACGAGCATCTGCAGCTGTTTTAAAAAAGAGAGGAGTCTGTCACTCATCTCAGACCAACTGCCCGTCTCTTCCATTAATAGAATGCCCATATCACCTTTGACAAATAAAAAGGAAGGGAAAGGAGAGCTTGGCAGTGCGCTGTCGAGCAGATCAACGACTTGATCTAATATTAGTTGCTGCTTCAAAAAATGAGTGGTCTCATGACACTGATCAAGCTGATAGATCATGCATAGATAGCTGCTATCTACATTTAATCCAAACGCCTTCGCAACGTATGCAGCGTCTTGCTGAGAAGACGATAAACCCTCTATCCATCTGCGAAACGCTTCATTTCTGGCACGCTTGGCTGTTTGCTGGGCAGTATATTGTCTCATTCGCGCAATCGAGATTTCGTGTACGGCTTGTTCAATGATGACTTGCAGTGTTTCATCCAGCGGAAGAATGAAGGAAGGGATGACCACATACTCACATGTTTGTTCGGCTAGATCAATCGGAAAGACAGAAAAGGTTTGCTTCGTATCGATTATCGAAAAATAATGGGGTGCCATGCTTTGGAAAAAAGGGAGAATGCGAATCCAATCTGGGCGCGTGATGGGCGAGTTGCCGAGAAGACGCCCATGCTGGTTACACAAATAGACAGGTTTGTGAATCTTTTCGGCGATTTTTTGCAATGTTTCAAATTGGTTATCGTCTATGTTCATATCCACTAAGTCTCCTTTATTGAGTACTAAAGTTCTTGGTGAAGATGCATAAATAAATGGACAATCACTGTTCACTTCTCTGATATATAGTATGTTATCAGCTCACATCATTTTAGATAGAATATTGTCAACTAACATGACAAACAAACAGAAATCATGATAAAATCACGCACCATCAGTCATCTTCATTCAGAATTACCGGCAAATATGATATGTTGTAGACAGAAGAATTTCTTTCAGAAAGATGGGTATGACAAGAGAAAAAGGCTTTCATGTGAGGAAGCCGTCTATACATGAAAGTGGCAAGAGGTGAGAAACATGATTTATATCGGATTAACTGGCTGGGGAGACCATGACAGTCTTTATCCGCCGAAAATCGGCAGCGCGCAAAAGCTGTTTCACTATTCGTCTACGTTTCCCATTGTGGAGCTGGATGCCAGCTTTTATGCAGTTCAGCCTGAACGTAATCATGAAAAGTGGATCAAGGATACGCCAGACACCTTTCAATTTGTCGTAAAAGCATATCAAGGAATGACCGGTCATCAGAGGGGCGAAATTCCGTTTGCTTCGAAGGAAGAGATGTTTGACGCATTTATTCTTTCATTGACTCCGCTCATTCGTGCAGGGAAACTAGCCATGGTTCTATTTCAATTTCCACCATGGTTTGATTGCAAAAAAGAGCACGTCCTTTATTTAAGATGGTGTAAAGAGAAGATGGGCGACATTCCATGTGCCCTCGAATTCCGTAACCGCACATGGTTCTCAGATGAATTTTATGAGCAGACCTTGTCCTTTATGGAAAAAGAAGGCTGGATTCATTCTGTTTGTGATGAGCCGCAAGTGGGAGAAGGCTCCATTCCGCCAGTCATACAAGCTACGCACCGTGATAAAACATTGGTTCGTTTTCACGGGAGAAATAAACAGGGCTGGCTTCACCCAGCGGATCATGAAAATTGGCGTGAAGTGCGATACTTATATTTATATAATGAAGCTGAATTAAAAGAGTGGAAAAAGAATCTCGACATTCTGCATCAGCAATCAAAAGATGTCTATGTCGTATTTAATAATAACTCCGGCGGAGATGCAGCGGCGAATGGCCAGCAGATGATTGATTTGCTGGATATTACGTATTCAAGCCTTTCTCCGAAGCAGTTAGATTTATTTAGTTAAATGAGAGCTGCGGCTTTCAACCTGAATGAGATGGTTCAGTGACAACTTGAGGGAGAGATCAACATGCTGCAGAAGCTATGGTTATATCATACAAACGACTTGCACAGCCACTTTGAGAACTGGCCAAAAATCGCAGCTTATATTGAGGAAAAGCGTCAAGTTCACGATCAGATGCTCTTGTTTGATATTGGCGACCATATGGACCGAGTGAACCTTGTGTCAGAAGCTGATTATGGAAAAGTAAATGTCAAGCTTCTCAATCAACTTGGCTATGATGGGGTCACGATTGGGAATAATGAAGGCATTACGCTGCCTCATGATCAGCTCGATCAATTGTACGAGCATGCACAATTTCCAGTGATCCTGTCTAATTTATTTGAGAAAGGCAAAAGGCCATCGTGGGCAAAGCCTTATCATATAATCCAAATGGAAAATGGACTGAAAATATGTCTCTTAGGCGTGACCATTGCGTATACACCTGTCTATGAAAAGCTGGGCTGGGAGATTACAGATCCGTTTGACAGCATACGGGACATGCTGCAGGAAGTGAAGGGAAAAGCGGATGTCATTGTGCTCTTATCCCATCTAGGTATCATCCATGATCGAGAGGTAGCCCATGATTTTCCTGACATCGATATTATCCTAGGCTCACACACGCATCATTTGTTAAAACAGGGTGAAATGGACAATGGAGTGCTGCTTGCATGCGCTGAAAAGTATGGGCATTATATTGGCTGTGTCGAGCTGACCATTGATACAGCGAGCAAAGAGCTCATCGAGAAAAAAGCAACGGTGCAGTCAGTGGATCAGCTGATCAGTGAATCAGATGAAGCCATCACTACTTTACAGCAAGCAGAGAGAAGAGCAAAAGCCCTCATGCAGGAAAAAGTAACCGCGATTGAGTCAAGGTTAGAAACGAAGTGGTTTGATGAATCCCCGCTTCCGCAGCTCTTAACAGATGCCATTAAAGATTGGTGCGGGGCAGATATCGGCATGATGAATGCTGGGATGGTGCTTGATTCATTAGAGGCGGGAATTGTGACAAGAGAAGAAATCCATCGAATCTGCCCGCATCCCATTAACCCTATTCGTGTGACGCTTTCGGGTCAACAGCTCATCGAAACCGTTCGGCGTGCATGTGAAGAAAAAATGGAACAGCTGCGCATCAAGGGCTTCGGCTTTAGAGGTGAACTGATGGGCAAAATGCTGTATAGCGGTCTCACCTATACATTAGAAGAAGGCGAAACCAAACGGGTGAAGGATGTTTTTGTGCATGATCAATTGATCAATAAAGACGCTTCCTATACGGTTGGAACAGTCGATATGTATACATTAGGCTCTCTATTTCCTCATATTCGTGACCATGAACACATTGAATATTTCATGCCGGAATTTTTACGTGATGTGCTTACTTGGCGCCTGAAGGAAGCCACATGAAATCCGCTTTTGCCTAACAACACTCGCCCTCTTGTCACATAGATTGTGATGAGAGGAGTGAAGGGATTTGGTGAATTTAACACCTATTAATATTGATGGACATTCCTTTACAGCCGTCACCGTCAAACTGCCGAAGACGAATTTTATGGCAGTGACAAATGAACATGGGTATATTATGTGCGGTGCACTGGATGTCGGGCTCTTAAATGAAAAGCTTGCAGATAGAGGCATTATCGCAGGGAGAGCAGTTGGAGTGAGAACGATAGAGCAATTGCTTGATGCCCCATTAGAATCTGTGACATACGCTGCAGAAGCGTTAGGTATTACAGTTGGAACCATTGGAAGAGACGCCTTATTAAAAATGATGAAATAAAATGGAGAGATGATTCCTATCCCCCCGCCTGTCTGCATACACTTGTAATGGAGAAGGGGGGATTTTTTATTGAGAATGAACCGCCGCTATCGCCCCTATAAAAAGGGCCCTTTGCCATTCCGATACGTCATGCTGCTTGCGATCTTATTCTTTGTACTCTCAACTGTCATCAGTCTATTTTTTATTAACCGTTCCATTAAACCAACCCTTATTCACATTGCTGAACTAGAAACAGAGCGTATCGCCAATCATCTGATTCAATATTCCGTTCAAGACTTTGCAGAAGATCAGGAGAATATGAAGGATATGGTGGTCATGAATACAAGTGAGAACGGAAAAGTAACGACCATCGATTTTAATGCGCAAGCAACATCGAAAGCAATGGCTGATCTGTCACGTCATCTTCAAAAAAATTTAGAGGACATTGAAAAGGGGAATTTTCAAAAAGAGGCAAAAGAAGCATTAAAGGATCAAACAGATGGACATGACGGCATTATATATAACATTCCGCTTGGGCAAGCGTCCGGAAATGCACTCATCGCCAACCTAGGACCAAAAGTACCTGTACGCTTCAGTGTCATTGGTGATCCGCATACGGACGTTGAAAAAAACATTAAGCCCTATGGCATCAACAATGCCTTGATTGATATTAGTGTTCTGATCGAGGTCAAGGTAAGAGTCATCATCCCGTTTGCATCTGAAACAATCGTGGTCAAAAACTCAGTTCCCGTCTCCATCCAAGCCGTTCAAGGGGACGTACCAGATTATTACAATGGCAGCGGAACGAACTCTGGCGCTCCATCGATTGTTCTTCCTGAGAAAAAGGAGAAGAAAGAATAACAGCCCAACGAATGATTGGGCTGTTTTTTATTTGCGTTTCCGTTCAGCCCTTTCCCATGCCCTTAAATGAGGGTATGGATCAAAAGACCATTCAGTTCTGCCGTTGTCTTTATACATGCCATAGTGAAGATGCGGCGGAAATTTTCCTGCTGTGCCTGGAGGGCCATAACCGGAGCTTCCGACAGATCCAATGACCTGTCCGGGTTCAACAATTTGACCTGTTTTGAGTCCTTTTGCAAAGCCATTCAAATGAGCGAAGTAATGATAATGGTTATGAATATCTCGAATACCAATCCGCCAGCCGCCAAAGCGGTTCCAGCCCTTCATTTCAATCACACCATACGATGTCGCACGAACGGGAAGTCCATAATGGGCAAATAAATCCGTACCCTCATGAATTCTTCTGCCTCCAAATCCTCTTGCATCTCCCCATGTGCTCCGGTAGCTGTAGTCAGCTCCAACCGGAAGAGGGAAAGCGTGCTTTCCGAGGTCAAGATGACCATAGTGCTGATATAGCTTCATAAAAGATGAAATGATTCCAACGGTTTGATCTCGTCCATAATAGTCCCATAAAGCAATTTTTAATTGATCAATGCTGTTGCCGTAATGAAGCAAGTATTGAGCAAACGTGAATAATACATCCTCATCGTCATCGCTGCTTGCTTTTCCATCCCCGTTTCCATCAAGTCCAATTCCATCAAACACTTTAATGCTTAAAGGAGAGGTATCCTGCTTATTCGGGTTTTCAGGGCCGATCCACATTTCCCGGGGAATGTAGATACCAATGATGCCTTTTTGTTTCGGTAAATCTCTTCTGCTTTTTCGAATATTGTGCTCATACTGATCAACCGCAGCAAGTACATACCATGGAACTTGTGTCGTGATGGCGACTTTTTCGTATAGTGCCATTCGCTGCTTCAGTACATCTGGCTGCTTGCCTTCCCCTTGTGCATGAACAGGTAAAGGGAGCATTGAAAGAGCGATCATGATGGCTAAAACCACTTTCACAAACGTCCATCTCCTTTCATCAAGCATCGTCTTCTACCGTTTAGTGTGGTTAGATCACCCTATTTCATAAGAAGAAAATGTTAGTAATTTTCTTGTGATTTTTTTAGGAGGCTTTTGGGTATTTTTGCAGCTCATTCCCTTGTTGTTCAATCTGTACTATGTTAAAGTGTCTAAAGAAAAGGCTTTAGGCCGAAGATTCAATTTTTTTGCAGCTTATTAGCTGCATCCATCGTATATAGCAGGAAGATTTTTGTAGATGCACCTTTAACGAATTCATATGGAGATGATGGAATTGGCAAAGAAGGAAGAGCACGTAAGAAAACCGGACTGGCTTAAAATTAAGCTGAATACGAATGAAAACTATACCGGTTTGAAAAAAATGATGCGGGAAAACAACCTGAATACCGTTTGTGAGGAAGCAAAATGTCCGAATATTCATGAATGCTGGGCAGTGAGAAGAACCGCTACATTTATGATCCTTGGATCTGTTTGTACGCGCGCATGCCGTTTCTGTGCTGTGAAAACTGGACTTCCAACTGAGCTTGACCTGCAAGAACCAGAACGCGTGGCAGATTCAGTAGCGTTAATGAACTTAAAACATGCTGTGATAACAGCGGTTGCAAGGGATGACCAAAAGGATGGCGGAGCAGGTGTGTTTGCTGAAACCGTTCGTGCCATTAGAAGAAAAAGCCCATTTACGACAATTGAAGTTCTCCCTTCAGATATGGGCGGCAATTACGATAATTTGAAGACGTTAATGGACACACGTCCTGATATTTTAAATCACAATATTGAAACAGTTCGCAGATTAACGCCAAGGGTTCGTGCGCGTGCTACATATGATCGTTCATTAGAATTCTTGCGCCGTGCAAAAGAAATGCAGCCCGACATTCCAACGAAATCAAGCATTATGATTGGACTAGGTGAAACGAAGGAAGAAATCATTGAAGTCATGGATGATCTTCTTGCTAACAACGTCGATATTATGGCGATTGGTCAGTATTTACAGCCTTCGAAAAAACATCTAAAAGTTCAAAAATACTATCATCCGGATGAGTTTGCAGAGCTGAAAGAAATTGCGATGTCAAAAGGCTTTAGTCATTGTGAAGCTGGACCGCTTGTGCGCTCTTCCTACCATGCAGATGAACAAGTAAACGAAGCGTCTAAAAAGCGTCAGGCGCAAGCATAACAAAGAAAACGCCAGATCTCTCTGGCGTTTTTTCTCTTGTTAATTTTGTCCGTAAGGGGCGTTTCTTCTCATGGTACGGTCGGAATTCGTCATACCATTTGCATCTTCTTTCGTAGAAATATCTCCACCTTGAGGGGAATATTTCATTTGTTGAATTGTTTTGGTTAAGATTTGATCAAAATCACGTGAATTGGTTTGAAGACGTGAAAAATTGGCAATGGATTGAAAGTGCTCTGGATTATCAGAGACGTATACATGATAATAACGAGGGAGAACAGAAACCGCCGTCTTCTTTACTTGATCGGCAGATTCATCCCGGTTTTTGTTTCCTGTACGATACACAATGAGTGCATCCTCATCTGTCACAAGTGTTGCTGCATCTTTGATGTTTGGCAGCTGCACAGTTAAACTTGTAATAACGTGGGCAAGATGCTCGCGATTTAAAGCAGGTGTTCTTTCTTTCTGATCCGTTACTTGCTGGCGCTG
This sequence comes from Bacillus sp. SIMBA_005, assembly GCF_046535585.1. NCBI lineage: Bacteria > Bacillati > Bacillota > Bacilli > Caryophanales > Bacillaceae > Bacillus > Bacillus sp. SIMBA_005. The sequence goes on along the minus strand of NZ_JAWRWI010000005.1, from coordinate 104,832 downwards.
ATAACGAACATACCCTGCTCTGTTTGTGTCTGCTTCTGGCATGTTGGAATTATTTCCTTCATGACGATCCGACAGACGGATGGTTTTACTTGAAGAATCTTCATCCACTTGCCGGTTCATACCTGATTGAAAGCCGCACCCGCCTAAAAGCATGCTGAGGAGAATCGCGGCTGTCAGTTGTTTCTTCATAAATGTGACCTCCTTTTTTCTTTAGCTTCGGCTAAATCGGAAAAAACATGCTTTAGCAATTGATGGAGTTCTTCCAATGAATTATCATTAAAGATGGATCGTTTAAAAAGAGGTGAGAAGATGATCGTCATTCAGAATGCTACTTTTGATCTTGTAAGAGAGATTAAAGACGGTTTTGATGAAGAAGCGTTTAAAGCAAGGTACTCAGATATTTTAAATAAGTACGATTATATTGTGGGGGACTGGGGCTACAATCAGCTGAGATTGAAGGGGTTCTTTGATGACCAAAACCAAAAGGCCACATTTGATACAAAAATCAGCACACTCGATGAATACATTTATGAATACTGTAATTTTGGCTGTGCCTATTTTGTCTTAAAACGAATCAGAAAATAACGCAAAGGGGAGCGTCATGATGTATTTCGTAGACAGAAAAAAGATTGAAGAGACATTACGTTTTTTCGAGGAGCAATATGAGCTGATGCAGAGTCATCAAACATGGACAAGTCCACTAGAGAAAAAAGCGCTGGAACGAATTGTTCATTTGCTTGTCGAATGTATTCTTGATACGGGAAATGACATGATTGATGGCTTTATTATGCGTGATCCAGGAAGCTATGATGACATCATGGATATTCTTGTTGATGAAAAGGTTGTACCAGAAGAGGAAGGCAGTCAGCTGAAAAAGCTTGTCTCGTGCCGCAAAACACTTGTACAGCAATACCAAGAAGTGGTTCATCACGACTTGCTGCAGGTGATCAGCGAGGTTGAGCATGCGCTACAGGTTTTCCCAAACCGCATCCGTACCTACTTGGAGCAAGAGCTTGGCCCAGTATCAGCGTTTAAATAATCCATTGGAGTTGTGAGCATCATGAAATACAAAGGCTATTTAATTGATTTAGACGGAACAATGTATAAAGGAACAGAAAAGATCGAAGAAGCAGGTCAATTTGTTCAAAAGTTAAATGAGCTGAACATTCCCTACTTGTTTGTCACGAATAACTCGTCACGCACGCCAAAGCAGGTAGCGGAAAAACTCGTTTCATTCGATATCCCAGCAACAGAAGAACAAGTCTTTACAACAAGTATGGCAACAGCCAACTATATTGCCGAACAAAAGAAAGACGCGTCTGTGTACGTCATCGGTGAAGAAGGAATCAAGCAGGCCATTGAAGAAAAAGGGCTGACGTTTGGTCAGGAGGACGCTGATTTCGTAGTTGTTGGAATTGATCGCAGCATTACATATGAAAAATTCGCAGTAGGTGCGATTGCCATCCGTCAAGGCGCACAATTTGTCTCAACAAATGGAGACATTGCCATTCCAACTGAAAGAGGGCTTCTGCCAGGGAACGGCTCGTTAACATCTGTATTGACCGTGACCACTACCGTCAAGCCAACATTTATCGGGAAGCCAGAATCGATCATCATGGAACAAGCCATGCGGGTGCTCGGGACTGATGTGTCCGAGACGCTCATGGTGGGTGATAACTATGATACAGATATTATGGCAGGGATGAATGCAGGAATGGACACATTGCTCGTTCATACAGGCGTGACAACAAAAGAGCTGCTTCAGAAATATGATAAACAGCCAACCTATGTCATTGATTCATTATCAGAGTGGATTGAGCGATTATCATAAAAAAAGAGGACAAGCGCGTTATGCGCGTGTCCTCTTTTTTGCTTCATTCCACATTTCTCGCACTATGTGCCAGCCTGCTTGATGCTGCAGCAGCAATGGCGCCGACAATGTCATCTAAAAAGGTATGGCACTGCCCTGTGGATTTATCGTTCAGTGTCTCGAGAATTCCTGGTTTTTCTTTATCGATATATCCGTAATTCGTAAAGCCGATCGAACCATAAATGTTGACGATAGCAAACGATAAAATTTCATCAACCCCATACAGGCTTTCGTCTGTTTCCAGAATAGACTGAAGCGGCTCGGTCAGTTTTTTTTGCTCGGCTAGTACGTCTAGTTCGACACCAGTTAATATCGCATTTTGGACTTCTCGTTTTGCGATGACACGCTCCACATTGTGGATGCATTCTGTCATGTCTAAGCCAGGATGATATTTTTCCTGTAAAAAGTAGACAAGGTCTGCTATATCTTGAATGGATACGCCTCGTTCTTGTAAACGGCGTCTTGCTGTTTTTTCTACTTCGTTCATCTCATGATGATGCGGCATATATTCCTCACCCAATCCTCGTAATTTGTCCACAACGTGTAAAAAGCTTCGGATAGTAAATAGTATTCATAAATCCCTCAACCTGCGACTACGATATGATAAGAGATCGATCATATGAACGCAGGTGAAAACATGAAAGAAACCATTTATCACACATTTGGTATTGATGTGCGTCAACTTATGCCATATGGCAGTTATCAGAGCTTTCAAACGTCGGAGGCTCTCTTTATCATTGTTCCTGTGTCTCATTTGCGCGAAGAAGAACTCACAGAGCTGTTTCATATCAGTCAGTATTTACTGAATGCCGGAGACCCATACGTCGCTGTGTTTGAATTAACAAATGAAGAGAAGCCCATCTTTACTCATGGAAAGGAGCTGTATGCCTTATTGAAGGCAGCACCGCCGATCTCAAGCCGCTCGTTTCAACAGGCGTCAGAGCTGGCGGCCTTTCATGTCAGAGGAAGAGGATTTCCATATGAGGTGTCTGAAACAAAACGTGTGGGAGCCTGGAAGGAATTATGGGCAAAACGGTTAGATCAGCTTGAAGGCTTTTGGATGCAGCAAATGCATCAAAAACCATTGGAACGGTTTGAAAAAAAATTTATCGAATCCTTTCCGTATTATCTTGGATTAACGGAAAACGCCATTCAATATTTAGTGGATACTGAGCTGGATGATGAACCGAAAGAATGTGACTCAGGCACTGTCTGCCACCAGCGTTTTTCGCGGAGGACATGGCCGGATGAGCAGCCGCTTCGTTTACCTGTAGATTGGGTCTTTGATCATCCAACCCGGGATATTGCCGAATATTTAAGAGAAACCTTTGTCCAGCATAAGGAAGATTTAATTGAAGAGGGTTTTTCCTTTCTTCAGCAATATGAGCAGGTAACACCACTTTCTTCTTTTTCTAAGCGTTTGCTATACAGCCGCTTGTTGTTTCCGCTTCATTATTTTGAAATTGTGGAAGGCTACTACATGTCGGGAGAAAATGAAAAATCATATTATGAAGAACGGCTAGATTACGTCTTAAATGACGCCAATCGCTATGAATACTTTCTCAAGGTCTTTCAAGAAATGAGTGCCATGCGAAGCGGCGGGAGCCTCATTCCACCTGTTGGCTGGATCACAGGTCCACTGATTTGAAGTTTCCGTGAACAGATGAAACGTCTCTTTTCTCTTGAGGCGTTTTTCGTTATGCTTAAAGAAATCAATCAAAGGAGTGTTCTTCTTGACGAAACCTTATGTCTATATCACAAGAAAGCTGGATGAAGCATCACTTACACCACTAAAAGAAGTCGCTCATATCGAGATGTGGCCGAGTGAAGAGGAGCCATGTCCACGAGAAGAATTAGAAAAACAAGCAGCGAAAGCGGATGCGCTTCTCACCATGCTGTCAGATCAAGTAGATGAAGCCCTTTTATCAAAGGCTCCACATGTTAAGGTCATCGCAAACCTTGCTGTGGGTTATGACAATATTGATCTTGAAGCCGCTAAAAAGCGCAACATCACCATTTGTCATACGCCTGATGTATTAACAGAATCCACGGCTGATTTAGCCTTTGCCCTTCTAATGGCGTCAGCTAGACGGATTGTCGAGGCGAGTGATTGGGTGAAGGACGGAAACTGGACAGACTGGGGACCGCTTCTTCTTGCAGGAGCTGATATCCATCATAAAACCCTTGGAATTGTCGGCATGGGCAGCATCGGAACAGCGCTTGCCAAGCGGGCAGCAGGCTTTGACATGAAGGTGCTGTATCATAACCGGTCAAGAAAGCCAGAGGCAGAAGCGCAGCTCGGCGTGACCTACGCGGCTTTTGAGGATTTGCTCACGCAGTCTGATTTCATCGTCTGCCTGACACCGTTAACCCCAGAAACGAAAGACATGTTTAATGAAAAGGCATTTGATCTGATGAAGAACTCTGCTTATTTTATTAACGTATCAAGAGGACAAACTGTGGACGAGGATGCTTTATATGAGGCAGTCACGACAGGAAAAATTGCCGGCGCTGGCCTAGATGTATTTAGACAGGAACCTGTCAGCCCATCTCATCCGTTAACAACATTACCTAACGTCACGGTTCTCCCTCATATTGGAAGTGCAAGTGTTGAAACGAGAAAAACGATGATGCGTTTATGTGCTGAAAATATTGCGCTTGTCTTACAAGGTCAGCAAGCTAAAACGCCGGTTCGCTCATCATATTAGGCTCCCTGAGTTTCGGGAGTTTTTCTGACAAAAATATTTTGAAAATATAGAATCTTGATATAAATAGCTGTTAAGCGGTTTCATTCTAACAATCTCTTATTTTATTACCTTGTCAAAATGAGGATACCCCTTTATAATGTGTGTACATTGAATGTCTGTGTTAGGTTAACAAATGTCTTTTTAGAGAGGACATTGACAGAGAAAGGTGGAATTTCAGGTGAAGGCAATTCGAGTTGGACTATTAGGATTAGGAACAGTGGGGAGCGGTGTCGTCAAGATTATCCAAGATCATCAGGATAAATTAATGCACCAGATCGGCTGTCCGGTATTAATACAAAAAGTGCTTGTGAGCAATCCCGATAAAAAGAGAGATGTGGATGTGGCAAGAGAGGTCTTCACAACTGAAGTATACGATGTGATTAGAGATCCAGAGGTCGACGTCATTATTGAAGTGATGGGCGGCATTGAAGAGACAAAACAATATTTAATAGATGCTTTAAATGAAAAGAAGCATGTCATTACCGCCAATAAAGATTTAATGGCACTTTACGGAACAGAGCTTTTACATGTGGCGAAAGAAAATGGCTGTGATCTTTATTATGAAGCAAGTGTCGCCGGAGGAATTCCGATTCTGCGTACGCTGGAGGAAGGATTAGCCTCTGACCGAATTACGAAGATGATGGGGATTGTGAACGGCACAACGAATTTTATTTTAACGAAAATGAACGTCGATAAAAGCGCATATGAAGATGTCTTAAAAGAAGCGCAGGATCTAGGCTTTGCAGAAGCAGATCCAACAGCTGATGTAGAAGGACTAGATGCGGCAAGGAAAATGGCAATTCTTGCAAGACTCGGATTTTCCATGAATGTGGAATTAGAGGATGTAAAGGTCAGTGGCATCTCTGACGTTTCTGATGAAGACATTAATTTCAGTAAACGATTCGGCTACACAATGAAGCTAATCGGAATTGCCCAGCGTGACGGAGAAAAAGTAGAAGTCAGTGTCCAGCCAACGTTACTTCCTGATCACCATCCGCTTTCATCGGTCAACAATGAATTCAATGCGGTGTATGTCTATGGAAGTGCTGTGGGAGAAACGATGTTTTACGGACCTGGAGCTGGAAGTCTGCCAACGGCAACCGCTGTTGTATCAGACTTAGTCGCAGTCATGAAAAACATGCGCCTTGGCGTGAACGGAAGCGGATTTATTGCACCGCAGTTTGAGAAAAAGATCAAATCACCATCGGAAGTATTTGCTCAGCAATTTTTAAGAATTCATGTGAGAGATCAAGTCGGGGCATTTTCCCGCATTACATCTATTTTTTCTGAAAGAGGTATCAGCTTTGAAAAGATCCTTCAGCTTCCTGTGAAAGGGCATGATGAGCTGGCTGAAATTGTGATTATTACACACCGGACCTCAGAAGAAGATTTCTCAAATATCCTGCAAAAATTAAACGATCTCGACGTGGTGGTTCAAGTGAAGAGCACGTACCGAGTAGAAGGGAACGGTTTAAGCTGATGAAGTGGAATGGACTTATTGAAGAATTCCAAGAATTCTTACCAGTAAACGAATCAACACCAAAACTAACATTAAATGAAGGGAATACACCGCTGATCCACCTCTCCAAGCTTTCGGAAAAGCTAGGGATTGAGCTTCATGTAAAGACAGAAGGCGTCAATCCAACAGGTTCTTTCAAGGACCGCGGGATGGTCATGGCTGTTGCAAAGGCAAAAGAAGAAGGCAATGATACGGTCATGTGTGCTTCGACAGGGAATACTTCTGCAGCGGCAGCCGCTTATGCAGCCCGTGCTGATATGAAATGTATCGTCATCATTCCAGACGGGAAAATTGCCTTTGGCAAGCTTGCACAGGCGGTGATGTACGGAGCAGAGATCATTGCGATTGACGGTAACTTTGATGATGCACTGAAAATCGTCCGCAGCATCTGTGAAAAATCGCCGATTGCCCTTGTGAACTCTGTCAATCCGTATCGAATTGAAGGACAGAAAACGGCGGCATTTGAAATCTGTGAGCAGCTAGGGTCGGCCCCGGACGTACTGGCGATTCCTGTTGGAAATGCGGGGAATATTACCGCCTACTGGAAAGGCTTCAAGGAATACCATGAGAAAAAAGGAACTGGACTGCCTGTCATGCGCGGCTTTGAAGCAGAGGGCGCAGCTGCGATCGTGAGAAATGAAGTGATTGAGCAGCCAGAAACAGTGGCAACGGCTATCCGTATCGGAAATCCAGCAAGCTGGAAACAAGCTGTGGCAGCGGCAGATGAATCAAACGGAAAGATTGATGACGTGACAGACGAAGAAATTCTCCATGCATATCAATTGATTGCTCGTGAAGAAGGCGTGTTTGCAGAGCCAGGCTCATGTGCGTCTATCGCAGGTGTGCTCAAGCAGGTGAAATCCGGAGAAATCAAGCCAGGCAGTAAAGTTGTTGCAGTATTAACAGGCAACGGATTGAAAGATCCGAATACGGCCATTGATATTTCACAAATCAAGCCGGTTACACTCGATGCAGATGAAGATCAAATTCTTGAACACTTGGAAAAGGCCGCGCGCGTATGAGTAAAGCCTCCATGCTTTTTTCAATCACAGTACCGGGAAGCACTGCCAATTTAGGACCAGGCTTTGATTCAGTTGGAATGGCGCTCAGCCGTTATTTAAAGCTATCGGTCTATGACCATGATAGCTGGCTGTTTGAAGCAGAATCAGAAGTCGTGTCTGGGATTCCATCAGGCACCGACAACCTCATTTATCAAACAGCCAAAAAGGTCGCAGATCACTTTGGAAAAACACTCCCGCCTGTTTATGTCAAAGTGTGGAGTGATATTCCATTGGCACGGGGGCTGGGAAGCAGTGCTGCTGCAATTGTGGCAGCCATTGAGCTAGCCAATCAGCTTCTTGAATTAAATATGCCGGATGATCAAAAGCTCTTTTTTGCAAGTGAGGTAGAAGGTCATCCAGATAATGCGGGTGCCTCTTTATTCGGAGGTTTACTGATTGGTCTTCATGAAGAAGACAAGACACATGCTGTCAAAGTACAGCATGTGGATATAGATGTTGTCGTCGTGATTCCTTTTTATGAAGTACTGACAAAGGATGCCCGTGATGTCCTGCCAGAGGATTTTTCCTATAAACATGCCGTCAGTGCGAGTGCTGTGAGCAACGTGCTTGTTGCGGCATTAATGACGCAAAACTGGCCGCTTGTTGGAGAAATGATGAATAAGGATTTATTTCATCAGCCTTACCGCACAATGCTCGTCCCAGAGCTGTCGAAGGTAGAGCATGTCGCTTCGCTAAAAGGGGCGTATGGAACGGCATTAAGCGGTGCTGGTCCGACAATCTTAACCTTAGTTGAAAAAGGGAAGGGAGAAGCGCTGAAAAAGCAGCTTGCCCAAAACTTCCCGCATTGCGAAGTAGATTTGCTGACGGTACCAGTAGAAGGTGTTGTCGTGGAGCATGATCCAGTCAATCAAGTAAAGAACGTGCTGTAAAAATGCACGTTCTTTTTTTATTCTTGTTTTTATAAAATGAGCAGGGATTATTATTTAGAGGATCGAACTATTTTTTATGCATAAAAGGAGGAGATACATTCATGAAGAAATTGATGACAGCAGAAGATTTAACGGAAATTGTTTCTGTTTCTCATCCGGTTTATTCACCAGATGGAAAAAAGGCGGTTTTTACAAAGGTTACGGTGAATGACAACAAGGATGATTATAATATCCATTTATGGGTTCGAAATGAAGAGACAGAGGAGCTGTCACAATGGACATTTGAGGATGGAAAGCATCATCAGCCAGTGTGGTCAAAAGACAGCAGGCAGCTTGCGTTTATTTTGCAAAAACCAAAGGAAGCTCCTCAGCTGGCGCTCATTCAGAGCGAGGGAGGCGGTGTGCGCACCTTAACGGCGATTCCTTACGGGGTATCTCATCCTGTCTTTTCACTAGATGGAGCTTTCATTTATGCGGCTGTGTCACTGAAACCATCAGAATCTGTTCATGATGAAAAGAAGGAAGAGCGAGATGAGTTCGCTCCTGCGGTATATGATGATTTAACCTATAAAGCAGATGGCAGAGGCTTTTTAGATGGACGTTTTACGCAGATCATTCAAGTGGATGTTCATTCAGGAGAGGCCAGGGCAGTTACGAGCGGAGAGCATCATCATGTGAATCACACGCTCTCTCCGTGCGGGAAATGGCTTGCCTATATTCAATCAAATCCTCAGAAACCTTACATAAGTGACGTGTACCTCCAATCATTAGAGGACGGTATGACAAAGAAAATGACACAATCTGCTGGCGCTTATTCCGCCGTGTCTTTTGCTCCTAATGGAGAGAGCCTCGTGTATATTGGACATGAGCGTGAATTTCAAAATGCGACCTTCCCAGCATTATGGCTGTATGATCTGAAGGAGCAAAAAGTCATTCAGCTGTCAGAAATGCTCGATATGTATGTGGGCAACTGTATGGCAGGGGATAGCGTTATGGGCGAAGCCAATCAGCTTCCGCAGTGGACAAAGGATAGCCAGGGATTTTATTCGCTTGTTTCTGATCAAGGCAGTACAGGGATTTATTATTTCTCCGTTGAAGGCTTAGCCTATCCTGTTCGATTAGAGGCAGAACATATTACAAACTTCAGCCTTCATCCGAATGAATCCAAAATGCTGCTGAGCCGGCTGTCACCCGTTTCACCAAGTGAGCTGTATGAGCTGACATTAGGGGAGGCAGATCTAAAGAAAATCACGTTTGAGCATGATGAATTCCTCAAGGAGCATGTCCTATCGGTACCAGAGCCATTTTCGTTTCAGTCAAAAGAAGGCGGCGAGGTGCATGGCTGGTTTATGAAGCCTTCCGAGATGGAAGAGGGGAAGACTTATCCGCTTATTTTAGAAATTCATGGCGGACCGCATGCCATGTATGGTTATACGTATTTTCATGAATTTCAAATGCTCGCTTCTGAAGGCTATGCCATCGTATATATCAATCCTCATGGCAGTCATGGATACGGACAAATGTTTACCGACCGTGTGAGAGGGAGCTATGGTGACGTTGATTATGAGGATGTCATGCAGGCTGTTGATCATGTGCTGAAAGCCTATGATTTCCTTGATGAAACAAGACTTGGAGTGACAGGCGGCAGCTATGGCGGTTTTATGACCAACTGGATTGTCGGACAGACCGGCCGTTTTCGCGCAGCCGTCACACAGCGGTCCATTTCAAACTGGATTAGCTTTTATGGCATCAGTGATATCGGTTATTACTTCACAAGGTGGCAGATGGATGGGGATATTTATGATTCAGCCGATAAGCTATGGGATCGTTCGCCGCTAAAGTATGTGAAGCAGGTAAATACGCCGCTTCTCATCCTGCATAGCGATGAAGACTATCGCTGCCCAGTCGATCAAGCAGAACAGCTTTTTGTAGCACTGAAGGAGCTTGGGAAAGACACAAGGCTCGTCAAATTCCCGAAAGCATCTCATGATTTATCCAGAAGCGGCCATCCGGGGCAGCGTATTCAAAGACTGACCTTTATAAAGGATTGGTTTAGAGAGAAGTTAAACTAAAAAAAACGACCCAAATTCGGGTCGTTTTCATGTCATATATGAATTAGAAAACCTGTTCAACTTCTACAACGCCAGGCACTTCTTCTAATAATGCGCGCTCAATACCGGCTTTTAATGTAATGGTTGAACTTGGGCAGCTGCCGCATGCACCAAGAAGACGTAATTTCACAATGCCATCTTCAATGTCTACAAGCTCACAGTCTCCACCATCACGTAATAGAAATGGACGAAGTTTGTCCAGTACTTCCTGTACTTGGTCTTTCATTTCGACTTCAGTCATTGGATATAATCGCTCCTTTCACAACATATCACCATTATATTCATCTGGACGATAAAAATCTATTGATTGGTTTCAAAGTTTCCTTCTCATTATAGCACAATCTCATCTTGAAACAAAAAGTGATTTTGACTTTTTTCATACAGAAAATTCAGCTAAAATAAAGAAAGAATAGGGGGCTTGTTAAATGAATCAAACCGTCGATCTTTATGTATATGGAAGAGATGTACTCTGCGCTAGCTGCGTCAATCTGCCTTCTTCAAAAGACACATTTGAGTGGTTAGATGCAGCGTTAAAACGAAAATATCCGAATCAGCCGTTTCGCATCACATATATTGATATTGAGCACCCGCCAGAAAACGAACACCAAAAGGAATTGTCTGAACGAATTCTTGAGGATGAATTCTTTTATCCACTTGTCTTAGTGGAGGATCAAATTGTTGGAGAGGGTAATCCAAAATTAAAAGACATTTATCAAGAAATGGAGAAATACGGTTACACGGAGAGCAGTGAATAAACTGTTCTCTTTTTGAGAAAATAAACAGAACAAACGTTCCTTTTTAGGTTGAAAAAGAACGTTTGTTCGATTATAATAAAATGAAAGGAGCGTGAGCATCATGAATTATTTACTGAAACAATCTCTTCATCAGCAAATACCAATTGAGATGATTTATATGAAGAAGAACGGAGAGTGCACGAAGCGTAAAATTATTGTTCACCGTCAAACAGACCAAATCATCCAAGCGTATTGTTTATCAAAAAAGACGATGAGAACATTTCGTAAAGACTGCATCCTTGCCCTTGCTCCAATCAAATTGACCCGTTCCTCGGCACATGCCGTTTCATAGAAAAAAGCTCCCTCGACGAGAAGGAGCTTTGAGATAAAATTCACATGATGTTAGCCATTGTGGTGCTTATACATCCAAAGGAGTCCGGATTTTAGAAGTCTTGGTACACGGCCAACAAGTGGACGATCTGCTACTAAGCCAAAGCCAGCTTTTTTCCCTAAAGATCCTAAGACACCTTTTAGCTTAAACTGAGGATAAGCCTCAGGAAGCGGCTCGTTTTTCCAGCGTTTTTGCAGAGATTGGACAATTTGTTCTGCCTGCGCCTCGGCAAGCTGTGCACTTGGAGCATGCGGAAGACTTGCGCAATCACCCACGACATAGACGTGCTCATCTCCAGGGAGATTGTGATGAGGTGTTAATACGACGCGGCCTTGTACGTCCTTTTCAACATCCATCTCTCGTATCACTTTGCTTGGCTGAATGCCTGCTGTCCATACGATGACCTCTGCTTCAATGGCATCATCATGGTTATAAACAATACCTTCTTCAACCTTCGTAATATTCGCACAGTTAATGATCTTTACGTCATTTTCTTCAAACCACTTTTGCACATATAAACTTAATCTTTTTGGGAAGCTTGATAAAATCAACTCTCCGCGGTCGAAAAGAATAATGTTTAAATCAGCACGGCTTTCTCTTAATTCACTGGCTAGCTCTACCCCGCTAAGTCCAGCACCGACGATGCCAACCGTTGCACCTGCACTCAAATTGTTTAATTTGTTATACGTGTGTCTTGACTGATCAATGGTTTGAATGCTGTATGTATGTTCTTTCGCACCAGGGACATTATGATACTTGTCCTCACAGCCGAGCCCAATCACCGTGTCGTCATAAGGAATGGGTTCACGGTCGCTGAATAAGATCTGTTTGTTTTCAATATCAATTTTTTCTACTTCCCCATATTGAATATCCAGCTTCGGATGCTCTGGAAATGATACTCGAATGTGATGATCAGAGATCGTTCCAGCAGCGAGTGCATAATATTCTGTTTTTAAACAGTGGTAAGGATTTCGATCAATTAATGTGATGGTAACATCATCAGGTAATTGATTTGGCAATAAGCGGTGGAGAACCCGCATATTCCCGTAACCTCCGCCGATCAAGACTAAATTTTTCATGACGATTCTCCTTTTCCCCGTAGACATTGAAAAACACTTATACTAAAAAACTTTAAGTTAAAATACCAAATAAAATTATATCGAATTTACTGTGAAACCACAATAATTGTTTCAAAATAACCTACATATTCATTAGTTAGTCCTAAATAGTAAAACATTTTACGAGGAATAGGCGTAACGATACAGGTGAAGCTCATGTTTTGACTAATAGAAGGAATTTCGGTAGGATGGTAAAGCAATGTGAGGTGAAGCAAAGTGTTCCCACTGATCGAATTTTGTGTAAGTAATCTTGCGCAAGGGTCTCAAGAAGCAAAAGAGATGCTTGATAAAGACCCAAACCTAGACGTTATGGAATACGGCTGTTTAAGCTATTGCGGCAAATGTATGGACTCCCCATTTGCACTCGTGAATGGAGAATTTGTTTCCGGAGAAAATGCAGAGCAGCTAGTCGAGCGTATTTATGCTTTTATAGAGGAAAATGAGATGTTTTAAATGCACCACATGGGTCATGAGGTGCATTTTTTTCATATTTTCAGTTTCCATTTTTAAGGAGAATCAATAGAAAGCGCATCCAATATGTTATGCTAATAAAATATCATCAAAATGAAGCATCACACGAGAGAAAATGAGGCATATGCATAATAAAAGCCCCTTGCCATGGCAGCAAAGAGCTTTTATGTATGAAAAACGGGGGATGATAAGATTGTCTCCTGAACCGACTCCTTTTATACTATAAAGAAACAACATTTTTGGAGGAAGCTCATGACATCATTTCAATTCACGAAAATGCACGGGTTAGGAAATAATTATATATACGTCAATCAGATGAAGGAACAGCTTCCAGAAGAGCAGCTATCAGAGATCGCGATCCGGGTTTCTTCTGTTTACACAGGAATCGGTTCAGACGGAATGATCCTTATTTGCCCATCAGATGCTGCACCTGTGAAAATGCGCATTTTTAACAATGATGGTTCAGAGGGTAAAAACTGCGGTAACGGTCTGCGCTGTGTGGCTAAATATGTGTATGAGCATCAAATCGTAACAGACACAACGTTCCAGATTGAGACATTGTCAGGACTCGTTGAAGCGACCGTTCATGTGCAGGATGGTCACGTACATTTAGTGACAGTAGATATGGGAAAGCCTCGTTTTGAAAAAGAAGCGATGCCGATGCTTGGCGAACCAGCAAGCACAACGATTAATGAACCGCTTGATTTTGGCACGACGACCTTAAATGGAACGGCTGTTTCAATGGGAAATCCGCACATCGTTTTTTATCTGGAGGACATTGAAAAGGCACCGCTGGATACAATTGGGCCAATCATCGAAAAACACGACATGTTCCCAGAAGGCGTCAATGTAGAATTTGTAGAAGTGGTCAGTGAAACAGAATTGCATTTTCGTGTGTGGGAAAGAGGGTCTGGTATTACTCAAGCCTGCGGAACAGGAGCTTGTGCGGCTGCTGTATCCACGATTGTGAATGGACAGGCGAAAAGAGAAACGGACATGACGGTTCACTTAGCTGGCGGAGATCTCATCATTCGCTGGAAAGAGAATGAGCATGTGCTTATGACAGGACCTGCTGAAACGATTTGTGACGGCACATTTTATCTGTAAACCATTTATTTGAGAAAAGGCACCATCACGTTTATAATTGAAAAGAAACATCCAGTCAAAAGGAGGGATGATCATGAGTACACCAGTAACCATTACAGAAGCTGCTGCACTGCAGATTAAAGATATGATGAAAGAACATGAAGAAGAAAATGCGTTCCTACGAGTGGGCGTAAAAGGCGGCGGATGCAGCGGTCTTTCATACGGCATGGGCTTTGACCATGAAGTATCAGAGAAAGACACGCAGTTCGAACAGCAGGGCATAAAGGTCCTTGTCGATTCCGAAAGCCTTGATATCATGAACGGCACCATCATTGATTTCAAACAATCACTAATGGGCGGCGGTTTCACCATCGATAATCCGAACGCGATTGCGTCATGCGGATGCGGTTCTTCGTTCAGAACAGCGACGAATACCGGTACGCCGGAAGAGTGTTAACAACTGATCATGATAAGCCTTCTTGTTCGTTTGTTTTTGTAAACAACACGATCGAGGAGGCTTTTTTGATGAAGAAAACCAACCATAAAAAAGAGACACTCATTCAGTGTCTCTTTCTATATTGCTTCTTCTATTTTCAATAGCTCTTTATCCAAGACATCCACCAGCTCTTGGGTGCTAAACATATAGATGACCACTTCTTTATTGTCATCTTCCACATGGACTTCAATCACCATTTTAATCTTTGCTGGTTTTTCGTGGTACACCACTTCAAATGTACCCATTTTTTCCGTTTCATTGTTTTGATTCATTTTTTGAACTTTGGAGAGTATCTGTTTGATTTCTTGATCACTCAATCCAGAATCTAAAATTGAAGTGGACACACGATTTAAAAATGGTTCTAGTTGATCAACATCAATATTCAATCCTGCTGCGAACTGCGCATAATGTTTATTATAGTCTTTTGCAAACAGTTTAACTGAGCCACCAATCATCAGTAATAAGCTCAAACTGATTATGAAACGTTTTAACATCTTTTCACCTATCCTTCATTAAGATCTTCTTCTTTTCCTATATCGGTTGATCAGATGAAACCTTCATTCTCACTTCAATCATTTATAAATCGCTCAATTTTGTTACATCTCGCTCTCACAACTGGCTATTTCCACCCGAAAAGAGTATCATGAGAACCAAACATAAACTGTAGGTAGAAAAGAGGTTGCTGAGGTTTGAGTGAACAAATCAATTGCAGGAACTGTCATGAACTGATTCCGTATCGTTCTAAAACGTGTCCAGCTTGCGGGATTGAGAAGCCGCTTCCGAAAAAGGAACGTGTGAAGGATCGGGTGATTTTGGTTGTGGCAGGGATTGTTGTGGTGCTGCTTGCTGCAATGGTACTTGGAATGGCGAATGCCTATATTGGGGTTTTTAAATAAACAAAAAAGGAGTTCCGCTAGTGGGAACTCCTTTTTTTGATCTCGTTTATTTGTTTTCAAATAAGCTTGTGGAATGAAGAGGCTGTACACGGGCTTTCGGGTCCATGTAGGCTTTCGCATTGTTGACAGCCGTTGGTGCTTCACCAAATCCGCTGGCAATCAATTTGACCTTTCCTTCATACGTACAGATGTCTCCTGCCGCATAGAAGCCTTCAATGTTTGTTTCCATTGTGGATTTCACAACGATCGAGTTCTTTTCGATTTCAAGGCCCCATTGCTTAATTGGTCCGAGGGAGGAAACAAAACCGAAGTTGACGATCACGTCGTCCACATCAAGCACTTGTTTTTTGTCGCCTTTGACTTCTTCCAGCACAATCTGTTCAATGCGGTCTTCACCAACGAGCTCCGTTGGGACAAATGGCGTCACGACATTGACTTTCGAGTTGTGCAGGTTTTCTACACTGTGCTCATGTGCGCGGAATTTATCGCGGCGGTGAATAATGGAAACCTCTTTTGCGATTGGTTCAAGCATCAGTGCCCAGTCCACCGCAGAGTCTCCGCCGCCAAGAACGGCCACACGTCTGCCAGCAAATTGGTTCAAGTCATTAATGAAGTAATGCAGGTTGCTTCCTTCAAATGATTCTGCTGCACTTAGCTCAAGCTTTCTCGGTTGGAATGCCCCGTTACCAGCTGTGATGATGATTGTTTTAGAGTAATGAATTTCTTGATTTGTCACAAGTTTAAAGATCCCATCTGCCTGTTTTTCAACCGTTTCAACTGCTTGCTCTAAGCAAATGGTTTGATCAAATTTATCCATTTGTTCCTTTAAGTTATCAACTAGTTCTTGTGCGCGGATTTTTGGAAAACCAGCCACATCATAAATATATTTTTCAGGGTAAAGAGCGGATAATTGACCGCCGAGCTGAGGAAGGCTCTCAATAATTTTCACACTTGCCTGTCTCATGCCGCCGTAAAAAGCAGTAAACAATCCTACTGGGCCGCCCCCGATAACGGTAATGTCATATACCTTAGAATCTTCTTGCATTCCTTTAATCCTCCCAAATGAAAATTGTTATCACTATATCATATCATACCACACATCGTCGTTTGACTTGTTTTGAAAAACTTGTCGTTTTTTGATGCCGAAGCTTTGAAAAAGAGGAAAAAGTGAGAAAGACCGTTTATCATAAGGATTTTCAGTTTAAAGCCTTGAAAATTGGATCAGAACTCGCTATTATTGTTAAGGGAACTAAATATTAATTTTTTATGAATTTTTGTCGGATACGGTCAAATGCTTTCGTTTTATGTAGGTGAAAGTTCAGATTTTCACATACTTATTTTTTTGTTTAAATTTCATAAAATGCCGGAAAGCGGTTGAGAATAACGATATGTAATTCTTTTATCCGTTTTACAGCAAATTTAAAAAAGGTGGATGTGATTCCAGTGAATAAACCGAAAATCGTTGTATTAGGTGCAGGTTATGGCGGATTAATGACTGTAACAAGATTAACAAAACAGCTTGGCACAAATGATGCGGAGATTACTCTTGTGAACAAACATAATTATCATTACGAAACAACATGGTTACATGAAGCAAGTGCAGGTACACTTCATCATGACCGCTGTCGTTATCAAATTAAAGATGTGATTAACAGTTCCCGTGTCAACTTTGTACAAGCAACAGTTGAAAGCATTAATAAGGAAGAGAAGAAAGTTGTGACATCAGATGGCGAACTTTCTTACGACTACCTTGTTGTTGCGCTTGGTGCTGTTCCTGAAACATTTGGTATTGCAGGATTGAAAGAATATGCATTCTCAATCTCTAACATCAACTCTGCTCGTCAGCTTCGTGAGCACATTGAGCTTCAATTTGCGACATATAATACGGAAGCTGAAAAACGTCCAGAGCGCTTGACAATCGTTGTCGGCGGTGCGGGCTTCACAGGTATTGAGTTCCTTGGTGAGCTTGGAAACCGTGTACCTGAGCTTTGCAAAGAGTATGATATTGATCAAAAAGACGTGCGCATCATCTGTGTAGAAGCTGCACCAACAGCTCTTCCAGGATTCGATCCTGAATTGATCGACTATGCAATGAACTACCTTCAAGGAAAAGGCGTTGAGTTCAAAATTGGTACAGCGATCAAAGAATGTACGCCTGAAGGCATCATTGTTGGAAAAGACGATGATACCGAAGAAATCAAAGCTGAAACTGTTGTTTGGGCTGCTGGTGTACGCGGTAACCCAATCGTAGAAGAAGCTGGATTTGAAAACATGCGCGGCCGCGTAAAAGTATCTCCAGATCTTCGTGTACCAGAAAATGATGATGTATTCATCATCGGTGACTGTTCATTGATCATCAATGAAGAAATCAACCGTCCATACCCACCAACTGCACAAATCGCGATGCAGCAAGGTGAAACAGTAGCGAAAAACCTTGCAGCACTAGTGAAAGGTGGTTCTCTTGAAAGCTTTAAGCCAGACATCAAAGGAACAGTTGCTTCTCTTGGTGAACACGACGCTGTAGGTGTTGCGTTTGGTAAAAAACTTCAAGGAACAAAAGCTTCAGCAATGAAGAAAATCATCGACAACCGTTCTTTATTCATGGTTGGCGGACCAGGACTTGTTCTGAAAAAAGGAAAATTCAAGTTTTTCTAAACCGTATAGACAAAAACGTGTATCCTCGTGATACACGTTTTTTTTTGGCATATTTTCTTACTTGGTCATTGGCAGTAAAGTATGGTATGATAAATTATCAGAAAATTTAGATTAAGGGAGTGAACAATATGAATGCACATACAAAAGAAAAAAAGTCTACTTGTCAATATTGTTCGGGGAAAGGATATTTTCAGTTATTGCTCGGCGGATCTGAAACATGTGAGGAATGTAAAGGGACAGGAAAGAAGCTTTAATCCATCTGCTTTTTCCATTGATTGACTTCATCTCTATTTCCAAGTTAAACTAATGATGGGATATTTGGGGGTGGAGATGAAGTGATCAGTTTACCAGTCGTTATTATTTCCGTTATTTTATTTTTCGTGTTATTCTTCGGCATTGGCTTTTTGCTCAATATGCTGCTGAGAATGTCATGGATTATGGCTATTTTATATCCAATTGTATGCCTTTTCATTATCAATAATCAAAAGATGATCGCTTATGTCAGAGAACCGGGCATCGCTTTTTCAGGAATAGGGGACCGCATAGTCTCTCTCGCTGCGGCTGATATCATAATCTTGTTAAGTGGTCTGATTGGTGCAATTGCATCAGGTTTTGTCATTAATGCACTTCGAAAAAGAGGATATCAAATGTTTTAACTCACTTGTGGATAGGCAAGTGAGTTTTTTTGTTTCTCCTTTGCATAGTTTCCATTTCGTTTGGAAACAAATAGATGGGTAGAGGAGTGACAAATAAAGATGAAAACATGGATGAAACGATTGTTCATGACAGCCCTTTTTATGCTTGCTCTTTTGACAAGCTTTACGGGCATATCTGGCGTTGAACCAAGTGATGTAGCTGCCTGGGTGAAAGAGACTGATCCTGGCAAGCAAGTATCTTCTTTTTTCCAACAGCAAAAAAGAGAAACGATGGCACTCAAAAGCGATGACTTGCGGGCTATTTCTCTCGAAGAAGCGTTTAATTGGAACGATTACCCGAAGCAAAAGGTTGTTGCCACAGGCTATACAGCAGGTGTTGAATCAACAGGTAAAACGAAGGAACACCATGCATATGGCATTACATATTCAGGCGTCAAAGTGAAACGTGATTTATATTCAACTGTGGCTGCTGACCCATCAGTCTTTCCAATTGGAACGGTGCTCTTTATCCCAAACTACGGCTACGGAGTGGTCGCAGATACGGGAAAAGCCATTAAAGGTCATAAGCTGGATTTATACTATGAAACGGTAGATGATGTGTATAGAGAATGGGGTAAAAAAGTACTCGATGTGTATATCATCAAAAAGGGAGAAGGAACGTTAACAGAAAATGACTTAAACCAGCTGAATGAAGCAAAATCCATGCAAGTATTCCGTCAGCAGTTTCAAGCCAATAAAGAATAAAAAAAGCTTTGGACAAGTTTAAGGTCCAAAGCTTTTTTCGCTTCTACATGAAGTAATAATCTAAGATGAGTGTTAGTAAGATCCCTGTTAAGCCGCCAAAGAAGACTTCAATCGGCTTATGACCAAGAAGCTCTTTCAATTTCTTTTGCTTTTCTTTTTCTTCCGCACTCGGGAAATTCTTTGCTTCAGAAACAAATCGGTTAAAATCTGTTACGAGCTTGTTCAGTACAGTCGCCTGTTCTCCTGCCTGTCTGCGCACACCTGTTGCATCGAACATGGTAATAATCGCAAAGATGGCGGAAATCGCAAAGATCGATGTATTTAGCCCGTGCTCTAAAGCCACTGCTGTTGAGAGTGCTGTTACGGCTGCGGAGTGTGAACTTGGCATTCCGCCTGTGCTTGTAATGAGCGACCAATCTAGTCGTCTAGAAATGATAAATTGAATCGGTACTTTTACAAATTGAGCAAAAAAGATGGCTGCAAGGCTGGCAAGCAGCGGAAAATTCGTCAGTACGCTCATGAACAAGAAACATCCTCTCTGTAAGAAAAAATATCGTGCAAAATGATGGACTGTGTACCCTAGTATGATGAAAAAATGATAGCAGATTCAAAAAGCTGCCAAGTCCATGTTCAATTATAACATTAAAGAAAGTAGATGTGGAACGAGGAGAGTGCAGGGGGGCTGTACAAGTTTTCATCGCTTTTTCATGATGCCCTTCCGCGTGTGAAAATATTAATGTTCATCAAGAAAAGACAGATTGGCAATGATCGTATAGACCCGCAAATTTTGATATAATAGAAGTTCCAATGTGAAAAATGGAGTTCATTGAAGGAGCGTGTGATAAATATGTTTTTCTCGACAAATGAATGGCAACATAAAGATACACTGGCGATTGGACTTTTTCAAAAGAGCCAATTATCAGGAAAAGCAAAAGAAATGGATGAATTACTTGAAGGACGAATCACTGAATTATTAAAAGAAGGCGATATCTCATCTAAACGAAATCAGCTTTCGAAGTTTTTCCCGTCCCCTGAAACAGGCATCAAACGCATTTATTTTGTCGGGCTTGGGAAGGAATCAGATTACACGTTTGAAGAGGCAAAAGAAGCGTTTGCCCATTTATTTAAAAAGCTTCATCAAGATAAAAAGCAAGCGGTTTCTGTCTTACTGGATACGTTTATTGGAAAGGATCTGCCTGCCCAAGATGCAGCCCATGCCCTTTCTGAAAGCTGCCTTTTAGCTACATATGAATTACAAGATTTTAAACATAAAACAAATGAACCGGATCGCTTCATCGAGTTTGTTTATGCAGCGACGGATCATGATACAGCAGAAATTCAGGCAAGTCTGAAAGTGGGCGAAGTCTACGGACAGTCCGTCAATTCAGCCCGTACCCTTGTGAATATGCCGCCGAATATGCTCACATCCTCTGATCTGGCTTCGTACGCGGCAGAGCTTGCGTATAAATACGAATTTGAGATTGAAATTTTAGATAAAGAACAAATGGAAGAGCTCGGGATGGGCGGGATTCTAGCTGTCAATAGAGGCTCAACAGAACCACCAAAGCTCATCGTTCTGAAATATCAAGGCAAGGAAGACTGGACGGACGTGATTGGGCTTGTCGGTAAAGGCATCACGTATGATACTGGTGGCTATTCATTAAAGCCAAGAGCCAGTATGGTTGGGATGAAAACTGATATGGGCGGCTCAGCCTCTGTTTTAGGTGCCATGGAAATCATCGGTGAACTGCGCCCAGAAAAAAATGTCATTGCTGTCATAGCATCAACCGATAATATGATCTCGGCTGATGCTATGAAACCGGATGACGTCATTGTGTCGCTTAGCGGTAAAACAATCGAAGTGCTGAATACGGATGCAGAGGGTCGTCTTGTTTTAGCAGATGGGGTGACATATGCGAAGCAGCACGGTGCCTCTGTTCTTATAGACGTGGCGACATTAACAGGCGGAGTCATTGTGGCACTTGGAAATGAGACAACAGGCGTCATGACAAATAACGATGAACTGTATGCCCAGTTTAAAGAGGCATCAGAAGAATGCGGTGAAATGATTTGGCAGCTGCCAATCACCGAAAAAGATAAAAAGCGCGTACGAAACAGCAAAATGGCGGATCTCAATAACTCACCAGGCCGTGATGGACATGCGATCATGGCAGGAGCATTCATTGGTGAATTCGCTGAGGATACGCCTTGGGTTCACTTGGATATTGCAGGAACAGCTACAACAGAAAAGCCTTCATGCTTTGGGCCAACAGGAGCGACAGGTGTGATGGTACGGTCATTGGCTACATTTGTGGAACGATTTGAAGGAAAGAAATAAAGGATGAGGCTCTGCCAACTGGCAGGGCCTTTTTTATGTAGGTCATACGCCATTTGACGAAGAAAATTTTCTATGGTAACATACGTTGGTACTTTAATTATCTACTACATTAGTAAACTAAAGGATTTCGGAGGTTTCATCATGAATGCAGTTGTGATAGCGGTTCTTTTAATGTTGATATTAAGCTTGCTGCGGGTCAATGTGGTCATTGCCCTCGCACTTGGTGCTTTAGCTGGCGGACTTGCAGGTGGATTAGGCCTTGGAGGAACAGTTGAAGCCTTTACTGATGGGCTCGGAGGAAATGCGACAGTGGCGATTAGTTATGCGCTTTTAGGGGCATTTGCTGCGGCGCTGACGAAAACAGGCCTTCCAGATGCCATGGTTGAAGGAGCAGTGAAGCTTTTAGGAAAAGAAGGCGACTCAAGAAGAAAAACATTATCAAAAGTACTGATCATTCTTGTGATTTTGATCGTATCGTGTTTTTCACAAAACGTCGTTCCGGTTCACATTGCCTTTATTCCGGTCTTAATTCCGCCATTATTAAAAGTGTTTAACGAGCTTCAAATTGACCGCAGACTGCTAGCATGTGTCATGACCTTCGGACTCACTGCACCATATATTTTACTTCCAGTCGGTTTTGGACAGATTTTCCACGGAATGCTTCGTGATAACATGAAAGAGGCAGGATTAACTGTACAATTATCAGATGTTCCACTAGCCATGCTTATTCCTGTAGGGGGCATGGTGCTCGGGCTGCTTGTTTCACTTTTCGTGTATCGGAAACCAAGGGTATATGAGGATCGAGATATCACGGACGTAGAAAAATCAGCTTATACGAAAAAGAGCTTATTGCTTGCAGTGCTGGCTATCTTTGTCTCACTTATTGTCCAGCTTTATTTATCTCAAAGCCTTGGTGTGGAAGGAATGATCTTCGGTGCACTGGCAGGTCTTCTAGTTCTGTTTGCCACAGGCATGATGAAACGAGATGAAGCGGATGCGCTGATTACTTCCGGTATGAATATGATGGCATTTATCGGGTTTGTCATGCTTGTAGCGGCTGGATTTGCCAACGTATTAACGAAAACAGGAGATATTGAACAACTAGTGAAAGCATCTTCTCAGTTCATTGGAAACAATCAAAGCGTTGCGGCCATTTTAATGCTATTAGTTGGTTTACTTGTGACAATGGGGATCGGTTCATCCTTTGCGACGATTCCAATCATTACAACCATTTTTGTTCCGTTATGTATGCACTTAGGATTTAGCCCACTAGCCACCATTGCTATTATTGGTTCAGCTGCGGCTGTTGGTGATGCAGGTTCACCTGCAAGTGACAGTACGCTTGGACCAACATCTGGATTGAATATGGATGGACAGCATCACCACATTTGGGGTACTTGTGTTCCAACCTTCGTATTTTATAATGTTCCGCTTGTCCTCTTCGGCTGGCTAGCGGCAATTATTCTTTAACATGAAAGCTTGTAGAGAAAACGTTGTTTTTTCTATAAGCTTTTTTTGTGATGTTTTATCCATTTGTTCACTTTCTGAAGGTGAAAAATAATTAGGTCTAAAGTATGAATTAAATGAATCTTTCATTCTCTTTCTTACGTATATATGCTAATAAAAATGAAAAGGGGAAGATGAGAGATATCATTTTTTAAAAAGCTAGCGGCAAGTGCTGGGATAGGTGCAGCGAAAATAGATACCATTTTGGAGAAAAACGCCTATTATCCAGGACAAGAGGTAAGGGGAACCGTCCATGTAAAGGGCGGGAAAATCTCTCAGGACATCCGCTATATCAATGTCAAGATTCAAACACAGTATGTGATTGTGAAAGATGATGAAGAGCATAGAAAATATGTGAATATCTTTACTTTACGGGTGACGGATTCTTTTATCACCCAGCCTGGAGAAAAGCATGAATTTCCGTTTTCATTTATTCTTCCTATCGATACCCCGATGACGATCGGAAAAGTAGAAATTGCAGTAATGACAGACCTTGATATCCAAGGAGGAATCGATAAATCTGACTATGACCGCATTTTCGTTGAAGCACATCCTTGGGTGAGAAATGTACTGGAGGCCACTAGAAACCTTGGCTTCCACCTGAACGAAGCGGACTGTGAACAAGCACCTTACTTCCAGCGTCGTCTGCCATTTGTTCAAGAATTTGAGTTTATTCCGACATCAGACGACTATCGTTATATGCTTGATGAGTTAGAGCTGATTTTTCTGATAGATGAAGGCGGGTTAGAAATTGTTTTCGAAGTCGACCGCAGAGCAAGAGGACTCAGAGGGTGGCTTGAGGAGATGTATCATGATGGAGAACAGCTTGTGCGCTACCGCTTCAGTCCATCAGATCTTGAAGATGTAGAAGTGCTTGAAGGGATGCTAGAAGGAATCATCGACCAATACGCGGAATAATGATGAAAAAAGAGCCTGAATGAAGACAGGCTCTTTTCTATGCGACTTGTAGATGATGTCTGCAATTATGATGCGGCTTGTTGTTTTCGAAAGGACGTGGCTTTTGAAACAGAGCGATAAATTTTAGGGGCCAGCATTGCAAGCAATATCGTCAATGCGTAGTCTTTCACCATAAACCAGATCATAAAGAACCACGTGGTTTGATAGGAAATAGGTGCATTCAGCCACACATTTAATGCGAGGTACGTATAAGTCGTTCCGATCATATACATGACGGTCGTACCTGCAATAGCTGCAAGCAAAAAGCGGCCAAAGCCAGGATTTTTTCTTTTTTCTAAAATGAATCCAGCTAGCCAGGCAGCAGGAATATACGATAAGACAAAACCACCGCTTTTGCCTAAAATCACTCCAAAGCCTGCTGAGAACTGTGCGAATACAGGTGCGCCAGCAATTCCAACCAAGGCATATACAATCATCGCTAATGCACCAAGCCGTCTACCGAGCAAAAGACCAGCAAGTACACAAAAAAACGGCTGCATCGTAAGTGGAATTCCGCCGACCTGCAAAAACGGTACAATGGATGTGATATTGGCTCCAATCGCCATGAGTGCAGCAAACATTCCGACTAGCACAAAATCAGCGGTTCTTGTTTTCTGTTGCATGATGTTTCCCCCTGTCTTATCTGTACAAATAGATTAAGGGGATGAAGGTTATTTGTCAACCTGTTTTTAATATTGGTTAACAATAAAACCCGCCCATCAAAAGGGCGGGTCTGTATTAAGCTTCTGTCATAGAAGACGCATCGATCGCTTGATGAACTGGTACATAATCATAGCCGAGATCACGAGCGACGGCTTCATATGTGATATGTCCGTTCATGACATTGACACCTTCTGCGATGGCTTTGTTTTCTTGAATGGCTTTTGCAGCGCCTTTATTAGCAATTTGTAGTGCGTAGGGAACGGTGACATTTGTTAAAGCAACAGTCGATGTCCGTGGAACGGCTCCAGGCATATTGGCGACAGCATAATGTAAAATACCGTGTTTTTCATAAGTAGGTTGATCATGTGTTGTGATATGATCAATTGTTTCGACAATGCCGCCTTGGTCAATGGCTACGTCTACGATGACGGAACCGGGCTTCATTTGCTTCACCATTTCTTCCGTCACAAGCGTCGGTGCTTTGGCACCTGGGATCAATACCGCACAAATGAGAAGGTCGGCCTCACTGACTGAATCGGCGATGTTGACAGGGTTAGACATTAACGTTTTCATTTGATGACCAAATTGATCGTCCAGCTGACGTAAGCGTTCTGCGTTTACGTCAATCAGAGTGACATCTGCGCCAAGTCCAATCGCCATTTTCGCTGCGTTTGTTCCAACAACACCGCCGCCTATAATCGTGACCTTCCCTCTTGATACCCCTGGTACGCCTGCGAGCAAGATGCCTTTACCGCCTTTTGGCTTTTCTAAAAATTGTGCACCGATTTGAGCGGCCATTCTGCCTGCCACTTCAGACATAGGTGTTAAGAGAGGGAGTGATTTTCCGTCCGTTACTGTTTCATAAGCAATAGCTGTGACGCCTTTTTGTTTTAAAGCTTCAGCCAAGGAGGGCTCTGCCGCAAGATGCAGGTACGTAAATAAGATGAGTCCTTCTCTGAAAAATGAATATTCCTCAGGTAATGGTTCTTTTACCTTCATGATCATATCAGAAGATGCCCACACATCTTTCGCTTGATCAAGAATTTCTGCACCAACAGATACATAATCGTCATCAGTGAATCCGCTTCCAAAACCAGCGTTTGTTTCAATCAAAATCTGATGTCCAGCTGAAAGTAATTGAGAAGCTGCTCCTGGTGTTAATGCCACTCGGTTTTCATTGTTCTTAATCTCTTTCGGAATGCCGATGATCATGTTTATTCCTCCCATGCTTATCTATTCATATTGTATGTCTAGTGTATCCTGAATGTTTAAAAAATGCTTCGGTTGAAAT
Source organism: Bacillus sp. SIMBA_005 (assembly GCF_046535585.1). Lineage (NCBI taxonomy): Bacteria > Bacillati > Bacillota > Bacilli > Caryophanales > Bacillaceae > Bacillus > Bacillus sp. SIMBA_005. Next base: position 78,632 of record NZ_JAWRWI010000005.1, on the reverse strand, counting down.
AAAAAATAAAAAAACGCCTCTTTGTGAAATTTCACAAATGGACGTTTTTTAGCTTCATATCAAGGTATATAGTCATTTTCTCATTCATGTTTTTTAAATCGATTTCTGCAATGTCAGTAATGCGTTTTAATCTGTAATTCAATGTATTGATGTGGATGTTTAATTGCTTTGCCGCAATATTGGCATTGCTGTCACAGTCAATAAACCGTTCAAGGGTTTCAACTAGGTTGGAATGATGCCTCAGGTCGTAATCTTCCAGCTTTGATAAAGAGTAACTGGAGTAAGATGAGCCCCTTCGTTTTTCAGCGAGAACATCTAAATATTGATAAATACCGAGTTCAGAAAAACTGTGTAAACGTTCGGTTTCAACAGGGAAGCGTTCTTTTGTTTTTAATACAGCGAGTGCTTCTTTATAGGATGGCTGAATATGAGAGATGTTATCGTAAATTCCACCAATCGCCGCTTGAACGTGATGGATATGATAACGGTCAGACAGCTGCTGCAGCATGCCGCTTGTGAATTGTTTAATATCCTGCAGCGGGTGCTCTGTTTTTGGTGAGACAAGAATAATGAATTCGTGAAAATCAACAGTCGTTAACAACACTTGGACTTGCTGCGTTGTTTCAAGCAGATAAGATAGCTTTTTTTCTGTGTCCTCTGTCAGTTCATCACGAAGTCGGAAGATGATGATGGCATACGTGTCTGGACATCTGATGCCGAGTCTTAAAAATAGGTCGAGCATCTCATCCTTTTCATGAATATGACCTGTGAGCATCTTCCAAAAAAGCTCCTGATTGCGTTCTTCTGTTTTCGTTTTGCGAATTTGTAAGTTAAGTAATTTGTTTTTAACAGCATGTGCTGCCATCTTCAGAAGGTCCATGTCTTCTTCTGAAAAAGGCTGTGTGGATTCAATCGCCCAGATAAATCCGAGTACTTCTTTGTCCTTCCAGATTGAAATGGCCACCCTGCTAGATAAACCCACCTCTGCAATTTGAGGGACACGAAGCGGTTCGTCTGTTTTAAGGAGTGTAGGAATGATGCCGTCTTTCCAAAGCCGATTAATGACTTTTTCCGGTACACGGCGGGAGATAATGGTTGAAGTTCTGGCGGGATCAGTAAAATCATTATGTGTGCTATAAGCCAGCAATCGATGATGCGTATCTTCTATAGTAATAGGGCAATTGAGCACATCACTAATTTGGTCTGCCACATCCTCTAAACGATCAAGACTATACTTAAATGGATCTGTCTTTTTTGTCATAAAAACCCCTGCTTTTTCGAATATTTCACGTACTTACATTATGAAGAGAAAGCGGTACGTAAATCAATAACAAAATGCCATAAATTTAAAAAAGAGATCGCTATGAGAAGCGAGCGTATCATGCTGAAAGAAGGCGAAAAAGAAATAGTACAATAATAACGTAGTAATAAATCAATAGGCGGAAAGATTCAGTGAAGTGTGTCTACACTTATTGAGAATATATGACCAAAAAAATGTTAAATACTAGATAAAAAGCGAAAATACAGTAATTCTATAGACTCATTTTGTAAAATAAAAACAGATTTGTTTGACTGTGTATCATTTCTGTTTTTATAATAATAACGTCAAAAAATAAGTGGATTAGCCCATTATATGGCGGCTATGCACGGGAGGTAATGAGGAATATGTCAGGAATTATTCGCGTAACCCCAGAAGAACTAAGAGCGACCGCTAAGCAATATGGTGTTGAAAGTCAAGAAGTGTTAAACCAAGTTGATCGTCTAAATAGAATGATCTCAGATTTAAAAGGAATGTGGGAAGGTGCTTCTAGTGAAGCATTTGCTGATCAATACGAGCAGTTAAAGCCTTCATTCATCAAAATGTCTGATCTATTAACAGATGTCAGCAATCAGCTTGATCAAACGGCAAATACACTTGAAAGCACTGACCAAGACATCGCCAGCCAAATCCGCGGCTAATCAAAGGGATTTCCTTTCTAAGTGTGAAAAGCAGAAAAAGCGCCGAGTCTGTCAATGGATGCCGGCGCTCTTTCTATTTTGTGAGGTGGAAATTTGTGTATATCGATATTACCATCGACTTAAAAAATTATGATGGCAGTGTGTTTGATTTGAGACTATCAAATTATTTACATATTAAACAAGTCATCCATATCGCCTGGCAGGCAAAACAAATCTCACTTCCTAAGCGAGAAGGCGGCTGGGTGCGAGTAGTCAATAAGAAAGCTGTGTTTTCAGGCGAATATAAGCTGTCAGACTGTGGAATCACCACAGGAGACAGGCTGGAAATACTATGAAAGGACTTTTGTAAATGGCAGATAAAAAGAGTTCCTATTTAGAAGAACAATTAGAAGCAGTGATGAAAAAAGAGGGCGGCACCTACAGTTTCATTTTTCAAAGAGAGACCATTAAACTCTTAGACGGTTTAGAAGCGGCACCGATCAAAGACATCAATCCTTCATTCAAAAAAGAGATTCAACTAACTGAAGATGAAGTCATCATTTCTATTCAACCGCCTCCTGCCTATCAGGAATTTCGTTTCATCCATGCGAAGGATGAAAAAAGCAAATGGGTTTTTTCATACCAGCTTGTCGATGCAGTTTGCAAACACGACGTGAAGCGGCTGCATCCTATTGTTTCTCCTGAAAACATTGTTTTTCATCAAGGCTTAGCTCCTGCATTTTTGCATTACGGCGTCAAAGAAAGCATCCCGCCATATGAAACAGAGGAACATCGTTTATTAAAAGAAGTCAAAGCCGTCATTCTTCGAGTGGTGGACCATGAATATCAGTTTCAAGAATATGTGGCTTACAGCGAAACGCTGAAACTATCTGAACTGGCAAAAGAAATCAGCGAAACGCAGTCTTTGGAAGAATTGTCTGCCCTGATTCAGCAAAAGATCGAAGCGATTGAAACGAAAGAGAAAACGCTATTGACCATTCCGAAAAAGAAATGGAAGGTCGAACGATATGTCGGACTAGGTCTGCTTGTCCTATTAATCCCTGCTTTGGTGTACACCATTTACACCTTCTTTTTTGCGATGCCGAAACAAGAAGCGTATGTCGAGGCAAACAAATATTATCTCAACAAACAGTACAGCCAAGTGGTGGATACGTTAGAAAAATATTCAGCCAATCAAATGCCGGTCTCTCTTCAATATGAACTGGCCATTTCATATGTACAAACAAATCAAGGCAATCTGTTACTCGATCAGCATAAAAAAGAAATCACAGATACATACACATTACAGACTGATCCGCAATATTTCCTTTTCTGGATTCATATTGGACAAGGCAATAGCAAGGAAGCACTTGATATTGCACGTGTACTTGGAGACGACCGGTACATATTTACAGCACTCGTCGCCTACCGCAATGACATTCAAAACGATGACAGTCTTTCTGCAGAAGAAAAACAAAAACAGCTAGATCCAATTATTAAGGAAATGGCGAAATATGAAGAAAAAGAAACAACGGAGACAAGCACCAATGACTCCTCGGGCGCAAGCCAAACAGATGAAACAGCTGAACAAAAAGAAGAGTCAAAAGCCGATCAAGAGAAAAAAGAGAAAGAATCTGAAGCGAAAAAGAAAACCTCTCAGACGAAAAAAGATGAGAAAAAATAATTCTTTCGCTACAACTGACAGTTGGTGCTGTCCCATGAGGAGGTGGAGCGTTTGAGTCTTCTTTGGGTATTTTATGAGGAGGATTATCAAACCGTCCGTTTAGACGAGCAGTTCAATCGAGAAGCTGTGATTGGACCTGAAATAGAGCATACGGTGACAATCCCTTCACTTTCGTTTGATGAAGGGATCATCCGTTTATCTCCCGATGAACCGAATGATGGCTTTTCCATTTATCAGGGTGAAGAGAAGAAAGGCACATTACTTCTACATGAACCGTATAAGCTTGGTACACTGACACTTATTTTAATGGAAGCACATCATGATCAACACATTTATTACCTAGGAAATAGAGTCGAGCTGTCTTTTTCACGTGAGAACAAAGATGATATCGATGTGTGGAAAGAACAAGCGCATTCCATGTTTCAAGATGCGAGCCAGTTTACTTTGGAGAAAATTGAAGGAACTTGGTATGTCATGCCTCAGAACGAAACGATTTATGTGAACGGGAAAAAAATTCACGGTCCAGAGACAATTGATGCTGGAGATGAGCTGTTTTGGAACTTTCTAACGGTGACATTGAAAGATGATGATTTATTGCAGGTGACTGCATATGAACCATTTCAAACACGTTTGGAAAAAACAAGAGCACCTAGCACAGAAACAAAACAAAAATATCCTTTATATAGACGAACACCGCGTTTAATTTATGATCTGCCAGATGACCGGGTTTCCTTTAGCTTTCCTTCGCAGGAAAGTGAAAATAACAGCAGAGGGCTTTGGCTTGTTGTCCTCCCGCCGCTTGTGATGCTTCTCGTAATGGGAATTGTCGCTCTGATCCAGCCCCGCGGGATCTTTATTGTCGTGTCGATGGCGATGTTTATCATGACGTTAATCACATCGTCTGTTCAATACTTTAAAGAGAAATCACAACGCAAAAGACGGGAAGAGAAACGGCAGCGAGTCTATTCTCTTTACTTAGAGAATAAACGAAAAGAGCTGCAAGAGCTCTACGACCGCCAGCAATATATTTTGACGTATCATTATCCGTCATTTGAACAAATGAAGTATTTAACATCAGAAATTAGCGGCCGAATTTGGGAAAAAACACTTGTGAGTGATGATTTCTTGCAGCTGCGTCTTGGGACGGGCGCAGTCCCATCAAGCTATGAACTATCGATGAGCGGCGGCGATATGGCCAATCGTGACATTGATGATTTAATGGAACAAACGCAGCATATGCAACAGGTTTATCGTGAAGTGAAGGATGTACCCATCACATTCGGTCTTGCCGATGGCCCAACTGGATTGATTGGAAAGCCAGCCATTGTGAAAAAGGAGCTTCATCAGCTTGTCGGACAGCTTGCCTTCTCGCACAGCTATCATGATTTAAGATTTGTGTTTATTTTTCATGAGCAGGAGTATGAGAATTGGGAATGGATGAAATGGCTTCCACATTTCCAGCTGCCTCATACATACGGCAAAGGGTTTATTTATAACGAACAAACACGCGACCAGCTGTTGTCCTCGATTTATGAGATTTTACGTGAGCGTGATCTAGAAGAAGAAAAAGAGAAGAAGATCTTTACGCCTCACTTTGTGTTTATCGTGACAAATCATGAGCTCATTGCTGAACATGTGATTTTAGAATATTTAGAAGGCAGCCGAACGGACCTTGGCATCTCCATTATTTTTGCTGCTGAAACAAAGGAAAGCTTAGCTGAAAATATCTCGACGCTTGTCCGTTATATTAACGAAGAAGAAGGAGATATTCTCATTCAGCACAAGAAAGCCGTCCGAATTCCATTTCAGCTTGATACACATGAGCGCGTGGACAATGAGCTGTTTGCCAGAACGCTGAGAACATTAGATCATCAAGTTGGCATGACCAATTCGATTCCTGAAACGGTTTCCTTCCTTGATCTTTTTCATGCCAAACAGGTAGACGAGATTGGTATTCGTGAAAAATGGCTCACATCAGAAACGGCTAAATCACTCTCTGTGCCAATCGGTTATAAAGGGAAAAATGACATTGTGGATCTGAACTTGCACGAAAAAGCACACGGTCCACACGGCCTGTTGGCGGGAACAACAGGGTCAGGGAAAAGTGAATTTTTACAGACGTACATTTTATCGCTCGCTGTACACTTTCATCCGCATGAAGTCGCTTTCCTATTGATTGACTATAAAGGAGGCGGAATGGCGCAGCCGTTCCGGAATATTCCTCATTTACTTGGCACGATCACCAATATTGAAGGCAGTAAGAATTTTAGTGAAAGAGCGCTTGCCTCAATTAAAAGTGAATTGAAGAAAAGACAACGCTTGTTTGATCAATATCATGTGAATCACATCAATGATTATACGAAGCTCTATAAGGAGAAAAAGGCTGAACAGGCAATGCCTCATTTATTCTTAATCTCTGATGAGTTTGCAGAATTAAAAAGTGAAGAGCCGGACTTTATTAGAGAGCTTGTCAGTGCTGCGCGTATCGGCCGAAGCCTCGGGGTTCATCTCATTTTGGCTACCCAAAAGCCAGGCGGAGTCATCGATGATCAGATTTGGAGTAACTCCCGCTTTAAGGTCGCACTAAAAGTACAAGATGCGTCAGACAGTAAGGAAATATTGAAAAATAGTGATGCGGCGTCCATTACCGTTACAGGCCGCGGCTACCTACAAGTGGGGAACAATGAAATCTATGAATTGTTCCAATCAGCTTGGAGCGGTGCGCCGTATATGGAAGATGGCTACGGATCAGAAGATGATATTGCCATTGTGACTGATACTGGACTTATTCCGTTATCAGGGGTGAGCACAGAGCCGGCTGTGAAAAAAGAGACAGTGTCGGAGATTTCTGCTGTTGTGGATGAAATAGAACGTATGCAGCAGGAGCTTGGGATTGAGAAGCTCCCAAGTCCATGGCTTCCACCGCTCGAAGAACGGATTCCAAAATCACGTTACGCGTCAAGTGAAGAGCATGTCTTCCATTTTGCGCTTGTCGATGAGCCAGATCAACAAAGCCAGCATCCACTTTCTTATCAAATGATGGAGGATGGAAACATTGGGATCTTTGGTTCCTCCGGCTACGGAAAATCGCTTGCTGCAACAACACTGCTCATGAGCTTTGCGGAGAGATATTCACCGGAAGAATGGCATGCGTATATTTATGACTTTGGAAACGGAACATTGCTTCCGTTAGCCAAACTGTCGCACACGGCGGATTATTTCTTAATGGATCAAATGAGAAAGATTCAAAAGTCGATGACGCGTCTGCGGGAAGAGGTTGAATACCGCAAGCGATTATTTAGACAGCAAGAAATGAGTCATATCAAAATGTACAACGCCTTAAATGAGAAAAAGCTCCCATTCATTTTCATCGTGATTGACAACTTTGACATTGTCAAAGACGAAATGCATGAACTTGAATCTGAATTTATCCAGCTGAGCCGTGATGGGCAATCATTAGGAATTTACTTCTTGATTACAGCGACTCGGGTAAACGCAGTCCGTCAATCTCTTATGAACAACTTGAAAACAAAGGTCGTCCATTACTTAATGGATCAAGGAGAGGCGTACTCGATTATTGGCAGACCGAAATTTAGCTTAGAGCCGATTCCAGGACGAGTCATTATCAACAAAGAAGAGCTATACTTTGCACAAATGTTCCTGCCAGTTGAAGGAGAGAACGATCTTGAGCTGTTTGAGCATTTGAAACAAGAGATCCAGCTTCTTCATGATCGCTTTGAATCAGCTGAAAAACCAAAACCTGTACCAATGCTTCCTGATAAACTAACCATTTGGGAGCTAGAGAGCCGCTTAGAAGAACAAAAACAGCCGTATGACATTCCAGTCGGACTAGATGAGGAATCTGTTGCTCCTGTTTACTTTGACTTGAAGAAGAATAAACACTGCCTCATCATCGGTCAAACGCAGCGAGGGAAAACAAATGTGACAAAACTGATGCTTGATCAGCTATTAGCAGCAAAACCTGAGAAGCTGGCCGTCTTTGATTCGATTGATCGGGGGCTCTCTCATTATGCAAAAGAAGAGAACATTGATTACCTTGAAACAAAGGATGATATCACTGAATGGGCCGAGGAAATAGATCGTTTATTCAAGGTGCGTGAAGAGATGTACGTCGAAGCTGTGCGCCGGGGAGAGACTGATCAGTTGTCGTTCTCTCAAATTGTGCTTGTGATTGATGGCATTACGCGTTTTCAGCAGACAATCGACCCGCGTCTTCAAGATCAATTGGCTGATTTCATGAAGTCATATGCACACCTAGGCTTTAGCCTGATTGCGTCAGGAAATCATACCGAATTCAGTAAAGGCTATGATGCACTCACAAATGAAATCAAACAAGTTCGTCATGCTATGTTACTCATGAAAAAATCAGAGCAAAACATCATACCGCTTCCGTATGCAAGACAAGAACCAGATATTCAGCCAGGCTTCGGGTATTTGGTTGAAAACGGGAAAGAGAAGAAAATCCAGGTTCCTTTATGTGCGGTAGAAAGGAAGAGTGTTCAATGACAGAGCAGCAAAAAAGCTCCATCAAAATCGTATCGACGATGATATTGATTCTGGTTCTGCCGGTTTTATTTTTCCACCTCATTGGAGATGACCCGGCAAAACAGAAAAAGAATGCCACACGTAATATAGCTGTGGTCAATGAGGATATGGGAGCGAGCGAAAGTGAAAACACCGCTCGCTTCGGGCAGGATGTTGCCGCCGCATTATCAGAGCGTCCAGATTATACATGGACCGTAGTGAATCGGAGTGCGGCAGAAAATGGACTGAAAAGCAGAAAGTATGACGCTGTCCTCTATATTCCGTCTGATTTCTCTAAAAATGTGCTGAGCTATGATAAAGACCATCCTGAAAAGGCATCCATTCAATTTTCCATTCAAGATCAGCTCAATTCAGTCAATAAAGAGAAAGTGCAAAGAGAGCTGGAAAATGCGCAAAAGAAAATGAATGAACAGATGTCGACGTTATACTGGAGTTTTGTATCACAGGAAATCGGCAATGTCAGAGAAGAGTTTGAACATATTGTCGGGAAAGAAGTCGAATTCCAAAACACGATGTATAACTTCTATAAGCCGAATTCAAACAAACTATCAGACGCCGTTCAGCAGCAGAAGAAACAAATAGAAGAATTAAAAAATGCGATGACTGACTCGCAGAAACAGTATAAAGACGGTCTGACTACAACAGAAGAAGCAAAGAACCAGTTAAAGGACTTTGTAAAAGTAGTCGATCAATACCAGCAGTATCAAGACAAACAAAAAGACCTCTTGATCAAAGCGCAATCGACAAACCAAAAACAAATCCAGCAGGGGCTCAAACAGCTCGCTGATATCCAAAACCAAAATGCCCGCAGCTTTAGGGATCAAATGGGTGGACTCAAAACAGATATCAACGGAGTACAAAGTCAGCTGAAAACAACTGACAGTGCCATCCAATCTGTTCAAAAGTCAAGAGAAGACGCTATTCCTGATCAATCAAAGGGATTAAAGAAACTTGTGAAGACGTCTCAGGAAGAATTGATTAGTAATTATGAAGCTCAATATCTTGCATACATAGGGGATAAAATTACTCCATTGCAAGAGCAATTGAAAGTTTCGAGAAAGGCATTGATTGAAGCAGAGAAACCGAAAGAGGATCCGAATGAGGATTCGAATAATCAAGGTGAAGACCAAAAAGACTCGACAGACGATTTGAAAATAAATCTTGAAGAAGAGACGAAGAAATTAACTGAAATCTCAACAGAAATAAATCAAGTGGCAGATGAGTTGTCTGGAAATGAAGAAACGCCACCTACTCCAGAAAATGGTGAAGAAAATCCAGAACAAACTGGGGAAACCAAATCAACGTCAGTTCAATCAAAAGAGCAACTAAAAGCACTATCCATAAAATTAGAAGAAGTGAAAAAGAATATCGAGGAGAAAACCACAGCTCATAATGATCAATTACAAGGAAAAGTCGATCTTTTGAGTAAAGTATTAAAATCTTTAACAGATAAAATAGATAAACTAGAAGAAAAAATAATAAGAATAGAAACTAGCAACAATAAAAACATAAGTGATATAAAGAAATCCATCATCAAACAAGAATCTGCTATTACAAGAAAATTAGAACGAATAGAAACAACTCAATCTCCATTAAATCGATATACATCGAAAATGGATAAACTTAGAGATTTTAATACAAAATCAGAAAATGCATCAGAATTATTAAAGTATTCAAATGAATTAGTACATTATGAAGCATTACTTAACAGCTTCTATCAAGAGAAGGATCCTTCTTCTTTGGTCGACACCAAACCAGATGAAATCCAGTCCATCCTCTCCATCAAAAAAGAGGAAACAGAAAACTGGGATACGCTCAAAAAACAAATGCTGACGTCAAACGAGGATGTGTCGACTTTTATTGATGAGATGCAGAAGTTTTCAGATGGCTATGCAGAATACATTTCGACTCAGCAGGCAAGCATGGAACAGGAATTAAACACAATTTCTGAAAGTGCGGACAATGTTGCGGAGCAAATGGCTGATCAAGGAGATGCAGTGTATACGGCAGAACTTGCAGGCAGTTCAATTGTTGTCAGTGCGCAGGATTCAATTGGTCAGGAAGTGCTTCGACTTTCTGAAAATATGAGTTCGTTAACCGACCGCCAAAAAGGGGTGGCGGATTATACGAATAACATTGAAGAGAGTGTGACGACGGTCCAAGAAAAAGCGGATACGCTGAATGAAAACTGGAGCAAGAATGTTCATTCCACGAAGCTTGTTCAGCAAGATTTAAAAGGTATTTTAGGAAACACATTAAGTGATCAAGGCAATAGCAACTATGTGTATAATCACTTAGCCAATCCGCTGAAAATCAGTGGTGATGTACCAGAAGAAAAAACGCAGACTGTACCGCCAGTGGTCATTTTGGTCATTGTGATGATCAGTAGTTTGTTAATTGGCTTTTTCAGCTCGTATTATGCGGCAGCTCCGATGCTGGTGAAAGGTGCACTGTTTGGCATCTTAAATCTATTAGTCGGACTTATGATCAGCTTGTTCGGACTGAACATTTACAAGCTTGCAGATGATCAAGCGATTCAGTGGTCCATTTTCACGATTTTACTATTAGTGGCTTGTTCCGCCTTTATTCGCACGGCGTTCCATTTCGGCTCCATTGCCGGATGGATGGCAGCAACAGCGCTTATTTTCTTCTTTGTCGCACCATTAATTGATTTGGTGATGCCGAATTTCCATTTCACAAATCCAGTGACAGACGTGTACTTGTCCATCCAATATGGAAATGGAGATCACTTTGGAATGGGTGTGATAGGATTAGTGATTTTAACTGTCCTCTTCATGGTCATCCCTCTTGTGACAAAGCTATGGAAAGATAAAACAGAGGAACGTGATGTCACTCATGAGGCTTAATCTGTTCGTGAATGGGATGGCACTTGGTGTCATGTCCCTTTTTCTTCTCATTCCTGCTGCTTTCGCTGCTGGTGAAGATACGGATACAAATGTCAAGCCGAATGAATATCAAGAAAAAGAACTCAATATTAACTCAAGTATATTGAGGGATCAAACGAAATACGAACAAAGCAAAAAGACATCAACAGTTAAAACAGACATTCATTTTGCTGAACCGCCTAAAACTCCGGGAGGGTCTCTTTCTCCGCAGCTTTTCAGTGATCTAAAAGAGAACCCGCCCAAAACATCAGTTCACATGATGGAAGAGATGAATATCTCTTTTCGAGATGCCGCTGTATCGGCACCTTCTGGCGATGATCACAAGAAGCAGTCATCCGCACTGCTTCCGATCATCTTTGGTTTCTTGATCGTCTTTGGCATCGTTGTGATGTTCATTCTGATTCCGAAGGTGAATGTGAAGGCTGAAAAGAAATAGCCTGTCTCTTTAAAAAGAGGCAGGTTTTTCTTTATGCACATTGCTTGAAGTCATACCGTTTCACTACGTAAAATAAGGTTATCAAGGGAGGAGATTGTCATTCGAATTTCAATCGTTACAGGAGGATCAAAAGGATTTGGCCTAGCACTTGTGAATCAGCTGCTCTCACGCGGAGATCATGTGTACACGGCAGCAAGAAGCGCATCACCAATTTCTCATTCGAAGCTCACACATACACAGGTCGACCTGACAGATGAGAAAGCAGCAGCCCAATGGCTTCAAGATTGTCTCACGCCGCAAACACTGACAGCAGCTGATGACATCTTATTCGTCAATAATGCTGGCATGGTGACACCAATCAAGCGTGTGGGGCAAGGCGGACAGGATACGCTTCATCAGCATTATACGCTGAATCTTGTGATTCCTGTTTTGCTGAGCCATGTGTTTGTTAAACAGACTCAATCGTTTAATGGAAAGAAAACGATCGTTCATCTTTCTTCTGGAGCGGCGAAAAATCCTTATAAAGGCTGGAGTGCGTATTGCAGCTCAAAGGCAGGACTTGATATGTTTATGAGGACTTTGCATGAGGAACAGCAGGACGAGGCGTATCCAATCAACACGTTTTCATTTTCCCCAGGCACGATTGATACAGATATGCAGGGAGAGATTCGAAAATCTTCAAAACAGGACTTCGAACAAATTGATCGTTTTCAGCAATTATATGAAACAGGCACACTGAAGAGTCCAGATGAAGTCGCATCTATTTTGCTCGATCTTATAGCGGATGATCCAGCTGGAGGCTGCGTATATGATGCACGAGAGTATGGAAAAAAGCAGTCATAACGACTGCTTTTTTCCGTCTTGTACAAGCAAAACCGGCTGATTTGACATAAGATAATCTTGAGACTCATAGAAAATATAACAGAACATTTGAGTTTCTTTTCAGAATATGTTAGGATGCTAAAAATATAGATAAGGAGGGGTTTCCATGAGAAAGGTTACATTAATGGATGTTTACACCCATCCAGTTGCTCAAAAATATTTAAATCGTTCAGGAAAAGCCCATGCGATTGCTTGTGCTTATCACGCATTTAAACTGGCAATGAAGGCTGGAATTAACCCAGATCTCGCTGTGAAAGCAGCACTCTTGCATGACATCGGCCACTATGAATGGTATACAGCCGGCGGAGAATGGGATTACGAGACATATAGACGAAATGATATTCATGCCATTAAAGGTGCAGAGCGGGCACATAAACTGCTCATACGGCTCGGGGAGGAACCAAAAGCAGCTAAAGATATTGCACTTGCGATTCTGCTTCATACAGACTCATATTTGCCAGAGGGTGACCTTCATAAGGACACACTCCAACAAATTGTGAAGAAAGCAGATGAAATGGATGAAGAGCCAGGCGGGCACCACCATTACAGACAAATAGACGAATCACTGGCAATGAAGAAAATTGCCGATTTGGATCAGAAAGTGCAGCAGGCACTTCAGCCCATGAAACGCTCTGTTTAATATGGAATGTCTCCATGAATCGTTCCGTGCTGATCAACATACAATGTGCGAATAACGGTACGGTTAAACGCAGATGTCCCTGACGTAGTGAGTCCAGTGTATTGTACCGTGACAGAATAAGTACCTTCTTTTTTCAATTGAATAGCTGATGAGCTACTTGTTTTCACTGGATGATCCTTTTGTGCGTCTTTAAAGTAATTGGTTTCCACAGATTTGCTTAACCGTTTAATTAGACCGCTTGAATGGGTCGATGCACCTCCTGACTTCGAAGCAGCTTCTTTCATTTCTTCATTTAATGGTGAATCAAAAGATACAAGCAGCAGATAAGGAGCTCTTTTTCCAGAGTTCGATTGAATCGTCCATTTTCCAGGAACAGGTTTATTGATTTTCACATGGTGTGAATATGCGCCTTCATATGGGAAAGAAGCTTCCGATGTCTTAAGATTTGTTAAGACGTCTCCATTTGGGGCAATGATTTCGGGCTGCGACTCCTGCCTTTCATTTAACCACTGGATCGATAAGCCATTCGTTCCTTCCTCTACATAGAACGCTTCTGTTTTATCCTTTTCACTTTCTCCACCTGTCACATAAACATCTGTATTGAGCTCAGCAGAGACGGGCTCTTGTTCCTCTTTATGTTTATTTTCAGCGCTCGAGGCATTTGCCAGCAGCTGATGCTGGAACACAGGAAACATACTTGTTCCGTTTTTGATTGAATAGTGATCCCATTTTCCTGTTAAAATATTGTTTGCATAGGATAGTTTTGTGCTGTTTACTGTGACGGCACCATCATTTGTACCAAAGCTCTTTAAATACATGCCGCCTAAATACAGCGCACCGCCAAATGTTCCCCATTCCGAACCAGAGTAGGTGACATATTTATTGGGGAACGCCTCTAGCTGGTCGGTTTCACTTCGAAAAGCTGCCATCAGACCAGTTTGCAAAGAATAAAGCGCTTCGCTTTTTTGTCCAAGAATTTGCGCGAGCCAGCTCCCACCTTTGCTATATGCTAGATCCGCAAGCGGTGTCCCGTTATGAGGAGAGCCAAGAGTAATGACCTTTTCCACATAGGGATGTGCTTTGAAATACACTAGGGCGGCCTGTGTATCGACCCCTCCTTTACTGTGACCAATCACTATTAGTTTTCTACCAAACGCGTCATAGATTTCTTTGAGCTTTTCTGCTAATAGTTTGCCGTTCTTTTTCATGTCCTGATCTGGGTGCAAATCTATGAATGCGCTTTCGTATCCGTTCTGAACAGCCTGATTTGCCATATCGTTTCGGTTGGACCAAGTGGAGGAGGAGCTGTTAATACCATGAACAAAAACAAGTGGTGGTTTTGACCCGTCTTTTTGAATGGGCTCTTCTCCTTTAAACCACTTTCCTGGCGTCCCTGGGGGATCTCCAATTGTCCCTGCATACGCAAAGCTTGCAGAGGATAGAAAGAGCATGACAGCAACAATACAAATGAGTTTTTTCAAGAAAATTCACCTCTTCAAATGATTTAAATTGTTGGCAGCACCAATCTATTATACTTCTAAAAAATGTAAAAACGAACTAAATGTTAAAATATGGTATTAATGTTGTGGGGTTGCCATGAGTGACATTCACATGGGTTCATGCATACGCTGTGGGTAAATACACAAGTAAAGGGGCGGGTAGTATGGCACAACAAGGAAGTCCACAGCTTGTTTCATTAGTTGATCCATATGTTTATCAAACATTGCAGAAAGTGGTCGGTATGAGATTAATTGTGCAAACAGTGAAAGATACGGTCCGTGGGAAATTGAAGGAAGTCATGCCGGATCATATTGTCATAGAAGCGGGGGCGAAATCAGTTTTTTATGTGCGGATCCAGCAAATCGTGTCGGTGATGCCTGATCACAGTGAAAGAGTGTAACAAGCAGACGCATAGGTGTCTGCTTTTTTTCATGCTTATAGAATGTATATCTGGAAAAAGTGCATGATATACCAATTGTTCTTTTTTTTTCAAAAAATGAGGTTCTAAAAACAAGAAGCAGTTGACAGAAGGGGGGTTGAATAGTAGTTTTTTAATAAGATCAATACGTAACAGGAGGAGCATCTTTGTTAAAATCTAAAGTTCATTTTTGGACATTCCAAATATTACTTGTTTTACTCATTGTGTATGTATCAACAAAGGTTTCGTTTTTATTTCAGCCGATTATTTTATTTGCATCAACACTGTTTGTCCCCATCTTGCTGGCGGGTATTCTCTTTTTCATCTTTAATCCAATTGTTCAATTTTTGTCCAAGAAAATACCTAGAACTCTCGCTATCTTGATCATTTATCTCCTGTTCATTGGACTCATCACGTTTATCGTCAATGCTGCTGGACCGGTGATTATCTCGCAGGTTGGTGGACTTGTCAAAAGCTTCCCTGGTTATGTGACGGACATGCAGAAATTTATCAATGACTTTTCGCATTCTAAAACATTTACTTGGATGATGAGCCAAGATTATGTATCTGTCTCAAAGTTTGAACAGACGGTCGTTTCGACATTAAAGGCATTACCGGAAAACATTGCTTCAAGCATGTCTGCGGTGTTTGGCGTGATTGCGAATATTGCCTTAGCCGTCATCACAGTTCCATTTATTTTATTTTATATGCTGAAAGACGGGCATAAGTTTCCGGACAAGCTCGTACAGTTCTTGCCAATGCCTTACCGCAAGGAAGGGCTGAAGATCTTCAAAGAATTAAATGACACACTCGCAGCTTACATCCAGGGCCAGATTATTGTCTGTTTGTTTGTCGGAGTCGCTTGTTTTATTGGATACTTATTAATAGGTGTAAAATATGCGCTTATTCTCGGTATTATCATTGCGGTCACAAATGTGATTCCATACCTTGGACCATATCTTGGAGCGGCACCAGCTGTACTGATTGCTTTTCTTGATTCGCCTGGAAAAGCAGTGGTGACAGTGATTGTGATTCTTGTCGTGCAGCAAATTGACGGAAATGTCATTTCTCCATTGATCATTGGGAAACGCCTGAACACACATCCTTTGACCATTATCCTGTTATTAATTGGGGCAGGAAGCTTTGGCGGCATCCTTGGCATGATCTTTGCGGTTCCTGTCTATGCACTGCTCAAAGCCATCACTCTGAATATTGTCAGATTGGTTCAGCTACGTCAGCGCTCTCGCAAAGAGCAGCACTTAAACGTCTAGGGCAGATGCACAACTTTTCCCTTTTTGCATAAGATGATTGTCATAAGCAGATAGGGGGAGATTCTGATGCCTGCAATCGTTGGACCTATTCATATTGAGTCATTAGGAGGCAATGGTGCAGCTACTTTCGGTGATGTACTGGCCATAGCCCCATTAGCTGTAGACCACTCGACTGGCGGGGCAGGAGCCTTTAATTCAGGTGATTATATGTCGCTTACAAGTGATCCGAATGCGACGATGCTATGGGATTTCACATTGTTTGGCCAGCCTCAATCATTTAATGCATAGAAAGACAGCTGATGCTCACATATCAGCTGTCTTTTTTATATTGGATAGACACATATTTTCCTCATAGGCATATGATGAGGGGAGTAAAGGTGGTGGAAAGATGCCAGCGATTGTTGGGCCTATTCATATTGACCGTGTAATTGGAAATGGTTCTGCACATTTCGGTGATGTTTTTGCCATTTCGCCAAAAAGTGTCGATCACTCTGCCGGTGGATCAGGTACGTATAATGCAGGTGACTTCGTCCAATTTTTTAACAGTCCAAATGTCACATTTGTTTGGGATTCAAATCTTATTAGTCAGCAGAAGAGCTTCAATGCGTAGCCAGCTTTGAAAGGGAATTCCTTTTCTGAAGCTGTCTTTTTTTATGGTACAATGGATATGGAAGTAAGAAGGAAAAAGAGGTGTGAACAGAGCCAAATGAAAATTAGAAAAGCACACATCACAAGCGGACAACCAAAGACCTACAATGTATATTTACATGAAAATAAAAAAGAATATAAAACGCTTGTTGCCGTACCTGATATTGAATGGAGTATTTCCATTGCGTACGAGGACGAAAAAGAGCAGCTGATCCATACACTCGAGCAATCCTTAATGGAAAGAGCAGAAACAGACGAAGCCCGTGAACTTGCACTAAAGATTGTGCACTGGGTCACAGAAATGTAAATATGAAAACCAGGAGTGAAAACAGCGATGAAAGAAGAATCCGTAGACTTTTATTTGCAGCAAGGGATATTTGGACATGCTGAAACAAAACCCGATGAACGAAGAATGTTTCTCGGTTCATTAAGAGAACGAGCGCTTCTTGCCCTGACAAAGGGACAGGTCTCACGAAATAAACCGTATCAAGAGGTCGAACAAGTATTAAAGGCCAACCGTCAGGCCACTGTTCTTTTAAATGGTGAGTTGTCCTATGCTTCTTATTCTCAATATGTGAAAATGGCTAATACCGCGGGATGTTCCTTTAAAGTGGTGAATCATCATGAGGCACATTCTCCTTTTGGTCTTGTGATAGAGCTGCCAAATGCGGTCAATCAAAAGCACATCTATATAGAAGATGAGCTGTTTCAAAAGGCTTTTTCTCACGAATCTGTTGAATAGGTTTCCCTAGTGAAATGAATAAGCTATAATGAGTCAAAAGAGCATATGGGAGAGATGCGGATGGGCAAAGCATTGATTTGTATTGATTATACCGTTGATTTTGTTGCAGACGATGGAAAATTGACATGCGGAAAGCCTGGACAGGCGATTGAGCCTAAGATCACAGAGATCACTTCTTCGTTTATTGATGAAGGGCACTTTGTCGTCTTTGCAGTCGATCATCATGAGGAGCAAGACCTTTATCATCCAGAGACAAAGTTATTTCCGCCCCATAATATTCGCGGGACAAAGGGAATTGAACTTTATGGCAAACTAAGTTCACTATTTCACACGTCAAAGCATTTAAAACATGTCTACTATATGGAAAAAACAAGATACTCTGCTTTTGCAGGCACTCAATTAGAAATGAAACTGCGCGAGCGTGGCATCACTGAACTTCATTTAGCCGGCGTATGTACCGATATTTGTGTACTTCATACAGCTGTTGATGCGTACAATAAAGGCTTTGAAATTGTGATTCACGAGAATGCTGTAGCGAGTTTTAATGAAGCGGGGCACGAGTGGGCACTTTCTCACTTTGAGCAGTCGCTTGGTGCGAAAGTGGTTAAGTAAGGGAAGGAGAATGGAAGTTGGAGCATCGGTTTATTGACGACAGTTTATCACTACATACAGACCTTTATCAAATTAACATGGCAGAAACGTATTGGAGAGACGGCATTCATGAGAAGAAGGCAGTGTTTGAACTCTTCTTCAGAAAGCTTCCATTTGACAATGGCTTCGCTGTATTTGCTGGTTTAGAGAAAGCGATTGAATATTTATCGGACTTTTCCTTCACTGAAAGTGATCTAGCGTATTTAAAAGACGAACTCGGTTATAAAAGCGATTTCATTGATTATTTAAGCGGGTTGTCCTTTACAGGCTCCCTTCATTCAATGCGGGAAGGCGAAATTGTCTTTGCAAATGAGCCAATTATGCGTATCGAGGCAACGCTTGTCGAAGCGCAGCTCATTGAAACCGCCTTGCTGAATATTGTGAACTTCCAGACGCTGATTGCAACAAAGGCAGCTCGGATTAAAGGAATCATTGAAGATGAGACAGCATTAGAATTTGGAACAAGACGTGCACATGAAATGGATGCTGCGATGTGGGGAGCAAGAGCGGCACTCATCGGCGGCTTTCAGGCGACAAGTAATGTTCGTGCTGGGAAGCGTTTCAACATCCCAGTGTCAGGAACACATGCTCACGCACTTGTACAAGCATACCGCGATGAATATACGGCATTTAAAAAATACGCTGAAACCCATACAGACTGTGTCTTTTTAGTCGATACGTATGATACCGTAAGATCCGGTATTCCAAATGCCATTAAGGTAGCGAAAGAATTTGGAGACAAGATCAACTTTATTGGTGTCAGACTTGATAGTGGTGACCTTGCCTACTTGTCTAAAAAAGCTAGAACGATGCTGGATGAAGCTGGATTCCATGACGCAAAAATCATTGCATCAAGTGATCTCGATGAACATACCATCATGAATTTAAAAGCACAGGGTGCCAAAATTGATGTGTGGGGTGTTGGGACAAAACTGATCACAGCATTTGACCAGCCAGCTCTCGGTGCAGTGTATAAGCTTGTGTCGATTGAAGAGAATGGTAAGATGAATGATACCATCAAAATTTCATCCAACCCAGAGAAAGTGACAACACCTGGACGTAAACGTGTGTACCGCATTATCAATCAATTGAATCATCACTCTGAGGGTGACTACATTGCGCTCGAAGAGGAAGATGTTCATAGTGAGGATAAGCTGAAAATGTTCCATCCTGTGCATACATTTATCAGCAAATTTGTCACAAACTTTGTGGCGAAGGATCTACATGTCCCGATTTTTGAACAAGGGAAACTTGTATATGACAATCCGGATATTCAAACGATTCAAGCCTATGTGCAGGAGAGCCTCGGACTTTTCTGGGAGGAATATAAACGAATCAGCAAACCAGAAGAATATCCAGTCGATTTGAGTCAAAAATGCTGGGATAACAAGATGCAGTTTATCCATGACGTGAAAAATAAAATTAAACTAGAGCTTTATGAAAGCTAATGTTGGAAGAAAGGAGATCATCAAGTCAGGTGATCTCTTTTTTTATTTTTTGACCGATTCAAAATGAACCATAAGCACAATCATTTGGTATACTGAAAGCACATCTTGTTTGTCATTGCATAAAGGAGGATTGGAGCAGTTGAGGGTGTTTGTTGCGAGACAGCCTATTTTTAACAGAAAAGAACAAGTCGTATCATACGAGCTGCTTTATAGAGATAGTGAAACCAATACATATAGCGCTGAAGATGGTGACCAAGCGACAACGGACCTCATTATTAACAGTTTTTTAAATATCGGCATCGAAACATTGACAGAAGGCAAAAGATGCTACATTAATTTCACCGAAAGCTTACTTTCGTCTGATCTGCTCACCTATTTTGATCCGCATCAGCTTGTGATCGAGATATTAGAAAATGTCCCGATTACCCCGGCACTTATTATGAGATGTAAGGAATTAAAAAAATGGGGATATACGATTGCACTTGATGATTTTTTTCTAAGCGGATCACATTTCAGTGACAAGTTGCTTGAGGAACTCCTCTATTGCATTGATATTTTAAAAATTGACTTTCTAAAGACCACATCGGAAGAACGTAGAAAAATTCTACATACCTATAAAAAATATCGACTTCGTTTCCTTGCAGAAAAGGTGGAAACGCGAAGAGAATATGAAGAAGCGCTAGAAGCCGGCTTCCATTTGTTTCAAGGGTATTTCTTTAGTGAGCCGCATGTTATATCAGGACGAGCATTATCAACCAGCTTCCATGCGTATCACCAGCTATTAAATGAGCTGAGCAAGGAACAGCCGAATATCCAGGTTGTGACCCATTTTATTGAAAGTGATCTTTCGCTATCATACCAATTATTAAAAATGCTCAATTCAGGCGGCATGAGACGTCTTTATCAAATCAAAAGTATCCGGCAGGCGATTATTCTGCTTGGTTTTAATGAAATTAGGCGGTGGATCTTTATTCTTTCATTTAAAGAATTGAATGTTCAAGCCAACTCAAGCCAAAAAGAAATTATTAAAATGTCCTTCATTCGGGCAAAAACGTGTGAACTGATTGCAAGTCGTACCGAACGAGAGCACCCAGCCTCTTATATGCTGACAGGCATGTTTTCTCTCATTGATACACTTGTCAGGGCAGATATCACAGAACTTGTAAAAGAGCTGCCACTTTCTGATGAAGTTGGTGAGGCACTGCTTGGCTATGAAAATGATTATTCATTTGTGCTGGATGTCGCCAAACGGATTGAACGAAATGAATGGGATCATGAGATGTTAGATGGGAATCTCCCGAAGCAAGAAGCCTACGGATGTTATATAGAAGCCATTGAATGGTGTCATAAAATGTTTGAATCATAAAAGCCGCCCACGCTGAGAGCGGCTTTTTTTGTTATGCCCACTGTAAAAGGAGAAAAAGTCTGCTAGAGGCAAGAGACAAGTAGATACGAATGCCTTCTGGACTAAAGCGGATGTCAATACCACTTTTCACACCGATTTGTTTCAGCATTCGGATGACACTTGTCGAATCAGAGCGCTCAGCAGCCTCCATAATCCGCTGTGCAAACGAAAGGGAGCTGGAAATCTGCTGTGTAATAAGTGAAGCATCAGCAACAAGTCGGGCTGATTCCTTTGCGGCTCGTTGAAATGAGTGGGCATCTACTGGAGGAAAAGTCATAGGCGTGCGCGGATATGCACGGCTCATTGCGGGACCCTGCAAAGCAGGATAAGGAACATAGTAAAACACATGGTCACCTCTTCTCTCATTGACGTGAAATTGGACGGATATCTGTTCTAAATGTATGTAGAAAATCAGAATAAAGAATCAAAATGATCTTTCTATCTTTATAAATCCAACATAAAAATAGGTACTTTTGCGGTCAATTTCGGTGAATGTCGCCAAAAAATTGCGGTGTCCACAAAGGGGCCTGTCGTCTGACCTATAACACGCAAAACCGAGGTTACAGGAGGGATCGTATGTTCCGTTGTGAGAGAAGTGTGACGAATGATGCCTATTCTTGTCGCAAAAATGACGGAGTTCCTTTGAAATTAAGATAAAAGTATGATTTGAAAAGTCAGAAAATGATGAAAAAAGACCTATTGAATTTTGCGGTATCACGCACACATTTTGTGCATACTTTTCGGTGAAAAAATACTCAATTACATTTACACTGTTAGTAACAGATCAAATACTTATGACCCAATCACCATACACAAATACATTGATCTTCCAAAAAAGGAGAGTGGAATCGATGGAAAAGTATGAAATCGAAGAACTTAAACAATTATTATGGAAACTTGAAAACGAAATTAGAGAAACAACGGCTTCTCTTCATAACATTAACAAAAGCATTGATCAGTACGACAAATATGAATATGTGAAAATTTCTTAAAGACTTGATAATCATCAAGTCTTTTTTTTATCCAAATACATACAAAAAAAGGATATATTATTATATAATTGTTAAATAGTGATGTCAGTGGACATTTGCTCATGTCTTTTTAGTAAAATAAAAGGTGGAAGGGTGAGGGACAAGATCGAGTATGCTAAACTATCTAGAGAATACGAAAATCAAGCAGAATATGTCTGATTTTATTCAACATGCAGTCAGGCAGAAGGATTTACAAAAGCTGCTTCTAGAATTTACAGATAGAAAAAAAGAATTTCCTCTTGGTCAATTAGCTTACCAGCATTATGAGGCATTTGGCGGACAAGACAAGCAAGCGATTACACAATTGGCAGCAGGGATTGAACTTCTTATCTTATCTGCCGATATATTAGATGATATTGAAGATCAGGACAATGATTCGTATCCTTGGATGAACGTCGACCAAGGAGTGGCCATCAATGCTTCTACGTATTTATATACGGTGAGTATCCAATTCATTGCATCAATATGTGAAAATAATTCTCAACTAGTAGAGAAGCTGTTCCATTTCATTAAAATGTCAATGGAAGGGCAGCACGAGGATTTGCGTCATTTGCATGGAACAGAAGAAGAGTGTGTAGAGGTTTTAAGGAAAAAATCAGGATCATTAACAGCTCTTGCTAGTGTACTGGGTGCTTATTTAGCGACGGGGAAAATCAACGCAACTGTGGAATCTTATTCAATATGTTATGGTGTTGCTGAACAGATCAGTAACGATTTTTTTGCGTTATTTTCAAAATCAAACGGAGATTTTGAAAAAAAACAAACGCTGGCATTCAGTTATTTGCAAAGACGTTTTAACGATGCCAGTCAAGAGCTTCTTTCCTTCTTTTCTAACCGGCTGGATGAGTCAGAGCAAAAGCGGTTTCAACTGAAGCAGAAGTTACTTGAAGCTGGTTTGACTCAGTACATGGTATCGATGAGAGAGATTATGCTGTTAAAAATGAAGCGTGAAATGGAACAACTTGATTTACCTAAAACGAAGAAGGAACAATTATATGCATTTATGACAAAGGAGGGCAATGATTGAACATTCAAAATGTTATTGCATATTTAGTGAAAAATCCTGGTGTTGTGAATGAATTGGACTTAGGGAATGCAAGTTTAATTCATACAGATGAGCAAACGATGAAAGCAATCATTCAAGGTATTAAGAAAGGGCAAATGTCTGCAGAGTATATATGGTACTATAAATGATACGATTCATTTAAAAATGATTTAAAAGTTCTCCAGTTAAGGATGTTTTATACATGAAGATAACTTATACGAAACTATCTGCTTTTTTGGTTTTTCTATCTTTTTTATTTGTGATCTATGTTTCATATATTTATGTATTTGATATTTTTAATGGAGCACGTGTAGCGGAGAACAAGAACGGTCAAGCAGAAGTTGTCAAAGTTGAATATCTTTCTTTAGCCTACACATCAGGATTAGAAGAAGGAGATATTATACTTAAAATCAATGGGGAACCTGCTAACAACAAAGATCATTTGATCAATGGTGAGCTTAGGAATGTGCAAAGAATTGATATTCAAAGAGGCAACCAAATGATCACCCTAAAAAATAAGACATTGATTGGTCAAGAAAGTTTATTTGTCTATTTAATTCCTCTCATCCTGTATTCAATTTGTTTATTTTGTATCTTCTTTATCATTCGAATTAACAAAGAGGCCCAACGAAAATCAGCATTTCTATTAGTTTTATTTTTATTAACGATTTGTATCGGATATCTTAGTGCAGGTACTTCAGGGATTGGTGAGAGATTTAGCCATTATGTGATCGTATTTTGTTTATCAAGTGTATTTATCTTTTATATTCATTTCATTTATCAATATTTCAAAGAGTTTGACCTGCATATAACGACTCAAAAAACAATTCGCTTTTTATATAGTCTTCCTATAATTAATCTAGTAATAGAGTTATTTGTTCCGATTGATTCGGCGATAGCCAGATACATGCCAAGTTTAAATCTTTTATTCTTTTTCGCTTCTATTATCATGTCATTCAAAGTGATTATCAATGGAATGCGGAAATATAAAGAGACAGAGCAGGGGTCTGTTTTAAAGTTTTTTGTCATGATAAATATCATAGCATTTTGTCCTTTTATATTTTTATTTGCAATTCCATATGTTTTGTTTCGTATTTATGTGGTAGATCCCTTTTTCTTAACTTCTTTTGTCTTGCTCATTCCTTTTTCACTCGTGTATCAATTTATGACGAACAAGCTTTACAACATGGATTTTTTGATAAGCAGACTGAAATACTATGGCTTTCTAGCCATTACACCGACCATTTTTGTTGTCGTCACGTTTTACATTTTGCAGAAACCAGAAGATTTGAAGTACACCCTGAAGCTCGCATTAATCACCTATGCGCTTATGCTTGCTGTCTTTTATTTTAAAGAAATTCTAGATTTCCGCTTCCGGCTGAAACGTTTTTCAGAGAAGCATAATTATCAGGACAGTGTGTTTAAATTTACTCAGCTCATTCGTGAGGCGTCATCACTTCACCAAGTGTTATATCATTTGAAATACACCATTTTAGAAGTGCTGGTTGTGAATAAAGCCTTTGTGCTTGAAGTGAAGCCAGATGGACAGATTGAAGAGATTGATGAATCTTCAGGTGATAGCAATCTATGGAAAGAGTATGTGGATCAATTTCAGGATATTTTAGGGGAAGTCGGGAAAATCATTGAGCTTGATAAAGGGTTCATGATGAAAATTGGCGAGCGGGGCGGTCACTCATTTGTGATTTGCTGTTTATCCAATTTACAGACACCAAAATTGACGCGTGATGAGATTTCTTGGCTGAAAACATTGGCATTTTACACAAGTGTCAGTTTAGAAAATGTCGTCAAGATTGAAGAATTGATGGAGCATCTTGAAGATTTGAAGCAGCGTGAAGCGAACCCTGCTTGGCTGAAAAAAGTCATGTTTGCGATGGAGGAAAAGCAGCGCTCCGATTTAGCGAGGGATCTTCATGATTCCGTGCTGCAGGATTTGATATCGCTGAAAAGACAGTCAGAGATGTTTTTAACGAATTTCCAAAACGATCAATGCCCAACGTCTATTGAACAATCGCTTATCTCATGGAATGAACAAATGTCTAAGGTGATTCAAACGACGAGAGAAACATGTCATGAACTTCGGCCGCAGCTGCTGTACGATTTAGGTTTAGTGAAGGCGATATCGAAGCTGACTTCTCAAATTCAGGAGGAAGCACCATTTCATATTCGGCTGAATACGACACGCTTTGATAAGGAGCTGGACATTGATATTGACTCCCAGCTTAATATTTACCGGATTGTTCAAGAGCTGTTATCTAATGCCTTGAAACACTCTCAAGCCAGCCAAGTGCTCGTAATGCTGATTTGTATTAAAGATCAGGTTGTTCTTCACTACGAGGATGATGGAGTTGGTTTTGACGCAAGCCATCTTGATCAGCACACCATGAGCATGGGCCTCTCTGGAATCAGAGAACGAGTCAAGGCGTTAAATGGGAAGCTTCACATTCACACAGCACCTGAAAAAGGGCTGAAGGTGAAAATTGAAATGGAATTGTAACGATTTATTAAGGAATAAGACTTGGCATCTGCCAAGTCTTTTATATAAAATGGAAGTGAGTGATTTAAAGGGAGGAAGACATGAAGAAGATATTGGTCATTGATGATCATCCGGCTGTCATGGAAGGGACAAAAAGCATATTAGAATCAGATCAACAGCTATCAGTCGATTGTTTAAGTCCTGATGCAGAAGCCGCCTTTTTAAAGACGCATGACTTTTCCATCTATGATGTGATTTTGATGGATTTAAATCTCGGGGATATCAATGGAATGGACATTGCGAAACAAATTCTAGAAACCAACCAACAAGTGAAAATCATCATTTATACAGGGTATGAAGTAGATGATTATTTTGAAGAGGCCATTCGGGCTGGATTGCACGGTGCAATTAGTAAAACAGAGACAAAAGACAAAATTATTGAATACATACACCGCACATTGCAAGGAGAAGTTGTCATTCAGCTATCCTATTTAAAGAAATTAATTTCACAGCAGCAAGAAAAGCCAGAACAGGCGCAGCAGACCGATCACGAGCTGTTAACAGAGCGAGAGTGTTTGATCCTGAGAGAAGTGGAAAAAGGATACACGAACCAAGAGATTGCCGATGTGCTGCATTTGAGCAAACGCTCAATTGAATACAGCTTGACGTCCATCTTTAATAAGCTGAATGTTGGCTCTCGAACCGAAGCGGTGTTAATTGCAAAATCTGAAAGTGTATTGTAAACGTGTGAAGGGAGAGAACCCTGATGGAAGTGAGTGGATCAAATACACTGCTTGAGGCACTGGGGATTGAGATTGTAGAGTGTAATGAGTCTCGATGCGTAGCGACAATGCCAGTCGATCATAGAACAAAACAGCCATTTGGACTGCTGCACGGAGGAGCATCTGCTGCTCTAGCAGAAACAGTGGCAAGCATGGGGGCTGCGGCTCATTTAGACTTAACTCAGCAAGTTTGCTCAGGGATTGAAATTAATGCCAATCACTTAAAATCTGTACGTGATGGAGTAGTGACAGCGACGGCTGTTCCTGTACATGTAGGGCGCCGTACAATGGTATTTCAAATTGATATTAAAGATGATCGAGACCGGCACATCTGTACGTCAAGATGTACACTTGCTGTCATTGATCGCATATAAAAAAGCTCCCGGTGCAGCGGAAGCTTTTTTTAGGTTGGATTGATTCATAAAAAGAAGATCCCCGCATGTGAGGATCTTCTTTCGGTTTATAAGTACGAGTCTTCTTTGCGTTTAATCACGAAGTTACGAAAACCACCATAATCATCTTGTACACTTCGTTTGTCCATCTTGACACCAGTATTGTAGGCGGCTCTTCCGATCAAGTGTGCGCCGACCGGAGCTGTTAAAAAGATAAAGACAATCCCAAGTAGAATCTTCGCAGAAATAATACCTGCAAGAAACCATTCGTGAAAGAATACCCCAACTAATATGAGGACAACACCAAGTGTCGATGCTTTTGATGCAGCATGCATACGTGTATAAACATCCGGCAGGCGAAGAACGCCAATGGCTGAAATGAGACAAAGGATGGCGCCAAGCAGAATAAAGAAAATGACAATAGCTTTAGCGATGACGATCATTTTCAATCACTTCCCCTTTCTCAAGGAATTTGGAAAAAGCGACAGTGCCGATAAAGGCAAGGATACCGAGCAGTAAAATAATTTCAAAAAACGTTGTCGTTTTCAGCAAAATAGAAACGATAGCTGTCATCCCAATTAAATTGATTCCTATCGCATCAAGTGCACTTACACGATCAGGAATAGAGGGACCTTTGATCACTCGAATAACAAACAGAAGGGTGGACAGGGCAAGAATACCAAGTGAAATTTGTAAGATGATCTCCATTACTTGCCACTCACCTCCTGAATCGCTTTTTCAAATGAAACACGGATATCATGAATGGCTTTTTCCGCATCTTCAATATCCATTGCATGAATGTACAAAATCGAACGATCATCAGAAATATCTATGACCAGTGTACCTGGTGTCAATGTAATCATGTTAGAAAGGATGCTAATTTCCCAATCCGTTTTCAAGTCCGTACGAAAGGCAAAAATACCGGGCTTTATTGTGAGCTTTGGAGATAATACGGTCTTTAATACACTTAAATTGGCAAGAAGCAGCTCCCGAATAAAAATCAATAAGAGCTTGAAAATTGCATAAAGGGCATACCCGTAAAAACGCTGTGGGAAAAATCGCCGAAGCATAAAAATGGCGACCATCCCTAGTGCAAAGCCTGATACAAAGTCTGCTGCTCTGTATGTATCATTCATAAACATCCAGGTAAAGGCGAGGAGAGCGTTTAATAATATTTGAAAGGCCATGTTCATCTACTCCTTCAGCACAGCTTGAATATATTTTTCTGGTGTTGAGAGCATTTCCGCTGCTTGATTAATATAAGGGGAAATGAACTC
The DNA here is from genome assembly GCF_046535585.1 of Bacillus sp. SIMBA_005. Classification (NCBI taxonomy): domain Bacteria; kingdom Bacillati; phylum Bacillota; class Bacilli; order Caryophanales; family Bacillaceae; genus Bacillus; species Bacillus sp. SIMBA_005. The sequence goes on along the minus strand of NZ_JAWRWI010000005.1, from coordinate 50,476 downwards.
TGTCCCTAACCCAATGGCAAGTGACAAGATCACAAGCATTACACCAGGGTACACCATTCCTTTAACCGACGGTTTCCTTCTTCGCGTATCTTGTTCCTCACCCCAAAATGCGAGTATGAAAATTCTCATGATCGAATAAAGGACAAGAAGGCTGGACAGTAAGACAAGGATAGAAAAGGTCATGTGACCAGCCGAAAAGCCGCCTTCTACAATCTTTAGCTTTCCAACAAACCCACTCAGAGGCGGGATTCCTGCTAGTGATAAAGCCGATATGAAAAACATCCACCCTAATAAGGGCTGAGATTGAATTAGTCCGCCCATCTTTTTCAAGTGATTTGTGCCAGCATACACAAAGAGTGCACCTGCCAGCATAAATAAAGCGCCTTTAATCACCATGTCATGAATGAGATAATAAATGGCCCCTTGAAGTGAGGCAGGTGTATTGGCTGCAATCCCAAACAAAATGACCCCAACGGCTGTAACAATGTTATAGATCACAATCTTTTGCACATCCGAATAAGCAATCGAGCCTATCACACCAAATATCACAGTCAGTGCGGCCAGCCATGCCATAAGTGTATGGGTGAACCCTGTATCGTGTATAAAAATTAACGTAAAGACTCTGGCAATCGCATATAAACCAACTTTTGTGAGCAAAGCGCCAAATAGAGCGGAAATCGCTGCTGGTGGTGCATGATATGATCCTGGAAGCCAGAAATAAAGCGGGAAGATCCCAGCTTTTAAGCCAAATACAATCATGAACAGAATGGAAATAACAGTGATTAATCCTGTTTGCCCTGATTCAGCAATCTTCACACTTAAATCAGCCATATTCAGTGTACCAGTGACTGCGTATAAACAAGCGACACCGACGATAAATAAAGCCGATGAGATGATATTAAACACAATGTATTTGAGTGATTCTCGAAGCTGCGGTTTTGATCCGCCCAGCACAATAAGCATGTATGATGCCATCAGCAGTAATTCAAAGAATACAAACAGGTTGAAAATATCGCCTGTTAAGAAGGCACCACTTACGCCAGCGAGCAAAAATTGCACGCCAGAGTAATAGAACAGCCGCTCCTTTTCCTTCCCAATCGTTTGAAAGGAGAAAAGAACTGTCACTAGTCCAACGACGGAAGCGGTCAGTACAAGGAGCGCAGCAAATTGATCGGCCACAAGGGCAATCCCAAATGGTGCTTTCCAACCTCCTAAATAGAGGGTTTGAATCCCATTAGTAAATATGGTTTGGACTAAATACACATTGCAGACAATGGCTGATAGTGAAGCAAACACACTAAAGCCTCTTGACAGCATGATGTTCTTATTCATAAAGATCAAGAGTGTAGCAGCTAATAATGGTATTAAAATTGGCAGGATCACGAGATTATTCATGCTGATCATTTCCTCTCATTTGATCCATGTCATCTGTTCGCAGCTCTTGGAAGGCACGGAAGGCCATGACAAGTAAAAAGGATGTCACACCAAAAGCAATGACAATGGCTGTTAAAATTAATGCTTGTGGTAATGGGTCTACATAGGATGTGATTCCCTCAGTTAAAATGGGAGGGGCTCCTTTTTTTAAGCCACCCATTGTTAAAAGAAGCAAATGGACGCCGTGGCTCAAAACAGCAGTGCCGACGATGACCCGCAGTAGGCTTTTTGAAAGCATTAAATAGGTCGCCGTCATAAAAATAATACCGACGATAATAGACATTAGAAATTCCATTATTCCTTCTCTCCAATCGTTTGAATAATGGTCATGGTGACACCGACAACAACCAAATATACACCGATATCAAACAGTACGGCTGTTGCCAGTTCTGTTTTCCCTAAAAACGGCAGTTGAAAATAATCAAATGCATGGGATAGAAAAGGTGCACCGAATAGAAATGATCCCATACCCGTCAGGATCGCGACGAGCAGCCCAGTCGCTGCAACATAGATAAAGTTGAACGGCAGAATGCGTCTAACTGTTTTCAGATCGTAGGCTAAGAGCAGAAGGACGACAGCACTGGCACTCATTAATCCGCCAATAAATCCTCCGCCTGGGTTATTATGTCCCGCAAGAAACAGGTGAAGGGAGAAGAGCAGGATGATGAATGCAGTGATTTTAGTTGTGACTTGTAAAAGCATATCATTCGTATCAATTTTTCTCATCGGCGCACTCCTCTCTTCCGTTTTCCTTGTGTCTTTAATAATCCATAAATACCAAGTGCCGCAATCGCCAGCACGGTAATTTCAAACAGTGTATCAAAGCCCCTGAAATCAACAAGGATGACATTGACAATGTTGTTTCCGCCTGCAAGCTTGTAGCTGTTTTCAATAAAGTAAGACGCAATCGTATCAAGTGACTGATTGCTTGTGGAAGCGAAAGCAAGGCATGTCACAATGACTCCAACACCTACTGAAATGATGAGATTGGTCATTTTAAATTTCCTCGTTTTTTGCTTCATGCTCAGTTGAGGCAAGTGATAGAAGCAAAGTAAAAACAGTGCAACAGAAATTGTTTCAATAATTAACTGGGTGAGGGCAAGGTCAGGTGCCCTGAAAATAACAAAAAATAGTGACAGCGTATACCCCATGACACCTAACCCGATAATGGCTGTTAAGCGAGAACGAGCAAACACAGTCGTGAGGGTTGCTGCTATCATGACTAGTGATAGAATGACCTCGTATGTGCCGACTGGAGCAGCATGCTCCATATTAAATGAAAAGGCATTCTGATAAAACATCACGCCCCCAAGCACGATAATCATGAATCCAAACACATAGACAAGGTAATCACGAAGGAAACCAGTCATATAACTGTTTGTTAGGCGATAGGAGCCCTTTTCTAAGCCGATCAGTGACCGGTCATATAATGAGTTGAATGACCATTTTTCTTTGAAGATATTGTAGATTGGACGCCATTTTGACAACGTCAAATATCCGATGATTCCTAAAGCGACAACACCTATCGTCATATAAAGCTCTGGCTGAAAGCCGTGCCATGCTTCAATTTTGACAACAAACCGTTTTCCTGGATCAATCGCATCCGGAATAATGGCTGCAATTGCAGGTTCAATGACAGAATAAGCTAGAATATTTGGGAAGAAGAAAAAGGTGACCACAAGTGCAGCAAGGATAATTGGCGGAATGAGCATACCAATCGGTGCTTCATGCGGCTTTTTCTCTAATTGATCTAACTGAAGATTGCCTCTAAATGTTTTAAAGAGAAGCATCATACTGTAAATGAACGTAAAGACACTAGCGAGCCAAGCAATTGCTGGGAAAATAGCGCCCCATGTCGAAATATCTGTAAAGCTGATTTCAGAAATGCGCAGCATACTTGTGAAAAACAGCTCTTTACTTAAGAAACCGTTAAATGGCGGTAGACCAGCCATTGAAAATGTACCGATTAACGTAATCGTAAAGGTAATCGGCATAATGGTCATTAAACCGCCTAACTTCCGAATGTCCCGAGTGCCGGTTTCGTGATCAATGATACCAGCCGCCATAAAGAGACTGCCTTTAAACGTGGCATGGTTAATTAAATGGAAAATCGCAGCGAGAACGGCCGCGCCGAAAAAGGCGGGGTCATTTTCATGGATTGCAGCTGCTCCAACACCAAGCATAAGCATAATCATCCCGAGCTGACTAACGGTAGAAAAGGCAAGGATAGCTTTTAAATCGTTTTGACGAACGGCGTGGAATGATCCCCAAAATAACGTCACAAGTCCAACGATGGATATGGTCCAAAACCATACCTCTGATATAGCAAAGATGGGACTAAAGCGGGCTACAAGGTAGATACCGGCTTTGACCATTGTGGCAGAATGCAGATAACTGCTCACAGGGGTAGGTGCTTCCATTGCATCAGGCAGCCAGATATAGAATGGGAACTGCGCTGATTTTGTAAAAGCACCTAGTAAGATCAGGATCATGGCAGGGATAAAGTAAGGTGATGCCATAATGAGCTGAAGCTGATTAACTGCTTCACGAATACTAAATGAATCAGTAATCAGATAGAGGAGGATAAAACCACCGAGCATAGCCAATCCGCCAAAAACGGTAATAAGCAGTGATTTTGTCGCTCCATAACGTGAGCGATCCCGTTTATACCAATATCCAATAAGTAGAAAAGAAGAGATACTTGTCAGCTCCCAAAACAAGTAAAGAACCACCATATTGTCAGATAGAACAACACCGAGCATAGCGGTCATAAACATTAACAAATACGTATAAAAAGAGCCGAGCTGTTCTTTTTCCTTCGATAAGTAGAAAATACTATACAAGACGACAAGCGCACCAATTCCTGTAATCAATAGCGCAAATAACAAACTAAGACCGTCTACATACACAGTGAAATTCATTCCTAGAGAAGGAATCCACTCCATCTGTGAAAATAACGTTCGTCCATTTGATGTCATCGTCATCATTTGGACAAAATAGCTAAATAATAGAATAGGCAAGATAAGAACAAACCACCCTGTATGTATACGCTTTACGTATTTAAAAAGAAAAGGCACAACAAACGCAAGCAGAAAAGGCGATAGGATGGCGAAGTGAATAAGCTGCAAGAAAATAAACCTCCTTCAATCAATATAAATTCACGTTCTAAAGAACTGGTAAATAAAATTATAGCGTAAATACAGACATAGTGCATTGGTTTGAACTGAATTACAGCAAACTGTATTTGTTTTGAGTTCTTTTGACCACAAAAAATATTTTATCAAAAATAAAACTCATTGTATATTGTTTTGTATTTCGTACATGCTTTTCTTAAAGGAGCTGATTACATGAAACTAAAAGCGGGCATCAGCTTAAGCATATTCTGCACGATTTTAGGAGGAGCATTCTTCATAGAACGAAATGATCAAAAAAGGTGGCAGGCGGAAAGTGAATGGCCGTTGTTTTCAGAACATCTTCTCTATATGACCTATCAAGAAGCAAGACAATATCCATTCCAGCCAAGAGAATATATACGTGTAGTCTCTGCTGAAGAATAAATCCTTATAGGAGAAAAGAAATATAAAAAAAGCATGTGCCCATAATAGAGCCCATGCTTTTTATTGTTTGATTAAGTAAACATTCTAAGTAAGATTGTTGCGCAGATCACGGTTGCTGCTCCGCCTAGACGTGTAGAAACTTGTGCGAAAGGCATGAGACCCATTCTTCCGGAAGCTGAAAGGATTGCAACGTCACCAGTACCGCCAAGACCACTGTGACAGCCTGTCACAATCGCAGATTCTACTGGGTACATGTTCATCAATTTCCCAACGAAGTAACCAGAACCAACCATTCCAAGAACGACAGCGATACATACACAAACGAATGGAATAGAAATCACTGTTGCTACATCATCAAGTGGAATGTATAGAATCCCTAGACCGACCATAAGCGGCCATGTGAAGCTTCTTGATACAAACTTGTAGAACTGCTGTGAGCCATCTTGCAAATGCTGAGGCATCACGTTTAAGTATTTGATTAAAGCGGCAAGGACAATCATTAAGATTGGACCTGGAATATGAACAAAGCTTTCTAACAAACCACCAAAAATGAACGTTGTACAAGCAACAAGTACACCAGCACCCATTAACCCAAAATCAACTTTTGGATCCATATCAGGCTGTTCAAAAATTTCATTTGCTTCTTTAGACTTTACAAGACGACCATTCCCGTTTAGTTCAGGACGTTTTTCACCAAGCTTCTTCATTGCCCCAGCACAGATAATGGCAATGACGTTCCCAATGACGGCAGCAGGAATTAATTGAGAAATTAATGACTCTGCTGATACACCAAGAATTTGTGAATAAGCAATAGATAATGGCAAAATCCCTTCTCCAACACCACCAGCAATAATTGGAACAATAATAAAGAAGAACGAATGATGCGGTGTGTAACCAACTAAAAGACCAACAAGAATTCCGGCAGTCACAGCTGCAATTGTTCCTGCAACAAGAGGAACAAACATACGAATAAGGCCTTGTACTAAAACAGTTCGCTGCATCCCAAGAATACTACCTACTACAAGAGCAGAAATATAGAAGTAAAGGAAGTTCGACGTTTTCATAAGAGACGTAACCGCTTCCAACGAGTTCGGATTCAGAACATGAAAAAAGACCAGGAACGATGGTACGAATAAAGAAAGAATCGCCGGTCCACCAATATCTTTTAATATCGGAATACGTTGTCCTATATCTCCAAGGAAAATCCCCAAAATCATAATAACAGCGAAACCACCAAGCATATTTGCTGGAATTTTATTAAAATAAGCGGCAGTTAAAATAATCGCTGCAAGTACTAAATACACAGGAAAGTCAATAACACCAATTTTCCAAGACATGATCTTACGGAAAACGCTTTTATTATTGTCAGAATCGTCTGTAATCGATTTCAATTGTTGTGTATTAGCCACATAAACACCCCCAAATGCTATTTGTCTCAATTGTAGAAGATTCTGTGACACTCATCTATTTATTAAACTAAATTAAGTGTAATAAAAGTAAAATAAACAGGAGTTTTTATGTTTTTATCATACAAAAATCCCCTGAAGGTAGTTTATCCTTCAGGGGACTGATCATACATCGTAATTATCGTTTTCCTTTTAAATAAGGTGTCCCAAGTGCTTTCGGTGCATCTGCCCGGCCGATGAAGCCAGTGAGTGCTAAGATGGTCAGCACATATGGTGCAATGAGCATATACACGTTCGGTATATCTTGGAATAGCGGCAGGAGAGAGCCAATAATGCTTAAACTTTGAGCAAATCCAAAGAATAAAGCAGCGCCCATTGCGCCGAATGGGTGCCATTTACCGAAGACTAGAGCAGCTAGTGCGATGAAGCCTTGTCCAGTAATGGTCGCATGTGAGAAATCAAGCGCGATGGTCGACGCATAAACAGCTCCGCCAAGACCACCAAACAGTCCACTAATAAAGACGCCGATATAGCGCATCCGGTACACTTTGATTCCCATTGTATCAGCAGCCATTGGATGTTCTCCGACTGCACGAAGACGAAGACCAAACGGCATTTTAAATAAAACAAACCAAGCAACAACCGCAAGTGCTAATGCGAGTATGGACGTATAATAAACATCTTTAAAGAAGATATCGCCAATAATCGGAATGTCACTTAAAAGGGGAATATCACCTTTATAGAAAGGCTCTGTAATTTTATCTGTTTGAGCTTTCCCATAAATGAGTTTCACAACAAACAGTGTAGCACCAAGTGCCAGCATGTTAATCGCAACACCACTGACCGTTTGATCAGCACGGAATGTAATGGTCGCAACTGCATGAATCAAAGAGAACAATCCGCCAATCGCCATTCCGACGAGGAGCCCAAGCCATGGGGTCAAGGCGCCAAACGTATCAGCAAACAACAAGTTAAAAATAATACTGGAAAATGCTCCGACGACCATCAAACCTTCAAGACCGATATTCACAACACCTGATCTTTCTGAAAAGACGCCACCAAGAGCGGTTAAAATAAGTGGTGCAGCATAGACAAGTGTTGCTGGGACGATGATTTCAAGAATTTGCAGAAATCCCACTTATTTTCCCCCCTTTTTCTTCATTTGGTTCATCACAAGACGGATAATATAGCTTGAGGCGACGAAAAGAATAATGATCGCAATGACAATATCAACGACCTCAGTCGGCACACCAGATTCAAGCGGCATGTTTAAAGCACCGACCTTCAATCCACCAAGCAGCAGTGCAGCAAGAACAACACCAACAGCAGTATTTCCACCTAATAAAGCGACGGCGATTCCGTCAAAACCTACACCGGTAAACGAGCCTTTAATTGAAGCATATTCAAATGTACCAAGACCTTCCATAGCGCCTGCAAGACCTGCAAAAGCACCTGAAATGAGCATCGCATAAATGATATTGCGGCGAACGTTCATACCGGCATAATGGGATGCCTGCTGGTTCATTCCAACAGCACGCAATTCAAAGCCTTTAGAGGTTTTTTGAATAATGACCCACATTACGACCGCAGCGATAATAGCAACAAAAATACCATTATGCATCCGAGAGAAATCGGTGATTTGTTCAAAGAAACCAGAGCGAAGCGAGGCAGTGGCATCGATTTTTTCTGTTTTATCTTTATTATTCGTTAAGACATTTGAGATCAGATAGTTTGTCACATGAAGGGCAATGTAGTTCATCATGATCGTGACAATCACTTCATGAACATAAAAACGGGCCTTTAAAAACCCAGGGATTAAGCCCCATAATGCACCAGCAGCAGCTGCGGTGATGAGTGCAAGCGGCAGATGGATGTACATAGGTGCATGTACAGTTGTACCGATCCATACAGCAGCTACCCAGCCAATCAGCATTTGACCTTCTACACCGATATTAAAGAGACCTGTCCGAAATGCAAAAGCAACAGCAAGTCCTGATAAAATGTAAGGTGTCACTTGTCTGATGGTTTCTCCCATATAATAGGTTTCACCGAAGACGCCATTCCAAAGGGCGCCATAGCCTTCGATGACACTATAACCGCTTGCCAGCATAATAATGGCCCCAACAAAAAGACCAAGTACAATGGCTATAAGCGGAATGAGCAGATTTGTTAAACGATTAGACATTTGCTTCTTTCCCCACTTCCTGTTGCGTACTTCCAGCCATTAATAGACCAAGTTCTTGCTCTGTTGTTTCTTTTGGATCAACGATGGCAATAATGCTGCCTTCAAAAATAACAGCAATTTTATCACTGACATTCATAATTTCATCAAGCTCAAATGAGATGAGCAGGACGGCTTTGCCTGTGTCCCTTTGCTCAATGAGGCGCTTATGAACAAATTCAATCGCACCAACATCAAGTCCACGTGTCGGCTGAGCGGCAATTAATAAATCAGGATTGCGGTCAACTTCACGGCCAATAATGGCTTTTTGCTGATTCCCGCCTGACAGGGCGCGCGCCTCTGTATATTCACTCGGTGTTCTGACGTCATACTCGGCAATGATTTGTTTTGCCTTTTGGTAAATATTTTTCATATTCATCAAGCCAAATTTTGAGTATGGACGCTGATAATACGTTTGTAAGGAAATATTTTCTCCTATTGAAAAATCAAGCACGAGTCCGTGTTTATGACGGTCTTGAGGAATATGTCCAATTCCAGATTCGGTCACCTTACGAGGCGGAAGATTTTGAATGGCTTTCCCGTTTAGCATGATCGTGCCAGATTCTGATTTTTTTAGACCAGTGATGGCTTCAATTAATTCAGATTGACCATTGCCATCGACTCCAGCAATACCGACAATTTCTCCAGCCTTTACTGAGAGGTTGAGCTGTTTCACCGCTTCAATTCCTCGCGCGTCTTTTACCGTAAGGTCTTGAATTTGAAGTACTTCCTCAGCAGGAGAGGCTTCTTTTTTGTCTGTCTTAAATGAAACTTCACGACCGACCATGAGGCTTGCAAGCTCATCTTTGTTTGTGCTTTCCACATCAAGTGTACGAATGCCTTGGCCTTTTCGAATAATGGTGACGCGGTGACAGGCATCCATAATTTCTTTCAGTTTATGCGTAATTAAAATAATGGATTTGCCTTCATTGATTAAGTTTTTCATAATTTGTATGAGTTCTTTAATTTCTTGAGGTGTTAAGACGGCTGTTGGTTCGTCGAAGATCAAAATATCAGCGCCGCGATAAAGTGTTTTTAAAATTTCTGCACGCTGCTGCATGCCGACAGAGATGTCAGATACTTTTGCGGCAGGGTCTATTTTTAAGCCATAGCGGTCAGAAAGCTCTTGTACTTGCTGTATGGCTTGTTCTTTGTCGATCTTTCCAAATTTCTTGGGCTCTTTTCCTAAGATGATGTTTTCAGCGACGGTGAAGGTATCGACAAGCATAAAGTGTTGATGCACCATACCGATGCCTAAATCACTTGCATCATTCGGGCTAGAGATGGTCACAGGTTTTCCATGAACCTTGATTTCACCTTTTTCAGGCTGGTAAAGACCGAAAAGCACGTTCATGAGCGTTGATTTTCCAGCGCCGTTTTCACCAAGCAGCGCATGAATTTCGCCCTTTTTTAGCTGCAGCGTAATGTTGTCGTTTGCTACAATGCCAGGGAATTCTTTGCGTATATTCAACATTTCAATGACATAATCCACAGGTTTAACCGCTCCTTTTTTAGGGTGCTGATGAAGATAAAAACTAGCAAAAGAAAAGCTGCAAAACGAGGCTGCAGCTTTTCTTTTACCACCTTTTACGAATAAAGAGGAGGTAAAGGAGAGGCAAGGGGATAAGACGCGCTTATCCCGATGCTCAAATTAAGCTTTAAAATCTTTTAGTTCATCACGTGTTGCAGGGATTTTCACTTCGCCCTTGATGATTTTTTGTTTCCATTCTTCTACTTTCTTTAATACATCTTTATCTAGGTTGTCCTGAGATGGAGAAATGTCAAGAGCGCCCTCTTTCAGACCGTAAGTGATCACTTCGCCGCCAGGGAATTTACCTTCTTTTGCTTTTGTCGTTAAGTCTTGTACCGCTGTGTCTACTTTCTTAACCATCGAAGTAAGGGTGACACTTTGTTTTGTTCCAGGTACTTTTCCTTCGTCATACTGGTCTTTATCTACACCGATGACCCAAACTTTACGGTTAGGATCCGCTTTTTTCAGGTTTTTCGCTTCTGTGAAGACACCAGTTCCAGTTCCGCCAGCTGCGTGATAAATGATGTCGACGCCAGATTTGTACATGCTTTCAGCTGTTGCTTTCCCGATGTCTGCTTTATCGAATGCACCAGCATATTTCACTTCCACTTTTGCTTTCGGATTAGCTGCTTCAACGCCTGCACGGAAGCCAACTTCGAATTTTCTGACTAATTCAGAGTCAACGCCGCCGACAAAACCAACTTTGTTTGATTTTGTAGAAAGAGCAGCCGCAACACCCACAAGGAATGATCCTTCATTTTCGTTGAACACAATGCTGGCTACGTTGTCTTTTTTCACGACTGCATCAACGATAGCAAAATGGTTTTTCTTACGTTGATCCGCAATTTCAGATATAGCATCTTCCATTAAGAAACCAATTCCGTAAATCAGGTCGAATTTCTCACGAGAAAGTGTGTTTAAGTTTGTTGTATAGTCAGCGTCTGATTTAGATTGTAAGTAATCAAAGCCGTTTTTACCTTTTTTAAGATTGTTGTCTTTTCCAAATGCTTGTAAACCTTCCCAAGCTGATTGGTTAAACGATTTGTCATCGACACCACCGACATCAGTTACCATTGCAACAGTGAATTGATCTTTATCTTTTTTGCTTTCACCGCTGTTTGAGCCAGAGTTGCCGCATGCTCCAAGGATGGTTCCTGCTGCTACGACTAAGGACAATGCTAGTCCAATTTTGCGCTTCTTCAAAACATAACCCCCTATAAAATTTAAAAGTTTCAGAAAAGTCTCGCGAAAAAAGACCGATCTACCTCTTCTCACCCTTCTGAATAGGGTACTTTATCCTGTTTTCTCCTGAAACTTATGGAGGGCAGGAGAGAAGATGTAAGACATCAGACTTATATCTCGGTTAACTAATCAATCATAATTTATCATTTCCAATCGAATAAATAAATAGAAATTTGTTTTATTTTTAAAAAAATGTTAAAAGGCGAAATTCGATGTCTTTTTATGTGCTGAAATATGATATAATGCCGCTTTTGCGATGTGCTCTACTACAGTGGAACCACTGATATCAAGGGGTTTGTCACATCGTGTTCCATAAAAAAACATCTGGCCTTTATATAAGGTCAGATGTGTCAAATTATAGATATTGCTGAATTAAATTCATATTAGTTGTATTGAGTTTATATTGGAAAACAGGACGTCCAATTGTCCCATATGCCATTTCAACATCAACTACTTCGATGTCCTCAAGGAATTTCAAGTATTTTCTAATGGAGACTTGAGAAATTTCTGTATGATTCGCTAGGTCTTCGGTCGTGAAAGCATGATGACCGAATGATTGAATACTTGTCCAGATGAGTTTGAGTGTGCTTTTGGTCAGACCTTTTGGCAGAAGGACTTTTTCCGTCTCTGCTTTTTTATGAAAGAGCTTCGCATCTAAATCATTTTGCGAGATGCTGTTCATTGTTTGGTACAAGGCGTGTTTCCGTTTATATTCTGAGAGCGCTGATTGGAAACGTTCAAATTCAAACGGCTTGATTAAATAATCAACAGCTCCGTTGCGCATCGTTTGCTGGACTACGTCGACTTCACTGGCGGCTGAAATGACAATGACATCAACCGAATGATTTTGCTTGCGAATTTCTGATAATAATGCCAGTCCATTTTGCCCAGGCATATAAATATCGAGCAGTACGAGGTGAATGGCTTCTGTTTTTAAGATGTCCAGTGCCTGCTGAAAAGAAGTGGCAATCCCTTTTAATTCAAAGCCCTCGATTTGGGTCAGATAACGTTTGTTCAGCTCCCCAACCATTGGATCATCTTCTACTATTAACACATTAATCATGTGAATCCTCCTTTTGTTTGTACGGAATGCGGAGACTAAAGGTCGTTCCTTCTCCTTTTTCACTCGTGACAATCAGATGTCCGTTCAATTTTTTGATGCTTTGGTCAACGAAGTAGAGACCGAATCCTCTGTCTTCTCCTTTAGTTGAAAAGCCTTGATCAAACATGATGTCTTGTTCTTCTTTTGTGAGACCAACACCTGTGTCTGTAATCTCAATATGAAGCTGCTCCTGAACGTATCGGAATGAAATCGAGATATTTTTCGTCTCAGTATGAGAAACAGCATCGAGTGCGTTATTTAACAGGTTGCCAATGACGGTGATGAGATCATGCGTCACTGCTGGGTCCTCTGAATTTGGGACTTGTGTGCTGCATATGACCTCTAAGGTCGCGCCTTGTTCCCTGATATAGCTTTGTTTTCCTAGTAAAAATCCTGCTAAAACAGAGTTTTTCACATGGTTGATGATTTCATTTGTCTCCGTCTGCTGATAGATCGCAATATCTTTGATATAAGTGCCGAGGTCATCGTAGTTTTTGAGCTGAACCAATCCTAAAATGACATGAAGCTTGTTCATAAATTCATGCGACTGAGCACGGAGGGCATTTGCATACATTTTGACTCCGCTCAGCTGCTCAGCCAAGTGTTTGACTTCTGTTTTGTCACGGAAGGTGGCGATTGCCCCGACAATTTCATCTTTTACTGTAATCGGGACTTCGTTAAAGACGAGCTCCAGTCCGTTCATTCTCACGTCGCGGTCAAGCAGCGGCTTGCGTGTTTCAATGACTTGTTTTAAGCCGCTTGAAGGGAGGAGCACCTGAACATCTTGTTCTCTAGGGTCAACCATAATGCCCATATTATGAAAGAGTCGTTTGGCTTCAGCATTGGCGAGCTTGATTTTACCGTGCTGATCGACGGCAAGTATCCCTTCTTTTGTTGATTCTAGCATGGCGCTTCGTTCTTTTAATAATGTAGCAATCTCATCTGGCTCTAGTCCAAACATAATTTTCTTCACTTTTCTTGCCACAATGAGTGCTCCGATGATACCAGAAAGAAGACTGAGCGATGTGACGAAGTAGAGTGGGAGTAAGCTTTGATGAATGATCAAGTCAATTTCCTTTAACGTAATCCCTACTGCCACAGCCCCGAGCTGCTTCCCATTTTGATCATAAACCGGAACAAAAGCACGCATGGATCTGCCAAGTGTTCCAGAAGCCGTACTAATATGTTCCTTACCCTGTAATGCTGGCTCTTCATCACCACCAGCAAATCGCTTCCCGATCTTCTGCGGATTTGGATGGGTTTTGCGAATGCCGTTCATATCCATTACGACAACGAATTCGGTTTTGGTGATTCGCTGAACACTTGTTGTATATTGACGCAGTGCTGAATACGATTGATTTTCTTTTAATGATTTCGCTGTGATCGGAGCCTCTGCGACCATTTTGGCAGTGGAGAGGGCGATGTCACGTTCCTGCTGATGAATATTCTTAGCTGTTTCTGACCAGATCGTAAAGAAAGTGATACAAAGGGAGATCAGGACAACGATACAAACAAAAATCGTCAGCCGAGTTTGCAATCTTAATGTTTTTTTCACGAGTATACCCCTAACGCACGATTTTTTCGTAATAGTAATACTTTAACGGGAAAATGTAAGTTTGTGAAGGAATGTACGTGCAAAATCACAAATTTGATTTTGCTGCCAGTTTACTTTGAAAGCATCTTGTCAATCCGTTTTAAGTGAGCCATAATAAATGTGAGCTTATGAGAAAGGATCTATTTATGAAAAATACATATTTGACTGGATATTTTCCGCTGATTTCGATTTTACTATTCAGCTCTGCTTTTTCAATTTTCACAGTAGGGATTACGACTGATTTCTTGACTCAAGCAGGCATTTTAAAAGGGATGCTGGAATTTTTCTCGGAACAGGGCATCAGGCTTGCTCTTTTTGCTGCTTTTGCACTTGTTTATTTTATGATTTTATCTGCCTTGAAACTGATTGCAGATACGGTGTTAGAGCTGGCACTACTCTTTTTCGCGAAAGATCCTGAAGGAGAGAACTTAAAGAAAATTAGGATTGCATCCGTTGTTTATTTATTTGCCAGCTTGCTTGCATTTCTGCTGACGCAGCAGCTGATTCTGCTTGTCGGACTCTTTGTTTTAGCAGGTCTTGTCTATTTTATCTGGGTTGTGGTCCGCATTTATCAATCGCTTTCCATGCTGAATTTAATTGGATTTATGATGTTTATTTTGCTGTTTTGGGCCACGTTTTTAATCGGCATTTTGTACTTATTTATTAAGCTTTATAACAGTGTTATGGCTAGTCTGCCTTCATAAACAGACAAAGAAAGCATCCTCCGATAGTGGAGGATGCTTTTTTTATGATAGAAACCGTTTTTGAATATCAGGTGTAGGCATCATACAAGATGTTTTTTGACCGAACCATTTGTAGCGATTTTTCGCTATCCGCTCATAAAACCAATCACGGATAGGGCGCGGAATGGCAAGGAATAAATAACTCCATCTGTAGATTCCTTTTAAATGCCGCATGGCTTTTAAGATGCCTGTCGACTTCGTATAAAGGGTGCCTTTTTCAATATAAATGAATGAATTGAATTCATCTAGAGGCAAACCGTTTTCTTTTAAAATG
The DNA here is from genome assembly GCF_046535585.1 of Bacillus sp. SIMBA_005. Classification (NCBI taxonomy): domain Bacteria; kingdom Bacillati; phylum Bacillota; class Bacilli; order Caryophanales; family Bacillaceae; genus Bacillus; species Bacillus sp. SIMBA_005. The sequence continues at coordinate 35,372 of NZ_JAWRWI010000005.1, read as the reverse complement.
CGCTGCCCTGTCTCTGATTGTAATGAAGCAAACATCATTCGCTCATTTGGATCACGCTTAATCACAAACTGAACAGCGCCGCTGCACACGTTGCAGACACCATCAAATAAAATTAAATGGGGTGGATGTGTTGAATGCATGGCAATCAAACCTCCTGTTTATCTGGCGTATTGCATCGTATTTTTCCAAATACGTAAGTGCGGACTTGAGCTGTAAATAGATTCAACCGTTCCTCTATCTCTTCCAACCCATACACCCATTGTATATTGATCTGTCAGTCCAACAAACCAAATGTCTTTGTAGTCATTGGATGTTCCTGTTTTACCACCAATGTAAGGGGAACTGAAATTCGCTTTTTTCCCTGTTCCGCTTTTTACAACAGAGGCAAGCAGTTTACGCATGGTGTCATTTGTCCGCTGAGAATACACTTGCTTCGGTGACTCTTTCCACTTGTAAAGGGTCTTGCCGTTTAAGTCTGTCACCTTTGTAATTGAATGACTTTGCGTGTAAGCTCCTTGATTACCAAAGACGGTATACGCATCTGTTATTTCTAGCGGCGAAAATCCCTTCGTAAATCCACCAAGTGCAGAAGGAAGGCGATAATCATCCGCTACGATATGTTCGAATGAGAATTTCTCTAAATAGCTAAAGCCCTTTTTGACACCAACTGTATCCAGCATTCGGATCGCAGGGGTATTGTAAGAGTTCTTAAAGGCTGTTTCAAGTGTGACGGTTCCATACGTTTTATGACTATAGTTCTGCGGACAGTATCCGCTGCTGCAAAACTTGCCGGCACTGATTTTGCTTGAAGCTGTTGCACCCGTTTGGTCGATGTAAGGACCATAGTCTAAAAGCGGCTTAATCGCAGAACCAGGCTGTCTTTGTGCTTGATAGGCGTAGTTGAAATCAAACTTTTTATAATTCTTCCCGCCAGCAAGTGCGACAATTTGATGTGTTTCATGATTTATGACCGCTGATCCGCCTTCTACACCTTGGTAAGGTAATTGCGCATTGAGCTGATAGACGGCTCGTTGCTGTAAGGAAGGATCAAGTGCCGTATAGATTTTGACACCATCTTGAAGTAGGGCACTGACCTTTTCAGATAATTCTTTTTGAATGGCTTTTTTTGCTCCATCTGTTTTGGCCTTCTTCAAGCGTTTTGTAAAGCCTTCCTGATCTGACACAAGATCGTTAAATTCCTCATTGGCATATGTCACATAGTCAGGGTAAAGGTTTTTCTTTTCACTCAAGGATAGGCTGATTTTTTGTTTGACGGCTTTTTTGTATTGCTTTTTGGTGATGACGCCGTCTTTCTTTAAAATACCTAGCAGTCGTTCTTGTCGTTTCTTTGTGTGTTTGAATTGCTTCAATGGGTCATACAGTGTTGGGTTGTTTGGAATCGCAGAGATAAATGCCATCTGTGCAAGCGTTAAAGAACTAAGTGGCTTATCAAAATAGTAATTAGCCGCAGAACCGACACCGTAAACACCATTACTGAAATAAATCGTATTTAAATAGCTTTCGAGTATTTCATCTTTCGAGAATTTCCGCTCTAATTCATAGGAATAGAGCAGCTCTGTAAACTTTCGGGTGAACGAACGTTCATGGCTTAAATATAAATTACGAGATAATTGCTGTGTGATCGTACTTGCGCCTTGGCTGATGCCATGGTTTTTCACATTTGAGGCAAGGGCACGAACAACTCCCATAAAGTCAATGCCTTTATGGTCATAAAAGTTCCGGTCCTCTGAGCGGAGGAACAGCTCCTTCACATGATCAGGAATTTTATCATACGTGACAAACACTCGGTTTTCATCGTTTGATACGATTTCGGAGATGAGGGATCCATCCCGGTCATACATATAACTGTTTTGGGAAAAATCTATCTTTTCCAGCTTGATTTTCTGATCAAGCACTTCGTTCACAGGCTTCACACTTGCAGCTTCTTCCTTTGATAGATAAAAAGTCAGAATAAATAATGGAATGAGGGCAGCAAGTAATAACCAACCAATCATTGCACGAAACATGAGGTCACTCACTTTCTTCAATTTTCTAGCCATATCGTACCATTCTTTTGCGAATACGAGAAGGTTATTTTTAGAAAAGAATGGGCTTGAAGTCTAGTGAATAAGGCTTCTACACAAGAAAAAAGAGCATCTGATGTTGGGTCAGACACTCCTTTCTTTTGCCTTCGACTGTGAGCGGACTGCCCATAAAAATAATGCGCCAAATAGAAAAATACCGGCGGTGACATAAAAGACAGCTGGAATCCCGTAATGACTCGCGACAATGCCGCCAATCACCGGACCGACAACATTCCCAAGAAAGCGGAAGCTGACATTATATCCGAGCACTTCCCCTTGCATAGAGGCAGGGGCTTTGATCCGAATATACGCCGTCGTACATGGAATAATCCCGCCAAGTGCCATCCCGTATAGAAAACGGAAAAGTACTAACATCGCATAGGAATCCACCATTGCTTGCGGGATGAATAAAATAGAGGAGAGAATGAGAAGGGCAAGCAGCACCTTGTCGTGACCAATTCGATCTCCGAGATCTCCCCATTTTCGTGTGAAGAGCAAATTGCCAAGTCCAGTTGCAGAGAATGCAAGACCCGCATAAAATGCGAGATTAACAGGACCGTGTAAATCATGAATGTATAAAGCCAAAAGCGGCTGAATGCTAAAGTTCCCTACTTGTGTAATAAACGTTAATAGCATCGTGACGACAAGCAAAGGCTGTTTGAAAATATGAACGAGCACATCCTTCCGTGAGTAAGAAACGCGCCTCGCTTCTTTTGAACGGATGGGCTGTTCTTTCACTCCGAAAATAATCACAATTGCTGACGCATAAATGACAGCCGCTGTGAGGAAAAACGTATAAATAAATCCGACGCTGTCTGCCATGAATCCGCCCATTAATGGGCCAAACAATCCTCCGGCGACATTACTCATCTGCATCGTGCCAAGGGTTTTACCCGCAGTTGCTTTTTCTGTCTGTGCAGAGATGAGTGCCATTGAAGTCGAGATAAAGCCCGTGACAAGCCCCATGAAGAGCCGCAGGGCGAATAGCTGATAAACAGTTTGCACAAGCCCCATTAATAGAATACTTGTTGCTATCCCAATCCCGTTAATGAGCAAAATCTTTTTATAGCCATGCCGGTCTCCAATCCGTCCCCAAATCGGAGAAATCAGAAAGGCTGTTAAAAACGTGACCCCAAAGACATATCCGCTCCATCTCTGGACAAATTCATTTGAATAACTGCTATCAAGAGATTCTATGTAAAGTGATAAAAAAGGGACGATCATTGTAATGCTGGCAGATACAAAAAAGTTCACAAACCACATGATGTAAAAGTTTTTCTTCCTGTTTGTGATAGAGACCACCTTCTTTATTTATTTCGTGTTCCTTAATAATTATAAAGGAAAATAAACGATCTTTCATCTGATGGATAGGTTGGGCATAGTGAATCTGCATTATTTTCAAGAAAATGAAGTGATTTCAAGGTCCGTCTTAATATAATGGTATCAGAATGAAAAACTGACGAAAAAGTGAGGTGAGACTTGTGGAACAGAAGACGGTGCTTGTGGTCGATTTTGAATTTACGATGCCTGATGGAAAGTATCATCCGCAAAATTTTTTTCCTGAAATTATTGAAGCTGGGGTAGTGAAAGCGGCAAGTGAAAAGATCATAGACACGTTCTCTAGCTACGTCAAACCAAAAAAGTTCCCGAAGCTGACGAAGCGCTGTAAATCGTTCCTCGGTATTACGCAGCAGGATGTAGAGAGCGGAATTTCCTTTGAGGCGTTTATCGAGAAGCTTGTGTCGCTTGATGGGGGAGAGGATTGTGAGATTATTACATGGGGAAATATGGACATGAAAGTGCTGAAGCAAAACTGTATGCTCAATCATATTGCCTTTCCTTTTAAGGGGAAGCTGAGGGACCTTGCCTTTGAATATAAAACCTTTTTTGGTGATCGCACACTGACAGGGCTTCGCAAGGCGGCAAAGGAATACGGCAGTGAAGGAGCTGGTAAGCATCATAAAGCACTTGATGATGCCATGACGACTTATCAGCTGTTAACCCTTTTTGAAAAAGATAGAGCCTATGTGGAAAATCCACAAACCACCAAAATTGGTGAGCTGATCGATTTCTCACACTTTTTTGATTCGGCTGATTAGCGGGCGTCTTCTGGAAAATAATCTTTTTCGAGAGAAGATAGGCATGCTCTTGATTTTTCCGCCCATTTTGAATCATCTGCATGGAGCGCTTGTTTTAATTTTTCTACAGCTTCTTTTAGTGATACTTGATAATCTGGTATAACGCCATCATAAGGCTTCACCATATGATGAGGGATATTCGTCTGTTCACGATAGGCCAAAGCCCGTCTTTCTTGGAAAAAAGGCACGTCTGCTTCTTTTGGGTGATGCAGGTCGCCTTGAGCGGGATGTGTCAGAACGGCTTTTACTTGAACGAGATAGGCCGATGGTTTCACTGCTGTCACTTCCCCAACGTAAACACCTGTTTTATAAAATCCTTTCACAACTTGTCCAATTTGAATGTCTGTCATGTGAAATTCCTCCATTTCCTTCTCGCAGGAAGGTATTTCATTTCTTTTAGCCAATATAGTGAAGTAAACGAGCAAAAGGGGGAATGGCGAATGCTGTCGTTCATCGCACTCTTTCTACTGTATTTTCCTGAAGATAAAAGGGAGTACATCCCAGCGGCAATCACCACGGTAATTTTCTTTATGGCTGCATTTATTTGCTTTCGTCTGATCGTTCGTGCGTCTAAGAAGCAGGAGCGGATAGATGAAAAAAGGACAAAAAAAATGGATTGATCATTTTCTTCTTGTATCTTCAGGAAACTTCACGGTGACGGTTGTACCAGACTGCAGTGAGCTTTTGAAACGAATGGTTCCATGGTGATTTTCAATGATAGAAAATGTCACGGTCAGCCCAAGTCCAGTCCCTTTATTTTTTAGGGTATAATATGGTTCGCCAAGCTTTTTCATTTGGCTTTCTGTCATTCCTACACCGTTATCCACGAAACAAAGGCATATTTTATGATTTTCTTTTGAAGCAAAAAGTTCAATTTCCCCTTCGTGTTCTGGGGCTGCTTCAATCGCATTTTTGATTAAATTAATCATGACTTGCTTAATCTTCGTTTCATCACCTTGAATGTATAAGTCTGGTTCAATGGATTGATGAATTGTGACCGATTTAAAATTCGCATAGGATGTCATCAGTGATGCACATTCCTCGAGTAATTTAGATAGATTGAGAGATTCAATTTGATAATAATTTTGTTTCGCAATGTCAAGATAACTCGTAATAATATCCTGCGCCCTGTCTAACTCGGACAGAACGAGATTTTTATAATCTTTATTGGTTGACGTCTCTTTTGTATTGTCACTAGAAAAGAGTAATTGAATAAAGCCTCTCACCACTGTCAGCGGATTGCGCACTTCATGGGCAACGCTTGCAGCGAGTTCACTTACAATGGTCAGCTTTTCTGATTGGACGAGCTGTGTTCTCATTTGCGCATTTTCTTTGACGAATTCAATGGAATAGATACTTAGCACGAGAAAGAATATGTAGTAAAGAGTTGAGAAAAATAACTCAAGTAACTTCTGCTGCATAATAAAGGCCGGGCTGTATTCCATTAAGCTGACCACAAATAGTCCAATGTAAATAAAGAATCCTTTGGATAAACCGATAAGCACTCCATACATCAGCTTTTTCAGCTTCGAATATTGACGCCATTTCCGGTAGAACAGAAATGGGATGAAAAAGTAAATCGGTACGACAATGAGTCCAACCCATAAAAAAGAGCCATACATCACGAATTTGACTATGGAACTTATCAAGATGGCGACGATCCCAGCTGTGTACCCTCCGTATAAAATGGCAAGTACAAGAGGGATGGATTGAAGGCCAGTCTGCAAGTCTAAAATCGAACCAACTGGATACATAATACATAGTGCTGAAGAGATGGATGCGAATACTGTGATGAGCAGTTTATTCGTTTTTGGGAAATGAGCAGGGGTCCGGCTTAGCCATAGCGCATGATATAAAAAGATTGGAAATAGAATAAAAGATACATGGAGCAGAAAATCCTTGAACATTTCCATTTAAATGCTCTCCTCGTAAATAATTGTAATTCCTCTCATTATATCATTTCATTTACAAAGTAGATATGATAAAAGGAGGGTTTTTTTCTTTAAAAAGAACACCCGTGAGGATGTTCTTTCAATCATATAGGTCTTAATCAGATGATTGCGTAAACGCTTGATGAAGGCGTTTTAATCCTTCTTTGACTGTTGAAGCAGGACAGCCAAGATTCATTCGAATAAAGCCGTCTCCTTCGAGTCCGTACACGTGACCAAGCTCTAGGATCACTTTGCCCTTTTTCAGCAAATTTCGTTTCAACTCCGCTTGACTGAATTGATAATCCCGAATGTCCAGCCACAATAAATAAGAAGCATCTGGTTTCATATAACGCATGTTTGCAAGATGTTCGTCAATATAGTCCATTGCCATTTTCATATTGTTTTCGAGATAAAGAACAAGTGCATCAAGCCACTCGTCGCCATGGCGGTATGCTGCTTCCATCGCAGGGATCGCAAATGCATTCAGTTTGGCCAGTCCGTTTCTTTGCATTTCATTGTTGAAAAGGGTTCTTTTTTCTTCATCGGAAATAATAATGGCAGATGCTTGGAGGCCAGCTAAATTAAATGTTTTACTTGGTGCAATGCACGTCACTGTGATATGTGCTATGTCGTCAGAAAGACTAGCAAATGGTACATGCGGCTTTCCGTATAGCATCAAATCAGAATGAATCTCATCTGAAACGACTGTGACACCGTGCTTGATACAGAGGTCTCCTACTCGCTTTAATTCCTCTTTTGACCACGCTCTTCCGGACGGATTATGCGGATGACAGAGGAACATGAGCTTCGCTTCTGGTCTGCTTAATTTTTTCTCTAAATCATCAAAATCCATGACATAGCGGTTATTTTCTATTTTTAAAGGATTGGTTGAGACTGTTCGTCCATTTCGTTCAATCATTTGATAAAAAGGTGTGTACACAGGAGACTGTATGACGACTTCGTCACTTGGTTCTGTATAGGCTTGGACTGCAAAACTAAGTGCCGTGACAATCCCAGGTGTGAAGGTGACGTCTTCTGTTTGGATCGACCACCCGTGTCTTCGTTTGAGCCATTCTGCTACTGCCTGCTGCGTATCCTGATCCTGAAAGGCATAGCCAAATACGCCATGATCCAATCGCGTTTTCAATGCATCAAGGACGACCTGTGGCGCTTTAAAATCCATATCTGCTACCCACATTGGCAGCGCATCTTTTGTTAGGAATAAAGACTCTGCTTGATCCCATTTCACTGATTTTGAACCTTTACGTATGATCTGTTCGTCGAAATTCATGAAACCCACCTCTAGCCGTTTTTCAACCATTGTTGGTTGTGCTAAAATAAACATCACAAAATTTATTATAAGCGGTGATACCGATGAAAGATAGTCAAGCTGTAGAAGAGATGATTCAACTCATTAAGGCATGGGACCCTTTTCAATATGGAGAGGACTTCTATGAAACGGAGCCTGCTGACGTCATCAGTGCATTATACGACGCAGAAGACTCTTTATCTTTAGCAAAAGACATTCAAGCCATTTATCAACACTCATTTGAGCAGCTCCTGCCATTCGAGAGCTGTCAACATATAGCGAATCAGCTTTTCGTCATACGAGACAGCAGCTCCTGCACACGTTAAGACAGGCTGAAATGTCCGATTTGATCAGACACAAAGACCGGATTTTCCTCAGGAACGAGGTGCCCGGTTTTTTTTAATGCATGCAAGGTTGAGTTTGGCAGATCCTTGTGCAGTCTTTCTCCTATTTGGATGGGAACGATTCGATCTTCCTCACCCCAAATGAGCAGCACGGGTGTCTCCATTTTCTTTAGCACATCCGAGGTCAAATCCCCTTCCCGGTGCCGAATCAAACGGAAAATCCCTAGGAAAATTTGATCATCAGAAAAAGGCTTTAAATATCCGTCCACCATCTCTTGATCAATGATGGAATGATCATGCACAACAGCCGTTAAATTTTTCATGATGCCTTGCTTCAAGAGCTTTCTTTTAAGATAGAGATAAAAATAAGGAATATATGTGCTGTAAACAAGCGATCTCTTTGATTTATTTAAATATCCTGAGCTGCACAAAAGGACCGCCTTTTCAAATAGGTCTGGCCGTTCAGATGCGGCATATAAAGCAATTTGGCCGCCCATCGAATGACCCACAAGGATCGCATGCTGAATCTGTAAGTAACCAGCTAGCTCGATAATGATCTTTGCCATGTTGCGATAGCTGTAAATAAACGTATTCGACTTCTCGGACTGTCCAAATGGCGGAAGATCGATCGCGATTAAATGGAAGTCTTGTTTCAGAAGCGGGATGAGCTTTCGATAGCTGAAGGTAGAAGAGAAAAGACCATGAATTAAGATCAATGTTTTCTTCCCCTGATTTGGATAGTGCTCGTAATAGATATCTAAACCGAATTTACTTTTCATATAAGCTGGCTGAACAATGTCCACACTCATCACTCCGATACTTGATACTCTCTCTGTTAGGTGACAGTATTGTACCCTAAAAAGTGGATTTTAAGCTATGATTAGCATCTTTTCCCTGCTTAGCATAATGGGAAAAACGTGCTATAATGTTCAGAAGATTTTTTAAAACTAGCTTTTTACAATCTGAGGTGTGAAATCAAATGAAACTAACAGAAAAAGAAACTGAAATATTAGAGATTTTAGATGAAAACAGCCGTGCCGATTTAAATACAATTGCAAAAATGGCAGGCGTGACAACAGAAGAAGCAGAAGCGATTATTCAAAAACTTGAAGATCAAAAAGTCATTATTGATTACTCAACCATGATTGACTGGCGTAAAGTAGATGGTCACGAAGGCGTCACAGCAATGATTGATGTCAAAGTGACACCAAAAAGAGGCGTCGGATTTGATGAAATTGCTGAACGTATTTACCGCTTTCAGGAAGTGGAGTCTGTCTATCTCATGTCAGGTGTTTACGATCTATCTGTTGTGATCCGCGGAAGATCTATGTCTGATATTGCCCGCTTCGTGTCTGAAAAATTATCGACACTTGATTCCGTTGTTTCAACAACTACCCACTTTATTTTGAAGAGATATAAACATGATGGGAAAGTGTTTGAAACAGGAGACGATGACAAAAGAATCGTGGTGTCACCTTAAATGAAAAAGTCTTATTTATCTGAAACGGTACAAAGCATTCAGCCGTCAGGTATTCGGAAATTCTTTGATTTGGCAGCCACAATGGAAGGGGTCATTTCCCTTGGTGTTGGCGAGCCAGATTTCGTGACAGCTTGGAATGTCAGAGAAGCAAGTATTATGTCATTAGAACAAGGGCTTACCTCTTATACGGCGAATGCTGGGTTGTTATCTTTGCGAAAAGAATTGAGCGGCTATTTATATAAGCGGTTTCACATTGACTACAGTCCTGAAGAAGAACTGATTATCACAGTTGGCGGAAGCCAGGCACTTGATTTGGCGTTTCGTGCGATTTTAAACAGCGGGGATGAAGTGATCATTCCAGAGCCTTGCTTCGTAGCATATGGGGCTCTCACGACACTTGCAGGCGGAGTACCTGTTTATTTAAGTACATCTGCTGAAAAAGATTTCAAAGCAGACTCTGCGGATCTTCGCACGAAGCTGACGCCGAAGACAAAAGCTATTTTGCTTTGCTCGCCATCAAATCCAACTGGGTCTGTTTATTCAAAGGAAGAGCTTGAAGATATTGCTCAATTTGCGAAAGAGCATGACCTGCTCATTATTACGGATGAGATTTATGCAGAGCTGACGTACGATGAAGCTTTTACAAGCGTCGCGGCCATTCAAGATATGAAGGAAAGAACGATCCTCATTTCAGGCTTTTCTAAAGGGTTTGCTATGACAGGATGGCGCTTAGGATATGTGGCGGCACCACCTGTACTGCGCGATGCCATGCTGAAAATACACCAATATTCTATGATGTGTGCGCCCGCTATGGCACAATATGCAGCAGAAGAAGCGTTGAAAAATGGGCTTGAAGATGTAGAGAAAATGAAGAAAAGCTACAGAAGGCGGCGAAATTTGTTTGTCGGCTCTTTGAATGAACTGGGGCTCGCATGTCACCAGCCAAACGGCGCATTTTATGCTTTCCCGTCCATTAAAAGCACCGGCATGACGTCAGAACAATTTGCTGAGGAGCTGCTACTAAGCGAAAAAGTAGCCGTAGTCCCTGGTAATGTCTTCGGACCGAGTGGTGAAGGTCATATTCGTTGTTCATATGCTTCGTCTCTTGACCATCTTCAGGAATCACTTTCAAGAATTCAGCGCTTTTTGCAAGAACGACAAGTGAAAGAAGAAGCACCTGCCATTATTAAATAAAAAAAGGCATCAATCCATTAGGACTGATGCCTCTCAAATTAGGGGGGAATACTAGAAAGCATTCTTGTTTTCAGGTATTCCCCCTTTTGAACTGATCTAAACCCAATTAAAAAATATTTTGCGTAAAAGAGCGTTCTGTGATATAGTTTTTAATTGCGTATAAACGAATATTAAAACATTTATTTAGGAGTTGTTATCATGGCGACAAAGTTTGAAGTAGGCAGTGTTTACACTGGTAAAGTAACAGGATTACAAGCGTATGGTGCGTTTGTTGCATTAGATGAAGAAACTCAAGGACTTGTGCATATTTCTGAAGTAACACATGGCTTTGTAAAAGACATCAACGAGCACCTTTCAATTGGTGACGAAGTACAAGTAAAAGTTCTTTCTGTTGATGAAAATGCAGGTAAAATCAGCCTTTCTATCCGTGCGACACAAGATGCGCCAGAAAGAAAAGAAAGCAAACCAAAGAAACAAAGACCACAGCAAGCGAAAGAAGAAGCTGCTGCACCACAAGGTTTCAATACACTTAAAGATAAACTTGAAGAGTGGATTGAGCAATCTAACCGTAAAGACCTTATCAAGAAATAAAAAAAGCACCGCTTCAAACGGTGCCTTAGGCTGCCTCGTATAGGCGGCCTTTTTTATGTCTTTTTGTTTAGCGAACCTCTGGATTCGGCTCGTCACGGCGAACAGCTTCTTCGCTTGGCTTAAATAGCAGACCAAGGTTAACAAGACCTGCAATTCCAACAAGACCATAAATAATACGTGATAATGCAGAGCCTTGTCCGCCAAAGATCGCTGCTACTAAGTCAAATTGAAAAAAGCCGATTAGTCCCCAGTTAATAGCACCGATAATCGTGAGCACGAGGGCAATACGCTGAATAGCACTCATCGTGATTCCTCCTTTCGCTACAGCATCAATACATTTATATTTTGCAGATTTTTAGCCAAACTATGCGTAAGAAAATGGATTAAAGCAAATTACTTTACTTTTGGAATGATTGAGGCGCATAATGTAGCGCGAGGAGGAGATCACATGGATCGATTTACTTATTGGAACCCAACGAAATTAATCTTTGGAAAGGGAGAAGTTTCAGCCCTTTCAGATGAACTCAAACACTACGGAAAAAACGTATTGCTTGTATATGGTGGAGGCAGCATTAAACGAAATGGTCTTTATGACCAAGTTGTCAGCATTTTAAAAGAATCAGGAGCTACAATGACTGAGCTTGCTGGTGTTGAGCCAAACCCGCGCTTAACAACGGTCAGAAAAGGGGTTGAGCTTTGCAAAGAGAACCAAATTGACTTTATATTGGCAGTCGGCGGCGGCAGTGTCATTGATGCAACCAAAGCGATCGCAGCTGGTGCGAAATACGATGGAGATGCTTGGGATATTGTCACTCGTAAGCATGTCCCAATGGAAGCCATCCCATTTGGTACGGTATTAACACTTGCCGCAACAGGGTCTGAAATGAACTCTGGTTCTGTCATCACAAACTGGGAAACAAATGAGAAATACGGATGGGGCAGTCCAGCCGTCTTCCCTAAATTCTCTATTCTTGACCCAGTGAACACATTTACTGTGCCAAAAAACCACACGATTTATGGCATGGTTGACATGATGTCTCACGTGTTTGAACAATATTTCCATCACACGGAGAATACACCTTACCAAGATCGTATGTGTGAAGGACTTCTTCGTACTGTCATTGAAACAGCACCGAAGCTGATCAATGATTTGGAAAACTACGAGCTCCGTGAAACGATTTTATTCACAGGCACCATTGCACTTAATGGAATGCTTTCAATGGGCGCACGCGGTGACTGGGCATCTCATAATATTGAGCATGCGGTATCCGCTGTGTATGACATCCCGCATGCAGGCGGTCTTGCGATCTTGTTCCCGAACTGGATGAAGCATGTCATTCAAGAAAACCCAGGCCGCTTCAAGCAATTAGCAGTGCGTGTATTCGATGTTGACCCTGCTGGCAAAACAGACGAAGAAGTTGGCTTAGAAGGCATTGAAAAACTATCTGCTTTCTGGACAAGTCTAGGCGCACCAAACCGTTTAGCTGACTATGACATCAACGATGAGAAAATTGACTTGATTGCAGACCGTGCAATGGCACGTGGTGAATTTGGCCAATTTAAAAAGCTGAACAAAGAAGATGTTCTAGCTATTTTAAACGCTTCTTTATAATCGAACATGGAAAAGATAGCTGCTTTTAAGCAGTTATCTTTTTTTGAGTTCTGCATGTACATATGTTACAGTAGTCTTTCATGTTTTTGGATATAAATGTTTTAAGGAGATGTAGAACAGATGGAAAACTTTATTTACTATAATCCAACGAAATTAATGTTTGGTAAAGGACAACTAGACGGACTTAAAAGCGAACTCGCTCGTTATGGAAAGCGAGTGCTTCTTGTATATGGTGGAGGAAGTATTAAGAAAAATGGTCTTTATGATAACGTGATCAGCGCTTTAAATGAAGCAGAGGCCGAAGTATTTGAACTGTCAGGTGTTGAACCAAACCCTCGCCTCACAACAGTGAAAAAGGGAATCGACATCTGCCAAAATGAGAACATTGATTTCTTATTAGCAGTTGGCGGGGGAAGTGTCATCGACTGTACAAAAGCCATTGCAGCTGGAGCAGAATATGACGGGGATGTGTGGGACATTATCTCAAAGAAAACAACCGCTCAAAAAGCATTGCCGTTTGGCACAGTGCTGACACTTGCGGCAACTGGTTCAGAAATGAATCCAGACTCTGTTATCACAAACTGGGAAACAAATGAAAAATATGTGTGGGGTAGTTCAGTTACTCATCCTGCTTTTTCAATTTTAGACCCTGAGCATACGTATTCTGTGCCAGAAAACCAGACGGTGTACGGCATGGTCGATATGATGAGCCACGTCTTCGAGCAATACTTCCATAATGTCAAAAACACGCCGCTACAGGATCGTATGTGTTTTGCTGTTCTTCAAACAGTCATTGAGACAGCACCAAAACTGCTCGAAGACTTACAAAGCTATGAGCACCGTGAAACGATCCTTTACGCAGGAACGATCGCTTTAAATGGTACGCTGCAAATGGGTTACTTTGGCGACTGGGCGTCCCATACGATTGAGCATGCAGTATCGGCTGTCTATGACATTCCGCATGCAGGCGGACTTGCGATCCTTTTCCCAAATTGGATGCGTCATACACTCGATCACAATGTGGATCGCTTTAAAAATCTTATGCTGAACATGTTTGACATCGAGACAGAAGGAAAGTCTGATCGTGATATCGCATTAGAAGGAATCGACAAGCTGTCAGCCTTCTGGACAAGCCTCGGTGCACCAAGCCGTTTAGCCGATTATGATATTGGTGAAGAACAACTGGACAAAATTGCTGACATCGCAGCAAAAGAAATGGAATATGGCGGCTTTGGTAACTTTATGAAACTTGGCCGTGATGACATTTTAGCGATTTTAAAAGCCTCTCTATAATTTGGATGGCCGCTTCTCTTCATGGGGAGTGGCTTTTTGCTGCACCAATGACGATTACTTGATTTCAATAGCTAGTTCCGCTAAAGTGAAAGGGATAGAACTAACGTAATGGAGGGCTTACAAACGATGACACATATTCAATTTGACTACTCGAAAGCGTTACCTTTCTTTCAAGAACATGAGCTTACATATTTAAAAGATTTTGTGAAGGTGGCCCATCATAATATTCATGAACAAACGGGTACTGGCAGTGATTATTTAGGCTGGGTTGACTTACCGAAGCAATATGATCGCGAAGAATTTGCCCGCATTAAAAAAAGTGCAGATAAAATTAAGTCAGACTCTGATGTCTTGCTTGTTGTCGGAATCGGCGGTTCGTATCTTGGCGCACGTGCGGCGATTGAATTTTTGAATCACTCTTTCTATAACACGCTGCCAAAAGGCAAACGCAAGACGCCGCAAATCATCTTTATTGGAAACAACATCAGTTCTTCTTATTTAACTGATGTGATGGATCTATTGGAAGATGCAGATTTTTCTATTAACGTCATTTCAAAATCTGGTACGACAACAGAGCCAGCGATTGCGTTCCGCATCTTTAAAAAGCTCCTTATTGAAAAATACGGTGCTGAAGAAGCGAAAAAACGTATTTATGCAACAACTGACAAGGCACGCGGTGCATTGAAAACATTAGCAACGGAAGAAGGCTACGAATCATTTATCATTCCTGATGATGTAGGTGGACGTTATTCAGTCTTAACAGCAGTGGGTCTATTGCCAATCGCTGTGAGCGGTGCAGACATTGATCAGATGATGGAAGGTGCGGCAAAAGCAAGCGAAGACTTCGCTTCATCTGAGCTTTCTGAGAATGCGGCATACCAATATGCTGTCGTCCGTAATGTCCTTTACAATAAAGGCAGAACGATTGAAATGCTCATTAACTATGAGCCAGGACTGCAATACTTTGCAGAATGGTGGAAACAATTATTCGGTGAAAGTGAAGGGAAAGATGAAAAAGGAATCTACCCTTCATCTGCGAACTTCTCAACAGATCTTCATTCACTTGGTCAATATGTCCAAGAAGGAAGAAGAGACTTGTTTGAAACCATCGTAAATGTAGACAAGCCTCGTCATGAGCTTGTCATTGAAGCAGAAGAACAAGACCTTGATGGCTTGAACTATCTAGCAGGAAAAACGGTTGATTTCGTTAATAAAAAAGCATTTGAAGGAACGATGCTTGCTCATACTGATGGAAAAGTACCAAACCTGATTGTGACAATTCCTGAAATGGATGCTTATACATTTGGATATCTCGTGTACTTCTTCGAGAAAGCATGTGCGATGTCTGGTTATTTACTAGGCGTCAATCCATTTGACCAGCCTGGAGTAGAAGCGTATAAAGTGAACATGTTTGCTTTATTAGGAAAACCGGGCTTCGAAGAGAAAAAGGCAGAACTTGAGAGCCGTCTAAAACAATCATAAGAATAAAAAGGCACATCTTTTCATAAGATGTGCCTTTTTTTATGTTCTCATGGTGTCAGTGCAAGCCTCCCTAAGCTCTGTACATAGAATAATCAATGGAGGAGGTTGATGAAGCGATGAGAACAAATCATATTTATATCCATGACATTTCAGGACAGGCAATTGTTAACTTTGGGAATGTCGGACGAATTTGTCCAATGAGTGCTGTAAAGGACACATCTGGAGCGGGCAGTGCGAACGAGACAAATGCATCATCCAGCCAGACCTTATTTGATGCCGCATTTACAAACAATGTGCAAATCACGAAAGGCAAATGTATGAATTCCTCTCTTTAACGAACCCTATACAAAAAGGAGGGTTTCGTATGATTCATGTACCATCCAGGCTGCCTGGTGAAAGCTTTTCACTTTACCATTTAGAAGAGACGATGAAGCCGCTCGGTTATGTCATTAATGGTAACTGGGATTACGATCACGGATACTTTGATTATAAAATTGATAATCGTGATGGCTATACTTTTCTCAGAGTTCCTTTTACAGCTGAAAAGGGCCAGCTGGATCAGCCAGGCGTTGTGGTGAAACTGGGAGATCCATTTCTCTTAAAGCATGTCTATCAAGATAAGTTAGATGATCATGCGATGGTTGGAAATGTGGGAGCATCCTTTAACCAATTCCAAGAACCAAAAGAGAAAGATGGAGATGTATCAAAAGCTTATACTGAGATTGGCTTTTCGCTCGTCAAGGAATTAGAAGACGCACTGCTTTAAAGGCTGATCAGTTCATCCTCTGGATGAAGCTCATAATCAAAGGGAGGATTCATCATGGGTCCTTCTTTTTTTTGTACACCGACAACGATCACATGATGCTCTAAAAAGTGATGGAGTGCTGTTAAGAATGTTTCTCCAGCTAACGAAGCTGGAACCGGTATGATGGTGACCTGTTTATGCAAGGTCATATGACTTTTTTTCTTTAACGTTTTGAACTGTTCTTTTAAAAGAAAATGCTCGACCATTAAATGATTGACTGCATCAGAGGTATGAATGACTTGATTGGCGCCAGCCCGCTCGGCATTTTTCACGTAACGATCTGTTAAAATTTCAATTAAACAGTATAGAGAAGGGTTTAATCCTTTTGCTGCAAGTAATGTTAAAACACTCTGCATATCAGCTGTCACTTCATTCTCATGCTGATCTGCGGTAATCATCAGTGCATCTGCACCTGAAATATTGGCTTTGCGAAGTGTGCCATCATCGGTGCCATGCCCTTTAATAAAATGAACATTCTCTAGAAGCGGTCCTTCCTTCAAAGAATCATCAATCAGCACAATCGGCATAGCGGGATCAATCGTTTGAAACGATTGAAGCAGTTTGTTCGTTTTTTCATTCCAACCGATGATAATGAGATGTCCTTTTCCTTTAAACGCGACCTTCCCTTCTACATAATGGTGCTGCTTGCTGAACACAGCGGCAGCGAGTGTGGCAAAATAAGCCGTGACAAAGCTTGCCCCGATCAGAATCAGCGCCATACCTGCGATTTGTCCGGGCATGGTTTGCGGCACAAAATCACCATAGCCGACCGTCGCGACTGTAATGAGAGCCCACCAGATCCCATCAAAGATCGTATGATACTGCTTCGGTTCAAGCAAGACAATTAATTGTCCAAAAAAAAGAAGCAAGAAACAGATGATGACGGCAATTCGAAGATAGAGAGGCCACCTTAGCCAAGCGATAAAGATACGGTTTGATTTCATCGGACTCTTCCTTTCAGGAAACTGCTAATATCAGTATGCCCGATTGAGGAAACAATTTTTCATCATCGTCATGTAGTTCCCATATCTTAAAATAAGAGAGAAGAAGGAGGGAATGCGAATGTCGTTCGTTCAAAAGACCGTACTTCTTTTTATCGGTGCTCACTTTTTATCATCAGCTATGATCTTACTTGTGTTTGACTTAAATGCGGTGAATCATTTTATGAATGATTTTTCATGGCTGCACTTTTTTCAAAACCTATACGGAACGGTGACCTTTTATACAGCATGCTTAGGTGTGTTCTTTTTTTTCATTGGCGCGGTGATCCCCCTTAAAAAGACCTAGTGCTTTTTTCTGTACACGTTACATAAAAGTCATTAAAATTGTAAATAAATATATAAAATAAAAAGGAAGCTGATGAGCATGCTGTTTTTTTATTTTTTAACTTTTGCCGCATTGGGATTATCATTTTGGGCACAATTTAAAGTAAAGAATAATTTTGAAAAATATTCAAAGGTTGAAGCATCCAGTATGAAAACAGGTGCGGAAACCGCTCGACATATTTTAGATCGCAACGGGTTATACGACGTGCCTGTTGAACCGGTAAGAGGAACTTTGACTGATCATTACGACCCGACGCAGCGTGTGGTTCGCTTATCTGAACCTGTGTACTATGGCCATTCCATTTCGGCCATTTCAGTCGCATCACACGAGGTTGGACATGCCTTGCAGCATCAGGAATCCTATGGTGCGCTTGTCTTGAGACATAAGATCTTTCCTGTCGTGAACTTTGCATCTGGTGTTGCCCCGCTTCTTTTCCTTGGTGGAATCTTACTTGGCAGCCTTAACTTAATCGGGCTTGGGATCATTTTGTTCTCAGCGGCTGTGTTCTTTCAGCTTGTGACATTGCCTGTCGAGTTTAATGCAAGTTCTCGTGCGAAAGACATCATTGTTTCAGAAGGAATCATTAGAAGCAGTGAAGAAAGAGGCGTGAACAAGGTGTTAAATGCTGCCGCTCTTACGTACGTCGCAGCGGCCCTTGTCTCCTTGTTTGAATTGCTCCGTTTTGTAATGATCTTCCTAAATGGCCGTAATGATTAATTGATGCCAGAGGAGGTGAGCCCTTACCGTTGTTAGGTAAGGGTTTTTTTGTATATTTTAAACGTATTTTTAGTCATATTACTCATTGCTGCGACAGCATTTTTTGTTGTCACTGAATTTGCGATTGTGAAAATTAGAGGCTCTAAAATCAATCAGCTGATTGAAAGCGGTGATAAGAGAGCCATTCACGTACAAAAGCTCATATCAAATCTCGACGAATATTTATCCGCCTGTCAGCTCGGCATTACCATCACGGCTTTAGGTTTAGGGTGGCTGGGCGAGCCGACGGTGGAGCATTTTCTGCACCCACTATTTGAGGAGCTGGGGCTTCATTCCGCATTAACCGACATCCTATCGTTTATCATTGCATTTGTGATCATTACGTTTTTACATGTCGTTGTGGGAGAACTTGCGCCTAAAACGATTGCCATTCAAAAGGCAGAGGCGGTCAGCCTTGTGACAGCAAAGCCACTTATCTTTTTCTATAGAGTCATGTACCCGTTTATTAAAGCATTAAATGGGGCGGCACGAGGCATTGTGAAATTATTCGGTTTTCATTCTGTCAAAGAACATGAAGTGGCGATCAGTGAGGAAGAGTTGCGCCTTATTTTATCTGAAAGCTATGAGAAGGGCGAGATTAACCAGTCTGAGTACAAATATGTGAATAAAATTTTTGAATTTGATAACCGAGTGGCGAGAGAGATCATGATCCCTCGTACAGAAATTTCAGCTATAGAGATTGAACAGACGCTTGAAGACGTGACGCATTATATGCTAAACGAAAGATACACACGCTACCCCGTCATTAAAGAAGATAAAGATCATGTGGTTGGTGTTATCAATAGCAAAGATGTGTTTAAAGCGAGTTTCCTGAATCAAGATGTGACGATTGAAGACTTAATGCGTCCGGTCATTCGTGTGATTGAAAGTACACCTGTTCAAGAATTGCTTATTTTGATGCAAAAGGAACGCATTCATATGTCAGTGCTCGTAGACGAATACGGAGGAACAGCCGGGCTTGTCACAGTAGAGGACATATTAGAGGAAATCGTGGGCGAAATTCGAGATGAATATGATCAGGACGAAACACCTCATATCGTTAAAAAAGGTGACTTCCACTATGTAATGGATGGAAAAGCCTTGATTGATGAAGTAAATGATTTATTGGATTTAGCGATAGAGAATGATGATGTTGATACAATTGCTGGCTGGATGATGACACATAAATTTGATATTGAGATTGGAGATACGATTGAAGCAGAAGGCTGTGAATTTACCATCATAGATGCGGAAGACCATCATATTCGGACCATTGAAATCAAAAAGGTCCACTTTTCTTAAAAACCTCGTCACGCTTGACGAGGTTTTTTTACTTGGTAAACTTTAGGTGGGAGAATGTCTTCCACCGATCAACAGTGATTGATTCCACATAAAAAGGGTATGGTTTTATAGAAATGACAAAAAGGAGCCGCTCATATGAAAAAAATCAATGTACAAACAAATAGACGCGATGAGATGGTCGACGTGACGAATGAGGTCCATCAATATGTTAAGGAAACAGGTATTCAAAACGGAAGTGTCATCGTCTACTGTCCCCATACGACAGCAGGGATGACCATTAATGAAAATGCAGACCCAGATGTGAAACGAGATATGCTCCGGAGGCTTGACGAAGTCTTTCCGTGGGAACATCCGAAGGACCGCCATATGGAAGGAAATACAGCCGCTCATATGAAAGCGAGCTATATGGGTGCTTCGCAGCATGTTCTCATCCATCATGGTGATCTTGTCCTTGGCACATGGCAGGGAATTTATTTCTGTGAGTTTGACGGGCCGAGACATCGCCATTTTTATATACAGGTGTCATCAAACGAGTAAGAGATGGGGGAAATAAATGGGGGATTTCACGAAATTACTGCAAATCAAATATGGGATTATCCAAGCACCAATGGCAGGAGGTGCCGTGACACCGCAGCTAGCAGCTGCTGTTTCGCAATGCGGGGGACTTGGCAGTTTGGCAAGTGGATATGTGCAGCCTGACCATTTGAGGCAGCAGATCAAACAGGTCAAACAGCTGACAACTCGCCAGTTCCAGGTCAATGTATTTGTACCAGAGCCAATTTCTGAAGTCAAAAAAGAGGATGTGGCATTTTGGGAGAAGAGACTGCCAGTACGACCAGTAGCTGATAGTCTGCCGAGCGAAGAGGAATTGTGGCATGATTTTGAACAGAAAATCAACATTCTTTTGGAACAAGACGTACCGGTCGTTTCCTTTACCTTCTCTTGTCCAAATGAACAAACGATAGAACGTTTAAAACAAAAGGGGATCTTTTTAATCGGAACCGCCACTACAAAAGAGGAAGCACTGCTTTTAGAGGAAAAAGGAATGGATGCCATTGTTCTGCAAGGAAGTGAAGCAGGAGGTCACCGCGGTACCTTTTTACCTGCAAAAGGAGATGCCCTAGTGGGACTCTTTAGCCTGATCTCTGACGTCAAGCTGCTCTGTCATGTGCCATTGATCGCCGCAGGCGGGATTACAGATCGAGCAGGTGTAGAAGCCGCTCTAGCGCTTGGAGCGGATGCGGTGCAAATCGGCACACGATTTTTAGCCAGTCAGGAAAGTGCTGCGGCAGACGTATACAAAAAGGCGATTTTACAGGCAGAAAGCAGTGAAACAAAGATCACGAGGCTTTTCTCAGGGAAAAGAGCAAGAGGTATTGTGAATCAGTGGATGGAGGAAGAAAGACAGAATGAAGATAGGGTTCTTCCTTATCCGGTTCAGCATGTATGGACGACACCGATGCGAAAAGCAGCCGCTGCGGCGGGAAACCCTGATCAAATGGCTCTTTGGGCAGGACAGGGCGTTGGCCGTATTCACTCGATTTTAACCGTTGAGGAGATCATGCATGAACTGACGCACATATAAAATCATCTTGGGTGGTGTGAAAGGGTGGACATTTTAAAACATTCATACCGAAAAAAAGGCCAAATTGAATTTTGGTTTGATGAATTTCCGCACTCTCCTGCCGTCCTTACGCCCATTCGTCATTACTATTTTGTTCGTTATGTAAAATGGAGCTGGCATGATCCGCCGGTCACAAGAAAAGACTTAGAAAAAATGGAGATCCTTGCGAACACGATGCTTGGCACGCTGCAAGATTATCGAAATCGCAAGGCATACAAAAGCCCCTTGTCATAACCACTAGACAAGAGGCTTTTTTTAGCTGCCAAACATTTGCCTGAGATAAATCACATCCATCCGGGTGGTCTGCGGCAATAGATAAGCAGATTGAACAGCACCTGGCCGCCTTCTCTTATTTAATCTATCGATAATTTCGGCCGCTGTTAAAATCCCAAGTCCATGTCCGTAATATTGATCTTCTCCTAAGTAAATCACATTTTCCCCACGCCACTGTGACTGCTGATAGCTAAACTCTGGATTCTCGAAATATAAGCAATCTCCATAGATAAAGTCATTCCCGCGCTCTGTATAAATCGACAATGTATCATAATGCCAGTCATACAGGGTTAAACTGCGAAGCCTTCGGTTAAACTTCTCGTCTCCTACCGTTTGCAAGACGCCCATATAAAACACGATGACAATGGCGGTGGCACATTCAAAGGCATATTGTGAGCCATTTTCAAAAATGTCTTTAATGCCTCTAGATGGTTCGACTTGATAGCGCAGCTCTAGTGCTCCTGCTTCAGATACGCGCCAAAAGGCGTCATTTGCACGAGACCTTTGAAAGATGGCAAATGAGGCACCACTTTTATGCAAATCTCTTGCAGCATTCATAATGTTCGATCTCAAAGTGACCTCAAATAACAAATCAGATGCTTGCCTGAAGCGGAATGTATCGTTTGAGGCTTGTAACTGCATCAAAATGATCCGCTTTTGTCCTTCTAGCTGAAATGAAGCCAGCTGCTCATTTGTTACTGGCTGTCCTGAAAGGATAATCATATGAAAAGCGCCCCCTTTTGTATTAGCGTATGCAGGGTGCTTGGGCAAGGAATCAATTTGTGGAAATAAACAAAAATGCATCCTTTTTATTTGAAAAACATGAAAATAATATGAAGATGTCCGATATATAACATATCGTTTAAAAGGAGGAAAAACATGAAAAATGCAATAAAATGGTTGAAAAAACCATCGATTTCTAAGAGGCTGATTATTTCATTCACTCTCGTTCTTGTCTTGCCAATTATTACACTCAGTACGATTTCATATCAGATTGCCAAAGAAGAATTAGATCATGAAATTATGTATGGAGCAAATGCAAGAGTCAATGAACTGAATGACATGATCGAGCAAAAGCTTTTGAATAAGGAAAATGCAGTCAAACTATTTACCGAAACATCCAGTGCTGCAGATTTTAAAAAGAAAAACCAGGACGAACTGTATGAGCATTTTGAAATATACAGTAAAATCAATGAAGATGATGTGGTTGGGTTTTATGCAGCAAGTAAAAAACGTGACTTTATTCAGTTCCCTAAAGTAGACATGCCAAAAGGCTATGATCCAACGACTCGTGACTGGTATAAAGCAGCAATGCAGGACGAAAAAGGTGAACCTGTGGTCACCAATCCATATATCTCTGCCACAACAAATGGAATGGTTGTCACAATCGCTCAGCGTCTGAAGGACGGATCGGGAGCCATTGGGATTGATATTGATGTACAGGATATTGTCGATAAAATCAAAGACATTAAAATTGGACGAGAAGGATATCCAATTATTGCAAATAGAAATAAGCAAATTGTAGCTCATCCAGAAGAAAAATCAGGCTCTGCAGTTACAGAGAACATTTCATCAATCCTTTACAGCGGCAAAGAAGGAACATCAACTTATGAGAATAAAGGAGAACAAAAACGCCTCGTTTTTGTGACAAATGATTTAACAGGTTGGAAAATTGCTGGAACGATGTTTGTATCAGAAACAGAAGAAGCAGCACAGCCAGTTTGGAATTCTGCCATTATTCTTTTAATTTCTTCTTTTATCCTTGGCGGTATTGCGATCTTCTTTATCGTTCGCTCCATCACAATTGGACTTCGAAAGCTTGTTGATTTCTCAGAAAAGGTGAGCGAAGGTGATTTAACCGAAACCCTTGAAACCAAATCGAAGGATGAAATTGGAGATCTCACAAGAAGCTTTAGCAAGATGAGTGAATCTTTACGTGAAGTCATTCGAGCGGTTCAGCAGTCTGTCGACAATGTGGCATCCGCTTCCGAGGAGCTGACGGCAAGTGCCAGCCAAACAAGTCAAGCAACCGAGCATATCACAATGTCGATTGAACAATTTTCAAATGGAAATGAAGCACAAAACGAGAAAGTCGAATCTAGTACGAATCAGCTTGTGGCAATGAATGAAGGATTACAAGGCATGTCACAAACGTCATCAGAAGTGGCTTCTGTCTCACTTCAATCGACAGAGGCAGCTGGTCAAGGCGGCCGAATTGTTGAAAGCGCAGCGAGCCAAATGAAACATATTGATACATCTGTACAAGAGGCAGAACAAGTCATGAAGCAATTAGAATATAAGTCTAAAGATATTACGAGCATTTTAAATGTCATTAACGGCATTGCAGATCAAACGAATCTTCTTGCGTTAAATGCAGCCATCGAAGCAGCTAGAGCAGGCGAATCAGGACGCGGCTTCTCTGTCGTGGCAGAAGAAGTGAGAAAACTAGCTGTTCAATCGGCAGACTCAGCGAAAGAAATAGAAAAGCTCATTCAAGAAATTGTGTTAGAAATTGCTAAATCTCAAGATATGTTCAAAACGGTCAATCGAGAAGTACATGCAGGACTTGGTATGACAGAAGAAGCAAAAGAAAGCTTCCAGAACATTTATGAGGCGGCAGAAGGAATGTCGAAAAAACTGACGCAATTAAACGATACAGCCATTGATCTATCGAGCGGTTCGAAGCTGGTTTCACAAGCTATGCAGGAGATGCGCCAAGTCTCTAGAGAAAGTGCGGCAAACATTCAAGATATTGCAGCTTCTGCTGAAGAGCAGCTGGCCTCTATGGAAGAAATATCATCTTCTTCAGTGACACTTGCAAACATGGCAGAGGAACTAAAAGAGCTCACAAGTCAATTCAAAATTGATTAAAAAACGATGAAAAAATACCCAGAATTGTCTGGGTATTTTTTTTATGTTTAAACAGCATGTCTAGCCTGTAAAATTAAACCTTTCATCCGATAATAACTTTAGAGAAGTAAAGGGGGAAAGAGAAAATGGGGAAAATGATCCAATGGTTAAAAAAACCATCCATTTCAAAAAAATTAATTATGGCTTTTTTGGTAGTCCTTATCCTGCCAACCACTGCACTGACAATTAGTGCGTTTTTTACATCAAAGACAGAGCTAGACAAACAGATTATGGGCAGTGCAATGAGTCAAGTCAATGCATTTGATACTTTAATCAATGAGAATATAGGAAATAAAGCAGATGCTGTAGCTCTGTTTACAGACTCACTTAAAGCGTCTAATCTTCAAGAAAAAAATAGAAATACGACCATTAAAGAATTGCAGCAATTTGGAAAAATTAATGAAAAAGATGTTTCTGCTATCTATGCAGGCTCCGAAAAGGGACTGTTTATGCAATATCCTGTTCAAAAGATGCCTGATGGCTACGATCCGAGAGAGCGTCCATGGTATCAAGAAGCACTCAATGCAGAAAACGGCAAACAAGTCATCACAAAACCATATGTAGCAGCCTCCACAGGCAAAATGGTTATCACGATTACTCAAAAAATGAAAGATGGTTCAGGTGTTATTGGACTTGATATGGAAATTGACACCTTGATTCAAAAGTTAAAAGAAATCAAAATTGGGCGAAAAGGCTATGCTTTCATCATGGAGAAAGATAAAACAGTGTTAGCAGATCCGACCCAAAAGTCAGGAAGTCAGGTCAATGAGAATCTGGCAAATATTATTTTTAAAAACAAAGAAGGAAGCGGCAGTTACACACTCAAAGGAATAGATAAAAAGGTTGCGTATGTGACCAATGAATTAACCGGCTGGAAAATCGGTGGAACGATGCTCGTATCAGAAGTAGAAGATGCAGCAAAGCCCGTTTTCAATACAGCCCTTATTGTGTTCAGTGTGACACTTATCGTAGCAGGTACCCTCATCTTCTTTATCGTCCGCTCTATATCGAAAAGATTATCCAACCTTGCCCGCTTCTCGAAAAAAGTCAGCGAAGGTGATTTACGAGATAAGCTTCAGATCCAATCAGATGACGAAATTGGTCAAGTTGGAAAAGGCTTTAATACAATGATAGACTCATTAAGAACCCTAATTGGTGCCGTACAAACCTCAGTTGAAAATGTCGCTTCTTCCTCAGAAGAACTGACAGCCAGCGCAGGGCAAACAAGTAAAGCAACAGAGCATATTACACTAGCCATTGAACAATTCTCAAATGGAAATGAAAGTCAAAATGAAAAAGTCGAATCTAGCTCAGACGAGTTAGAGGAAATGAACCGTGGCCTTCAGCACATGAATGAGTCGGCTGAATCCATTACTGCTTCATCGATCAAATCAACAGATATCGCAGGGGAAGGCGGACAGCTTGTCGAAAAAACCGCTTCTCAAATGAATGTCATTGATCAGTCCGTGAAAAAAGCAGAGAATGTCATCAGCGCTCTTGAAAGTAAATCAAAAGACATTACACAAATTCTAGGTGTCATCAATGGTATCGCCGACCAAACAAATCTACTTGCGCTAAATGCAGCGATTGAGGCAGCAAGAGCTGGGGAATCTGGCAGAGGCTTCTCCGTTGTAGCTGAAGAAGTAAGAAAACTGGCTGTTCAATCAGCCAATTCGGCGAAAGAAATCGAGAATTTGATTAAAGAAATCGTTCAAGACATCGATGTATCACAGGAAGTATTCACTGCAGTGAATCGAGAAGTTCAATCAGGCTTAAGCTTCACTGAACAAACAAGAGTGAGCTTCCACAATATTTTCGAAATGACAAAAGAAATTTCTGACCAGCTTCAAACAATGAATCAAACAGTTGTCCAGCTTTCAAATGGCTCTGCACATGTGTCAGAGGCTGTCCGTGAGATTGCAGACGTCTCACGTGAAAGCTCCGCAAACATTCAAGACATTGCGGCTTCAGCGGAAGAACAGCTCGCATCTATGGAAGAAATCAGCTCCTCCTCTGCTACGCTTTCATCAATGGCAGAAGAATTGCGTGATTTGATCAGCAAATTTAAAGTCGAATAGACAAAATGAAAAGAGCCCTTCAGCTAAAGGGCTCTTTTTCAATTGAATAAATCAAAAGAAATAGGTAAATTTACTCATTTTAATTGGATTTCGAACATTATCCCTTGAAAAATAATTCGTATTACCTAAGAATAGAAGGGAAAGACCACAAATCATAATTCAAAAGGAGTAGAGTCATGAAAAAAATCAACTTTTTTAAGCATTTTACAATGTCCAAGAAATTAATTACTGCATTCTTAGCGATTCTCCTAGTGCCAATTCTCGTATTGGCAGCATTTTCTTATGAAGTGGCATCAAAGTCTCTCAATGATGAGATTATGTCTAGTGCTGCAAATGGTGTTCAGCAATTAAACGAACTCATTAATAAAGATGTACAGCCTAAAATTGATATCGTTTCTTATTTATCTAAATCGGTGAAAAAGAGTGAATTGACTTCTAAAAACAAGGATTTACTTAAGGTGAAATTAGAGCAATTATCGGAAACAGACGAAGATGTTGTGGAAGTATTCATTGCAGATCAAAATGGTAAACTAACCGAATATTCCGAGATTCATAAAAGGAGTGGAGCGAGCGCAAAAAACGAACCATGGTTTCAACAATCGATGGGAGATAAGAAACTCATCATTTCAGATCCTTTTGTCGACAAGTCATCAGATGACCTGCTCATCACAATATCAGAACAGTTAGCAGATGGATCTGGTGTAATTGGGATCAATATGCGCTTGAACACGATCATAAAAGATACAAACAGTATCAAAATTGGTAAAGAGGGCTATGCGTTTGTCGCGACTCCAGATCAGCATTATATTGCCCATAAAACAGACAAGCCTGGGGAGAAATTGACAGGTGATTTCATCACAAAATTGTATGATGAAAAACAAGGCAACTTTAAATATGAATACAATGGACAGCCGAAGCAAATGTTTTTTGACACAAATGAAGCAACAGGCTGGAAGCTTGCTGGAACAATGTATGTTGGCGAAATTCAAGAAGCTGCACAGCCAGTTCTCGACTTAACAATGATCATACTGGCAGTTGCGATTGCCATAGGCGGAATCGCGATTTATTTTATTATTAAATCGATCCGAAAGCCACTGATAGCGCTCTCTGAATCGGCTGAAAAAATCAGTCAGGGTGATCTGACACAGCATATTGAAGTTCGTACGCATGATGAAATCGGCAAGCTTGCGCAGAGCTTTAACGAGATGTCATCAAAGCTGAAACAAGTCATTCAAGCTGTTCAAAATTCCATTGAAAATGTGGCCGCCTCCTCTGAAGAGTTAACAGCTAGTGCGGGACAGACCGCTCAAGCGACTGAGCATATCACATCATCTATTGAACAGTTCTCAAACAGCAATGAACATCAAAATGATATGATTGAAAAAAGCTCAGTCCAGTTGAATGAAATGGATCGCAGCTTATCCGATATGGTCGATACGACCTCTCATATGATGGAATCGTCGATTGATTCGAGCAAAACGGCTCAGGCCGGTGGAGAACTTGTTCAAAAAACAGCAGGGCAAATGCAAACCATCGAGCAGGCAGTGAAAGAAGCAGAGCTTGTGATTCAAGGCTTAGAGCAGAAATCAAAAGATATTACGAACATTCTGGGTGTCATTAACGGCATTGCCGACCAGACCAATCTCCTAGCTTTAAATGCTGCGATAGAAGCCGCTCGGGCAGGAGAAGCAGGCAGAGGTTTTTCTGTTGTTGCAGAAGAAGTTCGTAAGCTGGCAGAGCAATCAGGAAGCTCTTCAAAGGAAATTGAAAGCTTGACGAACGAGATTGTAGAGGAAATTGAAAAATCACAGAACATGTTTAAACAAGTAGCAGGTGAAGTACAATCTGGATTAAATATTACAGATGAAACGAAAGTCAGCTTTGAGAAAATTACCGATAAAACATTAGAAATGACAGAACAAATGAAACAAATGAACGGAACGGCTAAAGAACTTTCGCATGGCTCAAATGATATTTCACATGTGGTGAATCAAATCAAAGAGCTTTCACGAGAAAGCTCTGCAGGCTTCCAAGATATCGCAGCATCCGCAGAAGAACAGCTGGCATCTATGGAAGAGATCAGCTCATCCTCTGCTACGTTATCTCAGATGGCAGAAGAGCTAAGAGAGCTCATTAAACAATTTAAAATATAAGAGTATAGGGAAGCACCTGACGTTTTGGCATCAGGTGTTTTTTCCATTCAATACATATAATTTGGGTATTTTGGTCTTATTTAGACTTTAATAAGTTAAAAAAGTAAACAACCTAGTAGTACTTCCGATATATATACTATCTTACTAAAAGGAGTTTTCTTTTTTATGAAATTCATACAGTATTTCAGGAAGCCATCTATTTCAAAAAAGCTCGTATTCTCTTTCTTATTTATTCTCTTATGCCCGATCATTGTGTTGGCATTCTCTTCTTATCATACGGCCAGCACTTCCTTAAATGATCAAATCATGCAAAGTGCAAAGGAGAACGTCGAGCAGCTAGATAAAAATATTACGAAGGTTGTGAAAGTGAAAACAGACGCAGCCGATTTCTTTAGCAAATGGATCACGGAGAAAAAGCTTAAGCAAAAAGGTACGACAGATATTCAAGGACGCTTTGAGCAGTTCATGAGTATGAATGATGACACAGAAGGCATTTTTGTCGCTTCAAGTGATGGCAAAGTGTTTTCGAGATATCCTAACAAAAAAATGCCTGCTGACTATGTCGCAACGGAGCGGGATTGGTATAAAGACGGCTGGGAGAAAAACGGAGAGCTGTCTGTTTCAGCACCGTATCCAACAGCTTCCACAGGTACGCTTGTGGTCACCATCTCTAAAAAGTTAGAGGACGGATCAGGCGTCATTGCAATGAACTTAGACATTGCGAATCTCGTAAAAGAATCAAATAGCATAAACATTGGGAAACAAGGCTATGCCTTTATCGGAAGTCCGGATCGTACCTTTGTTGCCCATCCTACGAAAAAAGCTGGAACAAAATTATCTGGTGAGTGGCTAGAAAAGCTTTATTCACAAGATGAAGGTTCTATGAGTTATATGTTTGAAGGAAAAGAAAAGCAAATGGAATTTACCACAAACAAAGCGACGGGCTGGAAAATTGTCGGTACGATGTTTGTGACGGAAGTCGAAGAAGCTGCACAGCCAGTCTTTAACATGGCCGCTATCATTTTAGCTGGTGCGCTCATCATTGGCGGGATTCTGATCTTCTTGATCATCCGTTCCATTACAAAACCACTTTCTATACTTGTCTCTTCTTCAAAGAAAATCAGTGAGGGAGATTTAACAGAAAAAATTGATGTCCGGTCAAAAGATGAAATTGGACAGCTAGGCACAAGCTTTAATGAAATGAGTGAGTCATTAAGAGATGTCATCCAAGCTGTACAAACATCTGTAGAAAACGTGGCTTCTTCATCTGAAGAACTGACGGCAAGCGCAGGTCAAACAACACAAGCAACTGAACATATTACATCATCTATTGAAACATTCTCAAACGGCAACGAAAATCAAAGCGAAATGGTGGAGCAAAGTGCGGCTCATTTAAAACAAATGAATGAGGGACTGAACGAAGTCGCAGAAACATCTGATGTCATCACAGCGTCATCTATTCAATCAAGAACAGCCGCGGAATCAGGCGGACAGCTTGTGGAGCAAACCGTTGGCCAAATGAAGACGATCGACCATTCAGTGAAAGAAGCTGAAGGGGTGATCAACGGGCTAGAGCATAAATCAAAAGATATCACAAGCATCCTAGGCGTGATTAACGGCATTGCGGATCAAACGAATTTACTTGCGCTCAATGCAGCCATTGAAGCAGCACGTGCAGGTGAGTCAGGCAGAGGCTTCTCTGTTGTTGCGGAGGAAGTGCGTAAACTTGCAGTTCAATCATCAGATTCAGCAAAAGAGATTGAAAAGCTTGTGAAAGAAATCGTATCTGAAATCGAAACATCTCAAAATATGTTCAAATCAGTAAATGAAGAAGTGAAGAATGGTCTTTCCATTACAGATCAAACGAAAGAAAGCTTCTCACAAATTAATCAGCAAACAGCCGAAATCGCTACAAGAATTAATGAAATGAATACAACAGTACGCGAGCTTTCAAAAGGATCTGAGCAAATTTCTAAAGCAGTGAATGAAATTGCAGATGTATCACGGGAGAGTTCAGCAAGCATCCAAGATATCGCTGCATCTGCTGAAGAGCAGCTTGCTTCTATGGAAGAGATTAGTTCTTCCTCTACGACTCTTTCCCAAATGGCGGAAGAATTACGTGATTTAATTAAAAAATTCAAGATCAGTGAATAAGGTCAAGTGGTTCTCCTCAAGGGGAACCGCTTTTCTTTTTAAGCGGTCATCTCGTACAATAGAGGAAATCGAAAGAATAGGAGAGATGTTATGCGTTTAGCAAATAAGAAGGTCATTGCGTTTGTCAGTGATGATTTTGAAGATTTAGAGCTATGGTATCCGGTTCTGCGTTTAAGAGAAGAAGGGGCAACTGTGCACCTTGTAGGAGAAAAAGCAAATCATGAGTACACTGGGAAGTATGGTGTGCCGGCTGTATCTGATGCAGATTTTTATTCCATTCAAGCGGATGAATATGATGCTGTGCTTGTCCCTGGAGGGTGGGCGCCAGATAAACTGCGCCGTTTTCCAGAAGTGTTAAATATCGTACGTTCATTTGATGAAAAGGCAAAACCAATCGGGCAAATTTGCCATGCTGGATGGGTATTGATTTCAGCAGGAATCCTGCAAGGAAAAAAAGTGACAAGTACACCTGGTATTAAAGATGATATGACAAATGCTGGGGCAGACTGGTTTGATGAAGCAGTCGTCATAGATAGACATCTCGTCTCGAGCAGACGTCCACCGGATCTTCCTCCCTATGTGAAAGCATTTGCTGATGTATTAGCGGCAAAATAAACTATGGATCCAAAATAAACAAAGGGCGAATTTGCATCTCATGTTCGCCCTTTGTTCATCATTTCATGCCCCATTCATTTTATCTATCGGCAGGAAACCTCACGCCCATTTGTTTTCTCGCCTCGTCCATGACGGACATAGTTTGAACAGATAAGGCAAATGTATTGATTGGAGACTGACTCATTCCTTGCTGAATACACTCAATAAAATGACAGATTTCATAATACATGGCTGGCTGGTCATCTTTGAGAGAGATGTCGGTTTGGTGTCCTTGCCGATCATGGATCGAGATATGTGAAGGACGATGGAATTGATCAATCACCATCGTCGCATCCTCTCCTTGAATTTCTGCAGATAAATGAGACGTTGAAATTTTAGAATGAAAAAGGAGTGCTTGATGTCCGTCATATTGCATAAGGACAGAGCCGCTTCCATCTACACCAGAAGAAAGCTTATAACCTCTCGCGGTGATTTGATTCGGCAGACCAAATAAATAGATCGCCGGGTAGACGAGATACACACCAATATCCATTAAAGAACCATTCGATAATTCAGGCTTAAAAGCATTTGGAATCTCGCCATTTCGGTAGGCATCGTATCTTGAGGAATATTTACAGTAATGAGCGACCACTTGCCGAATGGGTCCAAGCTGATCAAGATGCTGTTTGATTTGAAGGAAGTTGGGCAGAAATGTCGTTTTCATCGCTTCCATCAAACACACTTGATGTTTCTTCGCTGCAGCAATCATTTCTTCTACTTCTTTTCGGTGAGAGGCAAATGGTTTTTCGCATAATACGTGCTTTTGGTGCTCCATCATCAACATGGCCTGCTCTTTATGAAGGGCATTTGGACTCGCAATATACACGGCATCAAACGCATCACTTTCTGCCATTTGATGTAAGTTCGTAAAAACTGTATCAATACCGTATTTTTCGGCAAATGCCTGGCCTTTTTCAGCGGATCGTGAATAGACGGCTGTACATGTAAAATCAGCTATTCCTTCACCGGCCTGTAAGAATCGATCTGTAATCCAGTTCGTTCCGATGACAGCAAATCGAATCATGTCGTTCCCTCCTTCTGCTTTTCTCTGATTATACATCCTTTGAAAGCGTTTGTAAGAAAGAACATTCTTTTTATTGAAAAGCGGATGAAACCTTTATATAGGCTGGTTCGTCTTACATAAAGGATATAAATGTACGAGAAGTGGGTAGTTTCTTCCTTCATTCGGGTAATACTCTGATAGAAGGGAGAGGAGGAAACGACCATGAAGCGCGTCCTGCATATAGGAAGTACATACGTCTTTGCGCTTTTATTCATAGCAGGCGGTATTTTTCATGTGGTAGAGCCAAGCGGCTTTGCCCGTATGATGCCAGGCTGGCCATTTCCATATGTAATGGTCTATGCGACGGCATGCCTAGAATGGCTGCTGGCTGTCTTGCTGCTTTTGCCAAATGTCAGGATCGCAGCAGCAAAAATCATTGCTGTCTATCTTGTCCTCATTTTCCCTGCAAACTTATTTGCTGCACGAGAGGGAATTCCATTTCCAGGTCAAGAAAGCACAGAGCAGTCTTTGCTATGGATAAGACTGATAGGACAGCCCATTCTGTGTCCATTGCGAAATGGGAAAAAAAGCTGAAACAATGACCACTATATCATGATCAGGTAGTGTACAATTTATTTATAAAATAGCCCGAGTTTGGAGGAACGATATGAATTCTATGCAAATGTGGAGCAGTCGATTTAGAAAATTTTTTCTTGATAACAAGTTTGTTCTCTTTTTACTCGTCCTGCTATTAATCGGATTGAATATCCTTGTTTTCATGAAAACATCCTTTATTTTCACACCGCTCATTGTACTCATCAAAACGATTGCCTTACCGATTATTTTAACGGGGGTCGTGTATTATTTATTAAATCCGATTGTCAATTTGTTAGAGAGGTTTAGAGTTAAACGAATCTTTTCGATTTTGCTTTTATATATTGTCATTATTGGCGTTATAACAGTGACGATTGTGTCTATTATTCCTTTTTTACAAGCACAAATGATGAGCCTGTTTCATAACCTTCCGAAATATGTTGATACGGTAGAAGATCAGATTAGACAACTAACGGGAAGCAACTTTATTAATCAAGCGCAAAAAAACATGAATTTTAACGTCTCTGAATTGGTGAGCAAAGCGTCAAGTCAAGCGACGAAAATTTTGGAAAGTACCTTTACCGGAGTGGGGACGTTCATAGGGGCGCTCACTGAAATCATCATCTCGATCGTGACCGTTCCGTTCATTCTGTTTTATCTATTAAAAGACGGCAAAAAATTACCTGACTATTTCTTGAAATTTATTCCGAATAAGTTTAGAGAACATACTCATATCGTGCTTCACGAAATGAACCATCGCCTGAGCTCTTATATTCTCGGACAAATCATTGTCAGCTTCTGTATTGGTGTTCTTCTTCTAATTGGCTATCTGATTATTGGACTTGACTATGCGTTGCTGCTGGCAATCATTGCGGCATGTACAAGTGTGGTGCCATACCTTGGTCCAACGATTGCGATTACACCAGCGATTGTGATTGCACTTGTGACATCACCAGTGATGCTTTTAAAACTAATCATTGTCTGGACAGTGGTTCAGCTCATTGAAGGGAAATTTATTTCACCTCAGGTCATGGGGAAAAACCTTCATATTCATCCGATCACGATTATCTTTGTTCTCTTAACAGCAGGTAAATTGTTCAGCGTAGTCGGTATCATTGTTGCGATTCCGACATATGCCGTCCTGAAGGTCATCACGACCCACTTGTTTGATTGGTTCAAAATGCGATCCAATTTATATAAAGAAGAAAAGGTTTAATGTCATAATCTTTTTTTGAAAAAAATATAGTATCATAAAGACGAGCTTTCGATGAAGGAAGCTTGTCTTTATGTGGACATAGATGGTTGCCTGTTCAAAAGATCAGAATTGAAAGGAAAGAAAATCATGAATCTATGGGATTTATTCGTGGCACTGGTTTTAGGAATTGTCGAAGGATTAACAGAGTATGCACCTGTCTCGTCTACAGGTCACATGATCATTGTCGATGATCTATGGTTAAAATCAAAGGAAATCATTACGCCAGAGGCGGCAAACACTTTTAAAGTCGTGATTCAGTTAGGCTCTATTTTAGCTGTCATGATTGTGTTCAAGGATCGGATTTTGAACTTGTTAGGATTAAAGAAAAATATCACTGAAGAACAAAAGCGCAGCGGGCATAAACTGACCATTGCTCAAATCGCAGTAGGACTCGTCCCAGCCGTCATTTTAGGATTCTTATTTGAAGATTATATTGATAAATACTTGTTTGACGTGAGAACAGTTGCAGTCGGTTTGATTTTAGGCGCAGTGCTGATGCTTGTCGCTGACTGGATCAATAAACGTAAAACAGAAACAAGCTCTGTCGATAACATGACGTACAAACAGGCGCTTTATATCGGGCTGTTTCAATGTTTGGCGTTATGGCCAGGCTTCTCTCGCTCGGGTTCGACGATCGCAGGTGGGGTTATTCTTGGTTTGAATCACCGTGCGGCTGCTGACTTTACATTTATCATGGCGATGCCGATTATGGCGGGCGCAAGCTTTTTAACACTTGTGAAAAATGCCGAATATTTAACAACAGACATGCTGCCATTCTTTATCGTCGGGTTTGTGAGTGCATTTGTTGTGGCTCTCTTCGTTGTTCGATTCTTCCTAAAACTGATCAATAAAATCAAACTGGTGCCTTTTGCAATATACCGAATAATCCTAGGTGTGATTTTATTTATCCTATTCATGTAATGCTGAAAACTACTCTTATTAAAGAGTAGTTCAGACCGTAGACAAACCCCACCTTTACTTCAAGTAAAAGTGGGGTTTTCACATTTTTTTGATAAAAACATCATGT